>JACQWT010000294.1:0-20821 GCA_016209145.1 Deltaproteobacteria bacterium | reverse complement strand
GAAGAACCGAGTCGAGAGGATCGCCGGCGCCGGACCGCTCGCCGAGCGCCTGGAGCGCATCTACGCCAAGCTGACCACCACGCCGCTGTCGGCACCCGAGCGCCCGAGCCCCCTCGACCAAACGCACAGCGCCTGGTTCCAGATCCGCGGCGCGGGAAGGGGCCGGCTCTCGCCGGTGGCGCTCGGCCTTGGAGCGATCACGCTGATCCTGCTTCTGGGCGCCGCCGCCGTGCTGCTCGGCGGACGCCGGGCGCAGCCGGCGGCGCAGGTGGCGCGGCTGTCCCCTGGCCTGTCGCTGGCCGTCGAGCGCGCTCGGACGCAGATCGAGAAGGAGCTACGCGAGCGCGAGCAGGAGGCGCGGGAGGAGGCGGAGGAGCGGGCGGCACGGCAGGAGGCGGCCGCCACCACCGGCGCGGGCAGTGCCGCCACGTTGCCCGGCCAACCCCCGGGGCCGCTGCGGCCGCCCGCAAGGCAAAGAGCGTGAAGTCCCGGCCCATTCCCACGTTCTTCCCCGGCGCGATCGCGGATCCGACCTGCCGGACGAGGATGTTGCCCGCAACCACGCTCTGGCCGTCGTAGATCTTGACGCCCCGGTACTGGGGGCCCGAATAGCGGCCATTGCGGGAGCTGCCGCCGCCCTTCTTGTGCGCCATGACTGCCTCCTAGACCCTGATACCGGTGATCTTCACGTCGGTGTACTGCTGCCGGTGACCGGCCTTGCGCCGGTAGTTCTTGCGCCGGCGCAGCTTGAACACGATGATCTTCTTGGCGCGATCCTGGGCCACGATGGTGCCCTCGACGCGCGCCCCCTCGACGAGCGGCCGACCGACGCGGGCCCCTTCGGCGCCGCCGACGAGCAGCACCTCGGGGAACGACACCGCTTCGCCCGGCTGGCCCGGAAGTCGCTCCAGGCGCACACTCTCCCCCTCGGCGACCCGATACTGCTTTCCACCCGTCCTGATGACCGCGTACATGCTGGCGCCCTCGCCTGGTCCGGCGGCGAACCGCCGGCGGATGCACCGGCGGCGCCGCGGGGAGGGGCAGTATACGAGCCTGGCGCCGCGAGGCAAGCGTCTTGATGATGCGCCGGCCCTGGCTAGTACACGCAGCCGATGAACGCGGTGGCGCCGGCGGCGGGCGCGCCCTCGCCCAGGAATCGGATGACCCGCCGCTCCGTCGGCGGGCAGCTCTTCACGATCTCCGGGTTGCCCGTAGGCGGCATGGTCATGGCGTCGATGTGGCACCAGCCGTGCACCTGCTTGCCGCTGGCCATCACCGGCTCGGTCGGCACGTTCTGGCAAGCCTTGAGCTCCTCGCCGGTGAGCTGGAGGATCTCGCAGAGGCAGTCCCAGCCCGGATTCACCGGGTCGGCCACAGCGACCGCCACTGCCCCCTGGTGCTCTTGGCTGACCGGCTGACGCGCGTTGCCGGTGCAGTCGCACGCGCCGCCCGTCTTGCGGCCCTCGATGATCAGGCACGGCACCTGGCCCTCGCCATCGGGCGTCAGCGAGTGGCTCAGGCACTGGCCGCCCAGGACGAGCTTGAGCCGGTCGATGATGGTGCGCACCGCCGCCCGTCAACCGGCGACCGGCAGCTCGAAGGTGAAGGTAGTGCCCTGCTCGGCGCTGCTGACGACGCCGACGGAGCCGCCGTGCGCTTGCGCGACCGCCGCGACGATCGGCAGGCCGAGACCGGTGCCGCCCTGGGCAGCGCGGGTCGTGAAGAAGCGGTCCCAGATGCGGGCCAGGTGGGCCTCGCGGATGGGCGCGCCCTGGTTGTGGACGCTCGCGCGAACACACTGGCCTGGCCCCGCGGTCACCCGCACCTCGACCACCGTGCCGTCCGGGGCGTGCTGCTGGGCGTTCTCGATGAGATTGGCGAGCAGTGAGGCGAGGTGGGCGCGGCGCCCGAGCACGCGCGTGCGCGGGGCGCGGCAGTCGACCTCCACAGGCGCGCGGCCGCTCGCACGCTCCGCCACCTCGCGGATCAGCGCCTCGTAGTCCAGGATCTCGAACGGCGCCGGGTCGGCCTCCACCCGCGAGAGCTCGAGCAGCCGCGTGACCAGGCGGTCGAGGCGATGGGCGTCGGCGAGGATGTTGCCCAGGAAACGCTGGCGCGCCGCGGGCTCGTCCGCCGCGCCGTCGACGAGCAGCTCGGCTGCCCCCCGGATGCTGGTTAGCGGTGACTTGAACTCGTGGCTGATGTTCGCGGCGAGCTCGGCCACGAAGCGCGCGCGATCGTCGAGCTTCTGGGCCATGGCGTCGAAGGAGCGGGCGAGATCGCCGATCTCGTCGCGTCGCTGCAGCTTGAGCCGCGCCCGGCGGTCGCCCTGGCTGATGCGCTCGGCCACACGCGTCAGCCGCGAGAGCGGTCGCGAGATCGTGCCGGCCAGGAACAGCGACAGCACCACGGTGGCCGCCAGCGCGCCCAGCAGCACCTGGACGAGGGTCGCGCGCAGCCGGTACATGGCCGCCCGGACGGAGTTGGTGGAGCGCGTCGCGTACACCACGCCCTGGACCTCGCCGCCCCGCACGATGGGCAGCGCGCTGAACAGGTACAGGGTGTCGCGGTTCTCCCAGAACCGCGTCGCCGCACCATAGCGCCCGGCGAGCGCCCGCTGGACCTCGTCCCGGCCGGAAACATCCACCCGCGCGGGCGGCCCCGCGGGTGCGGGCTTGGCCTGCCGGCGGCCGGCCACGTCGGTCAGATCCCAGATGCTCGGCGGCGGGCGCTCGCGAGCAGCCGGATGCGCAGCCGGGTGTGCTGCGCGTCGAACGCGAGCACGGGGCCCCGCTCGGCTAGCCTGAGCCCGGCCGGATCGGCCAGCAGCATGTGCCGCAGGACCTCGGCCTGGTGGATCATGTCGTCCTCCAGGCGGCGGAGCATCTCGCGCTCGTAGAAGCGGGCGAAGCCGATGCCGACGAGCGGAACGGCGGCGATGAGCAGGTTGACGAGCAGCAGCCGCGTCCGGATGCGGAACAGCCACGCCACGAGCCGGCGCCGCCGCAGAGCCATCATCGTGCGACGAGCTCGCTCGCCTTGTAGCCCAGCCCGTGCACGGTCTCGATGGGATCGAGCCCGAACGGGCGGAGCTTGGCGCGGATGCGACGGATGTGGGTGTCGATGGTCCGCTCGGTGATGTGCGTGTCTCCGCCGCGTGCCCGCTCGATGAGCTGGCTGCGCGTGAGCACCAGGCCCGGTCGATCGAGCAGCGCTCTGAGCAGGCCGAACTCCGTGACCGTCAGCTCGACCTTGTCGCCGCGCACGCGCACCTCGTGCCGGCCGGGGTCCATCTCGATGGGACCGTGCACGACGAGGGCCTCGGCTCCGCGCCGCACCTCGGCGCTCCCGGCGCCGGTGCGCCGCAGCACCGTCTTGACGCGAATGGCGAGCTCGCGCGGGCTGAAGGGCTTGGTCACGTAGTCGTCGCCGCCGAGCTCGAGGCCAAGGATGCGGTCGACCTCCTCGGTGCGGGAGGACAGGAAGATGATGGGCAGCGGGCCCTCGGCGCGGATCCGGCGGCACAGGCTCAGCCCGTCGAGCTCGGGCATCAGGACGTCGAGCACGACGAGATCGGCGTCGTGGGAGCGGAGCTTCGCCAGCGCCTCGTGGCCGTCGGCCGCGAGCAGCACCTCGAAGCCCTCGCGCTCGAGTGCGTACTGCACCACGTCGCGAATGCGGGCCTCGTCGTCGACTACCAGGATCCTCGCCATGGCTGGCTCAAGACCCGTCCAGGGTACCGATCGGCGCGCGCTGGCAGCAACCGCATTCCGCACCTGGGCGACGGGCGGCGTCCTCGGCCACGAGCTCGCGGGCCGAGCGTGTTCGTCAGGCGGGCTGCGGCGGCGCCGTCACCGCCCGCCAGCTCACGCGACCAGTGAGCTGCATCATCACGAACAGCGTGAGGACCGCCCCGATCGTGATGGCCAGGCCGGTGAACCCCTCCCAGAAGAAGGTGAAGGAGAAGAGCACCAGGTAGATGAGCTGAGACAGCCCCATCTGGACGAGCGCGAAGCGCCAGCCCACGAAGAGGCGCGCGTAGGTGGCCACCAGCAGAATGGAGACCGCGGACGCGAGGCCGAAAGAAGGGGCGATCTCGAGGTGATCCACCAGGTAGGCAAACAGCAGATGGAAGGCGAAGAAGGCACACCCGAAGAAGAAGAAGTTCAGCGGGTGGATGTCCCGTCGCTGAGCCGTGGCGAACACCGCCACGACGAAGAAGAAGAAGAGCAGGCCCACGGGCGCGAAGAAGGTGATGCGCGAGGCGAGGGGCCCGGGATTGAGCAGTTGGGGCAGGTCGACGCCGATGGGCTTGGAGGAGATCAGGCTCGAGAACTGCCAGGCCCCGTGCCACCGTCCACCCTTGCTGCCGTGCGCGGAGGGCGAGAGCGTCCCCGGCGGGAAATCCACCGCGGTGAAGTCCGTCTCGAGCTCGACGTTGACGTTGGTGGCGCGGCCCATGCCCTGGGTCAGCCGGTAGCGCCACTGGGACGTACCGCGGGACCGGTACGCGACGGCGTAGTCGCGGCGTTCGCCGGGATCGAAGCGGGCGGTCCAGCGCGCGAGCCCGCCGCTGATGCTGGTCGGGACCGGTTGCCCCGCCCCGTCGGTGACGCCGAAGCCGTCGTAGAGCGCATCCTCACCGGCCAGGGGAAACACGAGCTCGACGTCTCGGACCTGGCCGGAGTCGTTGACGAAACCGTAGCGGGACCGGAAGTCGACCTGATAGGTCGGAAACCACAGCAGCCCTTTGCGCCGCTGCTCGAGCGCGAGCGACGCGCGCACCAAGGTGGAGTCGAGGGAGATGTCCACCTCCGTGTCCACCCGGCGCTGGCGCTCGGCCTGCTGCTCGACGCCGCTCGCGTCCTTGGTCGTCACCGTGTCCGTCACCGTCTTGACGTCGTGGAAGAAGGCGCGCGGTGGCGCCTGCTCGAGCGGCGGACCCCAGAGCTGGTGGACCTCGCCCCGCAGGGACGACGAGATCCCGTCGGTACGCACCAGGATCGTGGAGCCCAGGATCACCCAGGCCACCGCGCATCCGAGCCAGATGAGCCCAATCGCAACCAGCCGATTCATCGCTTGTCCTCCTGTTTGCGTCACTTCGGGTACCCTCGTTCGCGCGCGGGGCGCCGCGTCGGGGTGCAGAGAGCAGCCTGCCAGGCGCGCATGCCGACGGCGCGAACCTGGCGAGGAGAGACGGTCGAAAATCCGTGGCGATTCCGTGGCAAGCGAGGATGAAAGCCGCGAGCACGGCCGCCTCGGCGGGCCGCTGCTGCCCGCTTGCGCAAGGCCCCGTGAACGGATGCTGCCGCGCGCCGCGAGGCGCGTGCCGGCCGCAACGTGCCGAAATCACGGGAACGTGCCGGGCCCGGTGGGCGCGCCCGCCACGACGACCGGCACTACCGGCCCGCGCAAGCCGGCCCCCGCGAAGGTCTCGTCCCGCGCCACGCGCAGCCTCCCGCGCACGCGCCGTGCGCGAACGGCCTCGATGCCTGCGCCCGCGGCGAGGAGCAGCCGGTCCTGTGCCACTGCCACAAGCCGGCGCGAGAACAGCACTGCGTCCTGTGCGGCCTCGCCCGAGAGATCCAGCGTGGCCCAGCCGCGCACGGCGAGCGGCAAAGCCAGATCTACGACCAGCAGCCGGCTCGGCCCGGCGAGCAGCACGGCCACCAGAACCCGTGCGGCGGCCAAGCCGGCGTCTCCCGAGAGGCTCACCGCCTGCACGACCGCGCTCGCCGGCCCGGGGACGGGCACGGCAACCGGATCGGACGGACCGGCCGCCGAGACGGCGCGCAGCACCACCTCGCCGCCATCCATATCGGCCAACAGCAGGCCCGCCCCGGGCCATCCCTCCACGAGCCGCGCCGCCGCAGGCTGGCCGAGCGGGCGGACGCCGCGCCACTCGATCCCCGCCGCGGACACGAGGGCCGTCGCAACCTCGAGCGCCGGTGAGGCGCCGTCGACCGCGAGCGCGTGCACCCAGAGGCCCCGATCGTCCGGCTCCGTCCACAGGGACGCCGGCGCGCCGGCGACGAACGGCGCCTCGGGCACGCCAGGGTCGCCGAGCAGCCGCCACCGGGCCCGCCGGCAGCCTCGCCGCTTTCCACCGCCAGCGCCCGGACGCCCCACGGATCGAAAGCGAGATCGTGCAGCGTCCCGCCCGCCGGCGCGACGGCGAGCACCGCGCCGTCCTGCACGTCCACGAGCGCAATCCGGCCGTCATTCGTGCCGGCCAGCACGGCTGTCGGCCAGACCGGAGCCGGCGGCTCGCCCACATCGTCCTGAGGCGCGGTTGCCCGCGGGCAGTCGAAGACCTGCTGGCCAAGGGGATCGTCCGAGGGATCGGGCACGCCGGCGCAGGCGCACAGCACCAGGCTCAGGCGTACCAGGGAGGAAATCGGGGTTCTGTCGCTCATGCCGACCATATCGACGCGAGCCAGCCGCCAGTTGCGCAGGAAATGCAGATGTCCAGTGGGGCCGCCACCAGAGGGGTTGATGACGCGCGTCCCTTGGCACTTGGTCCAATGTTGGTCTAACCTTTGGTCATGAAGGCCGAGAACATGCTGGCGGCAAAGGCCAAGCTCAGCAGCCTGGTCAATGCAGCGCTGGCCGGGGAGGAGATCTACATCTGCAAGGCCGGCAGGCCGGTAGTGCGCTTGGTGCCTGTCCAGGCATCCCAGGGCCCGGAGGCAGATCCGTGCCGCGTCAGCCCGGAGCTGGCGGCGCGCGGAACGGACGAGGCGATCGAAGCGCCGCTCGATCCGGCGGACTGGGGAGAGCTCGGGTGATCCTGCTCGACACGTGCGTGCTCCTCTGGCTGCCCCTGGGCGCCCACAAGCTCCCGGAGGGCGTGGTTGCCGCAATCCGCCGTACGCCGCAGGGCCAGCGGTGGGTGTGCCCCCTGTCGGCCTACGAGATCGGCGCCAAGGTAGCACGCGGCCGGCTGGAGCTCCCGCTCGGCGTCGAGGACTGGTTCTGGACCTTGTGCCGCGGTCGGGGTCTGACCCCGCTGCCGGTCACGGCCGAGGCATGCCTGCGCGCGAGCCGGCTGCCCGATATCCACCGTGACCCGGTGGACCGCATCCTGGTGGCCCAGGCGCAGCAGCATGGGCTGCTCTTGCTGACCAGCGACGAGACGATCGCGCGCTACCCGGGCGTCGACGTGCTCTGGCAATAGACGCCCGGCGGCGGCGGCGGCGCGCGGCCCGGCCGGTGCGCCGCGCCTACCCGCGCCGGAAGGCGAAGCGCTCCCCCTCGACCAGATCGACCGCGATCGCGCCCGAAGCGAGCTCTCCCCCCTTGAGGATGGCCTCGGCCAGCGGGGTCTGGATCTCGCGCAAGATGGCGCGCAGGAGCGGCCGAGCGCCCAGGGCCGGCTCGTAGCCCATCTCGATCAGCCGGTCCTTGGCCGCTGCCGAGACCGAGAGCTCGATCCCACGCTCGCCCAGCAGGCGCCCGAGCCGGCCAAGCTGCAAGTTCACGATGCCCAGCAGATCCTGCTTGCTCAGAGCCTTGAAGACCACGACCTCGTCGATGCGGTTCAGGAACTCGGGCCGGAAGAACCGGCCAAGCTCGTCCTCCAGCACCTCGCGCAGCGCCTCGCGGCCCTCCTCCGTCTCGAACAGGCGGGGATCGGTCTCCAGGATGCGGCCGGAGCCGATGTTCGAGGTCATGATGACCACGGTGTTCGAGAAGTCGGCGGTGCGTCCGCGGCCGTCCGTGAGCCGGCCGTCGTCCAGCACCTGCAAGAGCAGGTTGAACACGTCGGAATGCGCCTTCTCCACCTCGTCGAACAAGAGCACGCTGTAGGGGCGGCGCCGCACGGCCTCGGTCAGGTGTCCGCCCTGCTCGCTGTCGGCGTAGCCGGGCGGCGAGCCGATCAGCCGCTGGGCCATGTGCTTCTCCATGAACTCGCTCATGTCGAGCCGGGTCATGGCCTGCTCGTCGTCGAAGAGGAACTCGGCCAGCGCCTTGGCGAGGTGGGTCTTGCCCACGCCGCTCGGCCCGAGGAACAGGAACGAGCCGATGGGCTTGCCCGGATCGCGCAGGCCGACCCGGCCGCGACGCACCGCCTGGGCGATGGCCGTGACGGCCTCCGGCTGGCCGATGACGCGCTCGCCGAGCCGCTGCTCCATGCGCAGCAGCTTGTCCGCCTCGCCTTCGAGCAGCTTGGCGACCGGGATGCCGGTCCAGTCGCCCACCGTGGCGGCCACGTCGTGCTCGCCGATCACGCCCCCTGCGGCCGTCACGCCGACCCCTTCTCGCACCGCCGCCTCCTCGGCCGCCCGCAAGCGGCGCTCGATCTCGGGGATGGCGACGTGCTCCAGCTCCCCCAACTTGGCGACGTCGCCAGCCTTGCGTGCGCTCTCCTTGACCGCGACGGCCTGCCCCAGCTCCTTGCGGATGGCCTGCACCGCGGCGAGCACGCCGCGCCGCGAGGCCAGCCTCTCGCGCATCTTCTGGACCTTGGGCTCGAGCTCGGCCGCCTCGGCTTGAAGCCGGGCGCGCGTCTCGGCGCTCAGCCGATCCTCGTCGTCGCTCAGGACGGCGAGCTGCGCCTTGACCGAGTCGAGCCGGCGCAGGGCGGCGTCCGCGTCGGCGGGCATGCCGTCAACCTCGACCCGCTTGCGCGAAGCGGTCTCGTCCAGGAGGTCGACCGCCGAGTCCGGCAGCGCGCGATCCGGCACGTAGCGCTTGGCCATGGCCACCGCGGCACGGATGGCGCCCTCGCCGATGCCCACGCGGTGGTGGCCCTCGTAGCGCGCCGCCACGGCACGGAGCATCTGCTGCGCCAGATCCGCTCCCGGGGCCTCGATGAGGCAAGCCGAGAAGCGCCGCACCACCTCGGGGTCCCGTTCCTCGATCTTGTGCCGCCCCTCCGGCGTGGTCGAGCCGAGCAAGCGGATCTCGCCGCGCGTGAGCAGAGGCTTGAGCAGCTCGCCCACTCCGGCGCCCGTCACTCCCTGGCCGAACAGGGCGTGCAGCTCCTCGACCACGAGGATGCTCTCCGCGTCGGCGGGGGCGCGCAGGCCGTCCACGACCGCCTTGAACCGCTGCTCCACGTCCCCGCGCAGCCGCGCGCCCGCGACCAGGGCGCCCGTGTCGAGCCCGAGCAAGCGGGCGCCGGCGAGGTTCGACGGTACGTCGCCGGCCGCGAGGCGCCCGGCCAGGGCCCGGATGAGCGACGTCTTGCCGACGCCCGGCTCGCCCACCAAGAGCGGATGGTTCTTGAAGCGCCGCTCCAGGATCTGCAACAGGCGCCGCACCTCCGCGTCACGCCCGACCACCGGATCGAAACAACCACTGCGGGCCTGGGCCACGAGATCGACGGTAAACTCCCCGGCGCCGGCCGGCGGCTTTCCCGCCGCTCCGGTCAGGCCCTTGGGCGCTCTGTCCATGGCGGCGATGTGCTCGCGAAAGCCACCCGGTCCGATGCCGTACTGCGACAGGATGTCGCCCACGCCGCCGCGGATCTCCTGGGCCAGCGCGTGCAGCAGGTGCGCCACCTCGACCACCTCGCCGTGGTCGCGCTTGGCCTCGCGCTCGGCCCGATCGAGCAAGTCCATCAGCCGCGGGCCCACGTAGGCCACGCCGTCGCCGCTCTTCGGCAGCCGCTCCAGGGCCTTCTCGCACAGCTCCGCCACTTGCTCCGGGTCGGCTCCCGCGCTCCGCAGGACGGCGAGCACGCCGGGGCTGCGCTCCACGGCGCGCGCCAGGACGTGGATTGGCGCCACCTCGGCATGCCCCCGCTCGTCGGCCAGGGCCTGGGCGCCGGCCACGAGCTGCTTGGCGTCGGCCGCGTAGCGCTCCAGCCGGATGACTGTTTGCTTCTCGCCTGCCATGAGGGGCGAGCGTACTGCGGGTTGGAGCGGGATGCACCCGTTCAGGCTCGCGCTACCGCGCGGCGGCCGAAGCGGCGCGCGCTAGCGCGCTGCCAGCAAGCAGCCCGGCTTTCCGACTCGCGCCGTCAGCGGTCGACGGAACCCTCAGTCAACGGGCTCAGCGGGCGGCGGGGACGGCGATTGGGGGGGCGCGACCGCCGGGGTATTATGCGGCGGGAGGATTTGTCGGGCCGCCGCCTCTTCGTTCTTGCGCAGCTCTTGAAGCTGGAACATTTCCACGTTGTCGTTGGGCACGGCGGCGGGCAAATCCGAGCTGGCGCAAGCCTCCATGTAGTCCATCGCGCGCTTGTAGTAGAGCGGTGTGGCGCTCGCGGTCACCACGCCCCCCTGACGAGCAGTACTCGCTCGGGCAATGGCGGCCATGCCAGCATTGTAGTTGGCCCTGGCACGCTCGTGGCGCAACAGGGTTTCAGTGGGCGGGTCGGCGAGCTGGGCGACCCCGGCAATGACGGAGCCAACGGTCGCGGTGACTACGCCAGCAACGCGCGCGAGCGTCGTAGGGTCGTCTTTCATCTCGTTGAACGTCGTCACGATCACACCGACGCCCGAGACTCCCAAGCCGGTGGCCGCCGCGTAGTCCGGATAGTGCACGAGAGCGCTCGCTTCGTCGCGGAGGTAGTTCAGCCTGTCAATGCAGTTGCCGATCACGCGTTGCAGGGCGGGATCCGACAACGCGACTGCCTTCTGGTCGGGTCCAATCACGGCGTCCTTGTCCACAGGGGCCGGCAGTGATCGGCAGGCCACGCCGCGCAACGCGAACGCAACGACAACCGCCACTCTCGCAGCATGCTCGAAGAGCGGCCACGGCGCCTGCGGCCAATTCCCTGGACGGCTTGCTGTTCCCCAGTTCATGCGTGGAGAATGACGCGCGCGCGCGCGCGCGCGCGCGCTTTGCAAGCATCATGCCGTCCGCGGGCCACCGGACGGCCGATTCCCGTGTCAGTACGCGGCGTTGTGGGGACCGCCGGTAACTTCTCAGAAACTGGTGGCAGATCCTGTCGGACATCCCCGGAACAACCCGTGACGGCCTTTCGCGTGCCCAGAACACCGACCGGCTAGGATCACGAACAAGATCAACAGGAAGACGGGAAGGCGGGAAGAACTCCGGACGGCTGAACTGAGATCCTTCCCGTCTTCTCGCCTTCCTGTTTGATTTTCTCCGGGCAAACGGGACACGGCAAGCTGCTTGTCGTTCCAGATCCCCACCGCCGAGCGCCACCACTTCTTGAGAAGCTACGACCGCCGACCGCCGCGCCCGCGCTCTGGCCCCGGTGTTGGCGCCCGGCTCGGCAACGGTGGGGATGCCGTTGCGGAGCCTGTCTGGGAGACCGTCACGGCAGCGGAAGCATCCGAACTCGATGCGGCTCGACCACACTGAAGCAGCCGCTCCAATCCGACCTGCTCTCCAGCACGTCCGAGACTCGTGAAGCGAGCTCTGACGCCGATAGCGCAGAGAGCCGAAACAGCACAAGGCCGCACGATGCAGCCGCACCTCTGGCGAACACCAGCTCGCCGAAGTCCTTGTCGAACGTGACGAGCAGCCGCCGCTCGGCCACGGCACGCGCCAGGATCGCGTCGTCCCGCGCCCCTGGCGCGTCGACCCGGATCCATGCCACGTCGTGCCCGCGCGCCCGAAGCTCCTCGATCACGTCGCCGGCCACGTTCTCGTTCGCCAGGACCCGCAACGTGCTTCCCTTCACGCGCTGAGGGGGTACACTCGCTCCCCCTTCAGCCGCTCGTGGGCGTACGCCAGGCACGCGAGAACGTCTTGGCGAGTGATTCCCGGGTAGTTGCGGAGGATCTCGGCCTCGTTCCAGCCATCGGCCAGCAGCCCGACGATGAACTCAACCGCAAGGCGCGTACCCCTGACGACGGGCTTCCCGGTGAGGATTGCGGGGTCCACAGTGATCCGATCTTCCCAGGTCATGCCTCGTGCTCCTCGGCCGCTTGGCTTGCGACCTCGTAGCTGATGTAGCACGGGCGGGCCGCGCTGCCGAGAGCATGCCTACGTGAGCTTCACCACGATGTCGGCGATGATGTTGGCCGCCTCGTCGGCGCGGTCGCCGGCGTTGGCGAGATGGCGGCAGATCTCCCGCAGCTTGAGCATTCCCACCACGTCCTCGACGCTCTTGGCCTTCTCGAAGAGGGCAGCCACCGCCTGGCGGTAGGTCGTCTCGATGTTGTTCTCCGCCTTCTTGACCCGCCGGGCGTGGTCGTTCGCGACGTTGGGATGGTCCTGGATGCGCTCGGTCGCGAGGAGGATCTCCTGCGCCGCCAGGAGCAGCAGCTCGGTCAGCTTGAGCAGCGGCTCGCAGGGCTCGACCCTGAGGATGTGCATCTCCTGGACGGTGGTGTTGGCATAGTCGATCACGTCGTCGATGGCGCGCGAGAGCCGGTACATGTCCTCGCGGTCGAAGGGCGTGACGAAGGAGCGGTTGATCTCGTCCACCAGGATGCGCCGCACCTCGTCGGCCTCCTTCTCGGCCTTGCTGACCTTCTCCGCCTCCTCCGCCTTGCCGGTGGCCATGTAGCACTTGAGCGCCTCGATTCCCTGGACGCCGATGCGCGCCTGCTGGACCAGCAGGTCCACGAACAGCTTGTCCTTGCCCGCGAGCAGTTGCTTCAACCAGCCCATGACGTGCTCCGAATGATCAGCCGAAAGATGGCGGCCAGTACGGCAGTGACGGGAATCGTGATGATCCAGGCCACCACGATCTGCTTGCCCACGCCCCAGCGCACCTTGGAAAGCCGCTCGCCGCTGCCGGCTCCCATCACCGCGCTCGACACCACGTGGGTCGTGCTCACCGGCCCGCCTACCAGAGAGGCGCCGATGATGAGCAAGCCGGCCGAGACCTGGGTCGCGAAACCGTGGACCGGCCGTATCTTGTAGAACTTGCCTCCGATGGTCTTGATCAGGCGCCAGCCCCCGGAAGCCGTGCCGGCGGAGATGGCCGCGGCGCACAGGGCGATGACCCACCAGGGCACGGCGAAGTGCTGGGTGAAACCCCCGGCGAACAGCGCCATGGCGATGACGCCCATGGTCTTCTGCGCGTCGTTCGCCCCGTGCGAGAGCGCCAGGGCGACCGAGGTCACGAGCTGACCCCGCTTGAAGAACCAGTTGATCCGCGGGGAGGCCAGCCGGCCGAAGAAGTAGGTCAGCTTGATCACGACGTAGCCCGCGAGGAAGCCGAGCGGCGGCGAGATCAAGAGCGACAAGAGCACCTTGACGAAGCCGCCGGGACGGATCACCAGGACCGTGGCCGCGAGGTCCGCCATCGACTGCAACGCGCCCTGGTCGAGCTGGAGCCCGAGCTTCGTCATGAAGGCACTGCCGGCCAAGCCGCCGACCAAGGCGTGCGAGGAGCTCGATGGGATCCCGATGTACCAGGTGACCACGTTCCAGACGATGGCCGAGAGCAAGGCCGCCAGGATCAGGCTGTTGGAGATGACGGCGCCGGCCACCACCTCGTGACCGATGGTCGTGGCCACGGCCACGCCGAACACGAAGGGCCCGACCAGCTCGCAGACCGAGCAGATGACCAGCGCCTGCACGGGGCTCATGGCCCGCGAGGCGATCATCGTTGCGACGATGTTGGAGGCGTCGTGGAAGCCGTTGAGGAAGTCGAAGACCAGGGCGATGGCGATGAAGGCGCCTATCCAGAACAGGCTCGACTGCATCAAGGCCTCACGGCCGCGCGTTGGCGAGACATGTCGTGACGAAGGGGGCTCAGCCCGCAAGCCCCAAAGGGCAATCCTTGCTCCCTATCACGCTGGCGGGCATGTTGCCAAGAGGCGTGCTGCCCCGGGGCTCGACAGCCGGCTCAGCGATCAGTACCTCGTGCGGCCCAAGCACGACCTCGCCCCCCAGAAGCTCGCCCGGCGCCCGATCCGAGCCCAGCACCACGCGGCAGCTCGCCGCGGGCAGGAGGGCCGCCAGATCGAGCCGCGCCGCGCCGTCGCAGAAGTTGAGCACCACGGCCTGGCGCTCGGCGCCGTGGCGGCGCTCGTAGGCCAGCACGGCCGTCGGATCGGCGAGCAGCCAGCGAAACGCGCCTCGGCGCAGGGCCGGCGAGGCCCGGCGCAGGGCGATGAGGCGGCGGCAGAAGCAAAGCAGCGAGCCGGGGTCCCGCTCCTGTGCCGCAACGCAGGCGGCGCCGCCATCCACGGCGACCGGAAGCCACGGCTCCGCCTCGGAGAAGCCGGCATGCCGCGTCGCGTCCCAGCACATGGGAGTCCGGCACCCGTCGCGCCCCGGATCGTGCGGCCAGAAGGCGAGGCCCTTGGGATCACGCAGGAGCTCGAACGGCAGGCTTGCCTGGGGCATGCCGATCTCGTCCCCGTAGTAGAGAAACGGCGTGCCGCGCAAGGTGAGCAGCATGGCCGCGAGCACGCGGGCACGCCCGCGCGAGCCGGACGGGCCGCCGAAGCGCGTGGCGATCCGGGGCGTGTCGTGGTTGCCGAGCACGTGGCAGGGCCAGGCGAGATCGCCAAATGCCTCCTCGCAGCGGCTGACCCCCTCGTAGAAGGCCCGCACGTCGTAGCGCGGCGTGTTCTTCAGGGCGAAGTCGAACACGAGGTGCAGCCGTCCCGGCTTGCTGTACTCGAGGTACTGCGCCACCCCCCGATCGCTCGACACCTCGCCCACCAGCACGCGCCCCGGGTACGCGTCCACGAGCTCGCGCAGCTCCTCCACGAGCAGCAGGGCCTCGGGCCGATCGCGGCGGAACACGCTGTGGTAGTTGCGATGAGCCATGGGCGAAGGCGGGTCGGAACGCCCAGGTTCGTCGCGCAGACGCGCGTCCTTGAACAGGAAGTTGACGACGTCGAGCCGGAAGCCGTCCACCCCGAGATCGAGCCAGAAGCGGGCGGCATCGAACAGCGCGCGCTTGACCGCGACACAGCGCCAGTCGAGGTCCGGCTGCTCTCGGAGGAATGAGTGCAGGAAGTACTGGCCGCGGGCCGGCTCCCATTCCCAGGCGCTGCCGCCGAAGTAGGAGAGCCAGTTGTTGGGCGGGCGGTCCGGCCGCCCGTCGGCCCAGATGTACCAGTCTGCGTGCGGGCCGGTACGGGACGCGCGCGACTGCTTGAACCACGGGTGCTCGGCGGAGGTGTGGTTCAGGACGAGATCGAGCACGAGCTTCAGCCCGCGGTCGTGCGCGGCCCGGAGCAGGGCCAGGAAGTCGTCCATCGTGCCAAAGCACGGATCGATCGCCGTGTAGTCGCTCACGTCGTAGCCGAAATCCCGCTGCGGCGACGCGCAGATGGGCGAGAGCCAGATGGCGTCAACGCCCAGCGAGGCAACGTGGTCGAGGCGCCGCAGGATGCCCGGCAGATCGCCGATGCCGTCGCCGTTCGAGTCCTGAAACGAGCGCGGGTAGATCTGGTAGAAGACCGCGCCCTGCCACCAGGGCTCGCCCTCGTGCGCGCGATCGCACACGGCTACCCGCGCTCCCGCTCGTCGCGCAACGGCCCGCGCTCGAGCCAGAGCCGCCCGGCGCGCTCGCCCGCCTCGAACATGCGGAGCATGGCCTCGCGCTCGAAGTACAGGTACGAGCCGGCGTTGAAGGTGCGGCTCGTGTCGGGACGCACGGCCTGGAACAGCTCCACCACGCGCAGCTCGGGATCGGCTCCGCCCCGGGCGAGCACGTTGCGGTCGAGCAGCATCTTGCGATCCACGTTGTAGGCGTTCTCCAGGAAGGCATCGACGAGACGCTCGACGGCCGCGCCGAGGCAGTCGAGCTCCGCCGGCGTGCCCCTGCCGCCGGCGGTGGCCAACACCGGCACGATCCTCCGGGCGCCGAGCGCCACGGCCGGGGCAAGCGGCGTGTTCACGAGCAGGCCGCCGTCCCAGAGCAGAGCGCCGTCCACGCGCACGGGGTTGAAGAGCAGCGGGATCGATGCGCTCGCCAGCACCATGTCGACGCTGATGGCCTCGTGGTAGTGATAGTGGGCGGCGGAGGCACCCGAGCGCTTGCTGGGCGGGCAGTTGACCAGCCGCACCACCCGGCCGGTCTGCACGTCCATGGCGTTGATGGCGAGCCGTACGCGGCCCGAACGCAGCGTCTCGCCGCCGATGGCCCGGCACAGGCGCTCGCGCATCGGGCGGGTGTCGAACAGATGCGTAGTGCTCACCTGGTCGAGCAGCTCGCTCAGAACATCGAAGCGCGCGGTCACGAGGTAGGCGAGCAGGGCCGCGTGCCGCCCCGCGGCGTCCCACAGCCGGTGGGAGCGCAAGAGCTTGCCCAGTAGCCGGAGCTCCCGGCCGCGCCGGCCCAGGGGCCGCAGGGGCTCGCGCAGGAGCAGCCGGCGCAGCCCCCGCGCGAGCGAGGCGAACAACGCCTCGTTGCCCACGACCGGCGGGTCGCGGGCGAGATCGAGCCAGAAGCCGAGCATGTCGTCCGGCGAAAGGCCGGCGGCGATGAGGATGGCGTTGATTGCCCCCGAGGAGGTCCCGCTCACGACCTGGGGATCGCCACCCAGCCCATGCTCGCGCAGCACCTTCCACACCCCGATCTGGTAGGCCCCGCGCGCTCCACCGCCGGAGAAGACCAGGCCGACCGGGCTGTCCGGCCGCAGTGCGAGCAGCGGGTGGGGCGCCATGGGTGGCCTCGATATCCTAGCGCCATGGCGCCCGGGCGGCGAAGTCTGCGGCCAGGCGACCTGGGTCGCCAGGGCCCTCGCGACGCGGGCGAACGAATTGTGGCAACTGGGGCAGGGCTTGGGTCGATGAACCCGGGTATGAGCCGGAGAACCGTGAGCAGCACCCACCCTACCGGAGCGGAAGGCCGTCTTGGCTTGCGGATGCCCTTTGGCATGGGCATTCTCGGGGTCATGCGCCTGTCCTGGAACGAGATCCGCGCCAACGCCATCGCCTTCGCGAGGGAATGGAGGGACGAGAAGCGGGAGCAAGCCGAGGCGAAGACGTTCTGGGATGAGTTCTTCGCCGTCTTCGGGCTGCGCCGGCGCAATGTCGCCGCCTTCGAGGAGCCGGTCAAGAAGCTCTCGGGCGAGTGGGGCCACATCGATCTCTTCTGGCCCGGCACGCTCATCGTCGAGCACAAGTCGCGCGGGAAGGATCTCTCGCAAGCGAACGCGCAGGCGATGGCGTACATCCGTGGCCTCATCGACTCCGGCCGTGTCGACGAGGCTCCGCGGTACGTCATCGTCTCGGACTTCGAGCGAATCGCGCTGCACGACCTGGAGCCCGCGCAGGATTCGGACGCGCCGCCGACGCTGGAGTTCCCGCTCGGCGACCTGCACAAGCACATCCACGCGTTCGGCTTCATCCCCGGCTACCAGCGGCATCCATTCGCCGACCAGGCGCCGATCAACATCGAGGCGGCGGAGCGCCTGGGGGCGCTGCGGGACGCCCTGGAGCGCTTGGGCTACGTGGGGCACGACCTGGAGCGGCTGCTGGTCCGGCTCTTGTTCTGCTTGTTCGCGGAGAAGACCGGCATCTTCGATCCACGCGACGCCTTCTCCCTGTACCTGCAGAACCACGCGCGCGAGGACGGATCCGACGTCGGCCTGCACCTCGTGCAGATCTTCGAGCTGCTCGACACCCCGGAAGTGGAGCGCTCGCCCAACGTGCCCGACGATCTCCGGGGCTTGCCATACGTCAACGGTGAGCTGTTCAAGGAGCGGCTGCGGATCGCCCACTTCGATCGGGGGACGAAGGACGCCTTGCACCGCTGCGCGCGGTTCGATTGGTCGGCCATCTCGCCGGCGATCTTCGGGGCGCTGTTTCAGTCGGTGCTGGACGAGAAGGAGCGCCGCCGGATCGGCGCTCACTACACTTCCGAGCGCAACATCCTGAAGGTCGTCCGCTCCCTCTTCCTCGACGAGCTGCGGGCAGACTTCGAGCGCGCGCACGGCGACCGCCGGCGGCTGAAGGACCTGCACGAGAGGCTCTCCCGGCTCCGGCTGATGGATCCGGCCTGCGGCTGCGGGAACTTCCTCGTCATCTCCTACCGCGAGCTTCGGCTGCTGGAGCTGGACATCTTGCAGGCGCTCGATCACGGGCAGCAGAGCACGGACATCGCGCTCCTCGCCCGGGTCGACGTCGACCAGTTCTTCGGCATCGAGATCGAGCAGTGGCCCGCGCGCATCGCCGAGGTCGCCATGTGGCTCATGGATCACCAGATGAACCTCCGCGTCGCCGAGGTCTTCGGCAGGTACTTCGTGCGCCTGCCGCTCAGAAAGTCACCGACGATCATCTGCGGGAATGCGCTTCGCCTCGACTGGACGACGATTCTGGATCCGGGCAAGTGCAGCTACGTGCTCGGCAACCCGCCCTTCGTCGGCAAGAAGGAGCAGACCGACGCGCAGAAGGAGGATCTCGCCCTGATCTGGGGACAGGGCGCCGGCGTCCTCGACTACGTGACTTGCTGGTACCGGAAGGCCGCCGCGTACATCCAGGGCACGAGGATCCGCGTCGGCTTCGTCTCGACCAACTCGATCTCACAGGGCGAGCAGGTGGGCGTGCTGTGGGCCAGGCTCTTCGCCTACAAGCTGAAGATCCACTTCGCGCACACGATGTTCGCGTGGCAGAGCGAGGCGCGAGGAAGAGCACACGTGCACGTGGTCATCATCGGCTTTGGCGCGTTCGACGCCAACAACAAGACGCTGTTCGAGTACGACACGCCGAAGAGCGAGCCGCACGCGCTTCGCGCGAAGAACATCAACCCGTACCTGGCGGATGCCTCCGACGTTCTCGTGACCAAGCGGACGAGACAAGTCAGCGGGGCGCCGGAGATCAGCTACGGCAGCATGATGATCGACAAGCCGAGGGATGCTGGCGACGAGGAAGGGCTGATCATCGGGGAGGAGGAGCGCCGCCTGCTTCTCGCCGAGTGCCCGGCGCTCAAGCCCTACGTGCGGCGACTGTACGGCGGCAACGAGTACATCAACGGAGTCGTGCGCTGGTGCCTCTGGCTGGCGGGCGCGGCGCCATCGCTTCTGCGCGAGAGCCCGCGCCTGCGTGCGCGCATCGATGGCGTGCGCCGCTTCCGCCTGGCCTCGGGTCGGGCGCAGACGCGCAAGCTCGCGGCAACGCCCATGCTGTTCGGCGAGATCCGCCAGCCATCGACGACGTACCTGCTCATCCCGAAGGTCTCGTCCGAGACGCGCCGCTACATCCCCATCGGGTTCCTGAAGCCCGACGTGATCGCCAGCGGCAGCGCGCTCATCGTCCCGGGCGCGTCGCACTACGACTTCGGCGTCATCTCGTCGGCCATGCACAATGCCTGGATGCGGCAGGTCGGCGGGCGGATGGAGATCGACTACCAGTACTCGAGCCAGATCGTCTACAACAACTTCGTCTGGCCCGCCGACCCGACGCCGAAGCAGCGGCAGGCCGTGGAGGCTGCGGCCCGAGAAGTGCTCGCGGCGCGAAAGCAGTTCCCCGCGACGAGCCTTGCCGACCTCTACGACCCAGTCGCGATGCCCGCGGCGTTGGCCAGGGCGCACGCCAGGCTGGATCGGGCCGTCGAGCGCTGCTATCGGCCGCAGCCGTTCGCCAACGACCGCCAACGGATCGAGCATCTGTTCGGTCTGTTCGAGAAGGCGACCGCGCCGCAGATGTAGGTCTAGGTGGATAAGTTCGGCGATGCCTACGCCGTGCTGCCCTTCGGCAACGACACCGTGACCCGCACCGTGACCGGCTCGCAGCTCTGGGCTATGCTGGAGCACAGCGTCGAGGCCCTGCCCGCGCCGGCCGGGTGGTTCGGGCAGGTTTCCGGCATCAAGGTGACCTTCGACTCGAGCAAGCCGGCCAAGAGCCGCGTCGTGGCCGTGGCCTTGAGCGACGGCACGCCCATCGCACCGAACGAGCAGTCCTACACCATGGCGACGAGCGACTTCATCCACGCCGGCGGCGACGGCTACGGCATGCTCAAGGGCGCCGCGGGAGTCGTGCGCGACAAGATGGCCGAGGTGCTGATCGAGCACATCAAGGGGCTCGGCACGATCGCGCCGGCGATCGAGGGCCGCCTCGTCGACCAGGCCGGGCAGTAGCGCCGCGGCGCGGTTGACGCCCGGGCCGCCATCCGGGAGGATGCGGGGCGGCATGGCCTGGCAGCTCTTGTCACGGGCGGCAATGGAGGGAGTCAAGCGCGTACTGCGCGCCGCGATCCAGCGCGCCGTGCAGTTGGCCGCGCGGGTGGCGGCGAGCCAGGGGGCCAGGGCTTTGGCCGTCGAAGGGGCGCAGGAGGGGGCCGAGGCGGGCGTGCAGGCCGCGGCCCAGGCATACATCCAGAACGTGGACGAGCTGTTCGGCGACGGCCAGCTCGGCATCGGCTACATCTACCTGCTCGGCCCCACCCTCGTGTCCGCCGGCGGCTTCACCGATCTCATGCCGCACCAGACCATCGCCATGATGCGCATGACCATCGACGAGTGCAAAGTGCGCGTGCGCCAGGTCTGGCGCCAGCGCGTCGACTCCTGGTGGGTCACGCGCTGGGTGCAGCGCGTCGGCCGCTACACGCTGGTTTCGGGCGACACCTGGGCGACGAGCTACACCGGGCCGTCGGCGATCTGGGGACGGCACATCGCAGCGGTCGAGGCCAAGCAGCAGCAGATGGCAGAGCGGCTACGGGCCGAGAACCGCAGCGCCCCGCCGCCCGTGCCCCAGCCCGCACCGCCCCAGCCCGTGGAGCCGAGGTAGACGCCGTGGCCGAGCTTCAGCTCCTCCTCGAGTCAGCCGCGCTGCGCGTGGTGCGCTTCCGTGTCCACGAGGAGATCTCGCGCCTCTTCGAGATCGCGCTCCGGGCGCTGTCGCCCGACGAGAACATCGCCTTCGACGCCGTCGTGGGCCGGGCGGCCGAGTTTCGCCTCGTCACGGGCTACGCGCACAGCCGGCGCGCCGGCGCCCGGCGCGCGACCTCGAAGAGGCGCGAGATCTCCTCGTGGACACGGAAGCG
>JACQWT010000293.1 GCA_016209145.1 Deltaproteobacteria bacterium | reverse complement strand
GACGAGGGCGACCCGCGCGCGTGGGGGCCGTGGCCGGACCATGCGGCCGGACGCGGCGCGGTGGCGGCGACGGACGGGGTGGTCTACACGCTCGGGTCGAGCTCCTGAACGCATGCGAGCAAGGAGAGCCGTCGTGCACAGCAAGTACCTCGCCGCCGCGTCCCAGGCCGCCTCTGTCCTGATGTTCGTGCTCGCCCTGGCCGCCGCCGGCTGCGCGCCGGAGCACGACCACCGCCAGCCGCCGCCCCGGCCGAGCGCGGCTGCGTCGGTGGCCATGGCGCCGCCCGCGAGCGGGGCCCCAGCCGCCGTCCGGAAACCCGCGCTGCCCGACGCCAACATGGCGCGCGCCGCCATCCCGGACGCCTTCAAGTGGCAGCTCGCGCCGGTGTTCGCCGACGACGCCGCCTTCGAGCAGGCGCTCGGCGACGCCGCGCGCCTGCGTGCCGAGCTCGGTGCCTTCGAGGGCAAGCTCGGCGACGCCAAGCGCCTGCGCGGCTGCCTGAAGCTGTACTTCGAGGCCCGCTTGCTCACCAACAAGCTCACTCTGTACGCCAACCTGCGGCAGGACACCGACCAGAGCTCGGCCCCGCTGCAGGCCATGTTCGAGCGGAGCCTGGCGGCGATGAACGCGCTCATGGGCCAGGCCGCCTTCATCCGCCGGCACGTGCTGGGGCTGGATGATGCAGCCATGAAGAGGGCCTATCGAGCCGAGCCCGGCCTGGGCGAGTACCGGCCCTACCTCGACGAGCTGCGGCGGCGCCGGGCGCGGGTGCTCGGCGTCGAGGCCGAGCGGGTGCTGTCGCTGGCGGGCGACAACCTCTGGGCGGAGATCGATCTCAACGAGCTGCCCTCCGACTTCGAGAAGATCTTCAAGGCGATGCGCACCGACTTGACCCTGCCCCCGATCAAGGATGAAGAGGGCAAGAAGGTGCAGCTCACGCTGTCAAGCTACGGCAGGTACCGCGGCTCGGAGCAGCGTGCGGTGCGCCGCGCGGCCGTCGAGGGCCTGCTGGGCGCGCTGCGCGGCCGCGAGCACGCCTTTGCCGCGGCGCTGGCCGGCCAGATCCGCTTCAACGTGTTCAAGGACAGCGGGGCGTTCTGCATCGCCGTCTACGGCATCCATCCGTTCGTCAAGACCAACTACCTCGATGAGGTCGACGACCTCTCGACCCTGTCGCACGAGTACGGCCACGCGTTGCACTACCACCTCTCGATGTCCAGCCAGCCGTACGTCACCGCCAACTACTCTCCCTTCCTCGCCGAGGTCGCCTCGACGCTGAACGAGAAGCTTCTCTCCGATCACCTGCTGCGACGCGCCCGCAGCGACGAGGAGCGGCTCTACCTGCTCAATCGCCTGGTGGAGACGGTGCGCACCACGCTCTTTCGCCAGGCCATGTTCGCCGAGTTCGAGCTGGCGGTCCACAGCGCGGCGGAGGCCGGCACGCCCGTTACCGCCGAGCTGCTCGATCGGACCTACGGCGAGCTCGTCCGCGCCTACTACGGCGGCGACCTCACGCTCGGCCCGAACGACGCGGTCGAATGGGCGTACATCCCCCACTTCTTCTACAAGTACTACGTCTACGCCTACGCCACCGGCCTGGCGGCGTCGCTCGACCTGGCCGAGCGGGTGGCGAGCGGCGGGGCCGAAGCCCGCGAAGCGTACCTCGCCATGCTGCGCGCCGGCAGCTCCAAGCCGCCGCTCGAGCTGCTGCGGGCCGCAGGCGTGGATCTCACCCGCCCCGACGCCATCGCGGCCGCCGCGCGACTGATGGACCGCGCGCTCGCGGAGATCGAGGCCATCCTGGCCAAGAAGGGCTGAGCGACCCCGTCAGGCGGCCCGCTCGCGCGGCGCTCGGCGTGGCGGCGGCTGCACGGAGGTCGGCCCGGAATGATGCTCGCGGTCCGGTCGCCTCGTCCGCCACCCCGGGCGCACACCGAGTTTCTTGGGGATCCACCCTTGGCAACGCGGCCGCGCCAAGCGTATCTTCTGGCGATCGCGGCACCTACCCCAAGACGTGCCGCCACAGGAGGCTCCGATGAGCGCATTTCGATCGGCCTGGCCCGGCATGGTCCTGCTGGCGGTCGCCTTGGCGGCGGCTCCGAGCTGCTCGAGCGGGGTCGCGGAGACGAGGGCTGCGCGCATGAGCGCGCCCGGAGGCCCGGGCCGCAGCGTACTCCTGTACGCGAGGACCCGGGCCGAGGACGAAAGCCGCGATCGCGGCCGACTCGGCGAGCCGTCGTCGCTGGCACGGAAATGCCGTGAACGGGTACGCCACGACCTACGGTTCGGTCAGCCTGTACGTGCGCTAGCCGGCCAAGAGGAGGTGCCACATGCCCAAGCTGGTCGAGTGCGTGCCCAACTTCTCCGAGGGGCGTTCGCGTGAGACGATCGACAAGATCGCGGCCGCCATCGCCGGCGTCGAGGGGGTGAAGTTGCTTGACGTCGATCCCGGGGCGGCGACGAACCGCACGGTGGTCACCTTCGTGGGCGGTCCCGAGGGCGTGCTCGAGGCCGCCTTGCGCGCCATCCGCACCGCCGCCGAGCTCATCGACATGCGCCAGCACCGCGGCGAGCACGCGCGGCAGGGCGCTACGGACGTCTGCCCGTTCGTCCCCGTCTCGGGTGTGACCATGGAGGAGTGCGTCGCGCTCGCCCATGCGCTCGGCCAGCGCGTCGGCGCGGAGCTCGGCATCCCCGTGTACCTCTACGAGCACGCCGCCACCCGGCCCGAGCGCCGCAGCCTGCCCGACATTCGCGCGGGCGAGTACGAGGCCCTGGCGGAGAAGCTCAAGCGTCCGGAGTGGCGGCCCGACTACGGTCCCGCGGCCTTCCACGCCCGCGCGGGCGCGACGGAGCAAGGCCATCGCGCGCGACATCGGCCTGTGCATCCGCGAGCGCGGCCGGTTCAAGCGCGACGAGCGGGGCGAGCGCGTGCTGGGGCCGGACGGCGAGCCCCTGCGCCAGCCCGGCCTGTTCAAGGAGTGCAAGGCCACGGGCTGGTTCATCGCCGAGTACGGCTGCGCCCAGGTCACGATGAACCTGACCGACTACGAGGTCACCCCGATGCACGTGGTCTTCGACGCCGTGACCAAGCTCGCCGCCGAGCGAGGCGCGCGCGTGACCGGCTCGGAGATCGTGGGCCTGGTCCCCAAGGCCGCCATCGTGCAGGCCGGGACGTACTACTTGAAGAAGCAGGGCTGCACCACGGGGGTGAGCGAGAAGGAAATCGTCGCGGCGGCCGTGCGCTCGCTCGGCCTCAGCGACGTGGCCCGCTTCGAGCCACACAAGAAGATCATCGAGTACCAGTTCGAGCGGTCCGGCAAGCTCGCAAGCATGAGCTGCCACGACTTCGCGGCCGAGCTCGCCTCGAGCTCCCCCGCGCCTGGCGGCGGCTCGGTCGCGGCGCTGAGCGGGGCGCTGGCGGCGGCACTCTGCTCCATGGTGGCGGCGCTGACCTTCGAGAAGAAGGGAACGGAAGCCCTGCGGCCCGAGATGGCGGAGGTGGGTGGCCGCGCGCAGGCGCTGCTCGGCGAGCTTCTGGCGGCCATCGACGCCGACAGCGAGGCATTCGAGCGCGTGCTCGCGGCCATGCGCCTGCCCAAGGCCACGGCCGAGGAGCAGGCGGCGCGGGGGCGCGCGGTCGATGTTGCCAACCAGGGAGCGACCGAGATCCCGCTGTCCGTCCTGGCGCGCACGCTCCCCGTCCTGGAGCTGTGTCGGGCGGTCGTGGAGCGCGGCAACCCGGCCTCGCTGTCCGACGCCGCCGTGGCCGGATTCGTGGCGCAGGCGTGCGCCCTGGGCGCGTTCTGCAACGTGCTCATCAATCTGCAGGGTATTGCCGACGAGGGCTACGCGGAGCGCACCCGGCAGCAGGCCGAGCAATGGCTGAGCCAGGCGCTCGCCGCAGGCCAGGCCCAGCAGGCGATGGTGCTGGAGAAGCTGCGGGGCGCGCTCGCGCGCGAGCAATGATCGCGAGCGCGTCCCGGTGGGTGCGCCGCGCACGCCGCGCGCCGCTCGGCACGGCGCTGGGCCTCGTGGCGCTCGGCATCGGCGCGTACGTCGTGGCCGGCCCGCTGTGCGCCGCGCGCTACCCGATGATGACCGATCTGCCGTTCCACGCCGCCAGCGCCGCCGTCTTCCGCCACTACTGGGATCCGGCGTGGCACTTCCGCGAGCAGTTCGTCCTCCAGCCCTTCGCCGTGCCGTACGTGTCCATGTACGCGCTCGCGGCGCTCTTGATGTTGGTCATGCCGGCGCTGCCGGCCATCAAGATCGCCGCCGGGCTGATGCTCGCCCTCCTGCCCGTGGGCCTGGCGGTGCTGGCGCACGGCATGCGCAAGTCGCCCCTGCTCGGCCTGGCCGGCCTCGGCTTCGTCTGGTGTGGCTTGACGAGCTGGGGATTCATCAACTTCATGGCCGCCCTTGGCCTCTTCGCCATGGTGGTGGGTCTTGCCCTGCGCGCGCTCCATCGCCCGAGCCGTGGCCGGAGCCTGGCCCTGGGCGCGGCCCTGGTGGCCCTGTTCTTCACCCATGTCTTCCGCTTCCCGTTTGCGCTTGCCGCCGTAGCCGCCGCCGCCTTGCTCCTGTACCCGGCAACGCGCCGGTGGCGTCCGGTCGTGGCGCCGCTCGTGCTCGGCGTCGCCCTTCTGGGCCTGTGGCTCGCGTGGCGGCCGGAGCCGCTCGCGGCCCCGCTCGGGCCCATCGGTTGGCACGCCGAGCGGCTGGGGGAGATCGAGTCGCTCTTGTACCGCAGCCTGCGCGATCCCGCCGAGGCGCGGGCCGCGGGCCGAGCCCTGCGCCTGCTCGGAGCCGTGGCCATCGGAGCTGCGGCCCTGGGCGCGTTGCAAGGCCGCTGGCAAGGGCTGCCGCGCCGCCGCCTCGCCTGGAGCATCGGTGCGCCCGGCCTGGTGCTCTCGTGCGCCGCGGTCTTCCTGGTGCTCTTCCTCGTCCTGCCGATGCAGATCGGGCTCTGGTGGTACGTCTATCCGCGGGAGATAACGGCGGCTTGCTTCGTCGCCTTGGGCGCTCTTCCCGACCTGCCGCGCCAGGGTTGGCTCAAGGCGGCCTTCGTGGCCGCCCTGGGCGCGGCCGTGGTGCCGCTCGGGCGCGTCACCGCGGACAACTACCGCGGCTTCGACGCGGCCACGGCCGACTTCGCCTCCATCGTCACGCGGCTGCCGCAGGCGCCGAAGCTGCTCTACCTGGTGTTCGACCACCAGGGCTCGAGCGCCATCAGCACGCCCTTCATCCACCTTCCGGCCTACGTACAGGCCGAGCGCGGCGGCTGGCTGAGCTTCCACTTCGCGAGCTGGGGTGCCTCTCCCGTCGGCTACCGCGGCCGCGACGAGCCCGGCGCCGTCGTGCCCCCGCCCACGCCCCTGCGCTGGGAGTGGACCCCGGATCGCTTCCGCGTGGCGACACACGGACCCTTCTTCGACTGGTTCCTGGTGCGGCGGCGCTCTTCGCCCGACCTGCTGTTTCACGCCGATCCCAGCATCGTCCGGGTGGCCCACCACGGCTCTTGGTGGCTCTACCAGCGCGTCGGGCCGCGGCCGAGCCGGTACCGGCTTCCCACGCGGCTCGATCTGCCGCCGTGGCTGCTGTAGGACCCGCCCCCGAGGCGCGGCATACTTGGCCCGGCTCGCTGCCGCGGGCTAGGGGCCGGCCATGCGCCAGTGGATTGCCATCTTCGTGGCCGCCGGGGTCGTCGCCGCGAGCATTCCATTCATCCGGCGGCACGACGGGGAGCTCACCAGCCTGCTCAACAAGGCCAAGGTCGCCGTGGGCGCGCCTCCGGCCGGCACAGAGAAGGCCGTTGACCCGCCGGCGTTGAGCGACATCGACCTCGCGAACATCGACGACCGGCGCGAGGTGGCCCTTGCCCCGGCCCACGGCAAGCGCAGCGCCGAGCTCACGCTCGACACGGTCCTGCAGCGCGCGGCGCTCGGCCTGCTGCGTGCCGGCCGCGTGCACGAGGGCGCGGCGGTCTTGACCGACGTCAAGACGGGCAAGGCGCTGGTTTGGGCCAGCTCGAACCAGGGCCGCGCGCGCGACCTCGTGGTCGAGGCGACGGCGCCCTCGGCCAGCGTCTTCAAGGTGGTCACGGGCGCGGCGCTGGTCGAGGCGGGGGCAGTGCTGGACGAGAAGCACTGCTACTCCGGGGGAGAGCAGGAGGTGAGCGCGCGCGATCTGGAGGCCGATCCGGAGCGCGACAAGTACTGCACCACCCTTCCCATGGCGATGGGGCGCAGCCTGAACACCGTCTTCGCGCGGCTCGCCCTGAAGCACATCGAGCGGCCGACGCTGGAGGCGGCCGCGCACCGGCTGGGCTGGGGCGTGCTGGTGCCCTTCGACGTCCCGGTCGCGCCGAGCACGCTCGATCTGCCGCAGGACGAGCTGGAGTATGCCCGTGCCGCCGCCGGCTTCTGGCACAGCACCATGTCGCCATTCCAGGGGGCGAACCTGGCCCAGACCATCGCCAACCGGGGCGAGATGATCCGCTCGTTCATCGTCGAGCGCGTCGTGGGCGAGGACGGCCAGCCCATCTATGAGCGGCCGGCCGGCCGGCAGGTCATCAAGCGGGCCCTGGACGAGCGCACCGCCCAGGCGCTGACGCAGATGCTGGAGCAGACGGTGCGCAACGGCACGAGCTTCAAGAGCTTCCACGATCGCTCGGGGCGCCCCTACCTGGCCGACGTCCGGGTGGCCGGCAAGACCGGCACGTTGACCAAGGCCAGCCCCGAGACGCTGTACACCTGGTTCGTCGGCTTCGCGCCGGCGCGCGAGCCCGAGGTGGCCATCGCCGTCCTCGTCTCGACCCGCGGCCAGTGGGTGGTCAAGGCCAGCGACGTGGCGTGCAGCCTGCTCAGGATCTACTTCGCCGACCAGGGCGCACCGGGCGTGAGGTACCCGTACGGCTACCACGGGCCGCGGCGCAGCCCGGACAAGGAGAAGCAGCCTGCGCCGCAGCCGTCCGGCGCCGCGGCGGCGTCTGCTTCGGCGCCGGCGGTCGAGGGCTGAACCTCGAACCCTACGCCGACCGGCGCGCGGGGGGCACGTCGTGCGGCTGGAAGCAGGCGCGGCAGCGCGCCTCGTAGGCTTCCGCGCCGCCCACGAGCACGGTGGCCGTCTCGCGCACGACGCGCTGCGAGCGGCTGGCCACATCGCCGCAGACGGTGCACACCGCGCGCACCTTGGTCACCTCCTCGGCGATGGCCATGATCTGCGGGATGGGTGCGAAGGGCCGCCCGCGGTAGTCCTGATCCAGGCCCGCCACGATCACCCGTATGCCCGCGTTGGCCAGCCCGTCGCAGGCCTCGATGATGCCCTCGTCGAAGAACTGCGCCTCGTCGATGGCCACGACCTCGGTGTCCTCCTCGACGCGCTCCTTCAGGCTCTCGCTGCCGGCGACGGCCACCGCCTCGATCGTGATGGCCCCGTGGCTGACGATGTGCGTGGCGTCGTAGCGGTTGTCGATCCGGGGCTTGAATGCCTGCACCTTCTGGCGGGCAAGAAGCGCGCGCTTCACGCGGCGGATCAGCTCCTCGGTCTTGCCGCTGAACATCGATCCAGCGATCACCTCGATCCGGCCTGTCCCCCGGAAGTCGCGCTCGAACTTGCGCATGGGGCGGTGTTGGCCCGCTGCCACGGCGGCCGCAAGCCGAAAAATGCGCCCTGGCGGGCCGCCGGCTTGGCGGGCGCGGCCGAGCCGGTGACCCCCATCGAGCATTTTTGGCACGCCGGGCTGTGCCAGGCCCGTTTCGCGTGCTAGGATGATTACGTGCAGGTCGTCTTGCGGAAGCTCGGGCGCGGAGGCCGCACCGTCACAGGGCGGCTGGTGCGCGCGCCGCGCAAGGGCTCGGTGATCGTGATCGAGTTCTCCGACGGCATGCATGAGTACGTGACCACGCCCGTGCGGCGCGTGCTCAAGCTGGCCGGCGGCGACGTCTTCTACGTCGAGACGATGAACTCGCGCTACCGGCTCGAGGTGCGCACCCGGGAAGTCGCGCTCGATGACGCCATGGGCGGGGCGACCTGATCTGCCGGGTCCGAGAATCGTTGCGTCGCGCTCCTTCTTGCGCTTCGGCACGCCTCGCGCCATAGTGCGCCGCTGCCAAGGAGGCTACGACGTCGTGGGAAAGGGTGACCGACGCAGATCGCTCAAGATGCGCCGCGCCAAGGCGCGCGCCAAGCACAAGGAGCGGCCGGCACGCCGCGACGCAGCCCGCAAGGCCGGAGCGGCCGAGGCCGAGGCCGAGGCGACCGTGGACGCCGCGGTGGAGGCTGCGGTCCCGGCTCCGGCGGCGGAGCCAGCCGAGGCGACCGCCGAAGTGCAGCCGACGACGCAGGAGGCCGCCGAACCCGTGGCCCGCGACGAGACGCCGGCCGAGCAGGCCCGCGAGACCGCCGCAGACCGGGCGGCGGGTGAGGGTGCGCAGAGCGTTGAGGCCGCGGCCGCGGTCGAGGCGCAGCCCGCGGGCCCAGCGCCCGCCGGCGAAGCCGCAGCGGACGCGGGCGAGCCGGGCTCGGTCTGATCGGGCGGGCGGTACTACGGCGCGCTTCGCGCTGCCCCGGAACGGCCGCCGCGCGCGCCGCCGGTGCCCGGCATGGTGTCCCGGCCGAAGATGCCCGGAGCGCCGCCGGTGCGCTGCTCCTCGACCATCAGCCAGTCGTCGCGGCCCTGCCGCCAGCGCTGTCCGATCTGGCTCACGCGGATGGTGGTCTCGTCCAGCCGGTGCCAGACCACGCTCAGGTTGACCTCGGCGTTGTCGCTGTCGAGCAGGCGCAGCGACTCGAGCTCGACGTCCACCACGCGTAGCTCCCGCCCCCAGCCCGCTCGCCGCGTGGCAAAGGCCGCCTGATCCTCGGGCTCGACGTAGCCCAGGGCGATGTCCAGGCGGCCGAAGCGCACGGCGTTGGCGAGATCGTAGGCCGCGTCGCGGAGCTTCTGGCCGGAGCTGGCCGGCCCCAGACAGGAGCAGGCGGCCAGCACGAGCACCAGGGCGGCGGCGAGGCGCGCACGCATGGCTCGCTCCTAAGCCCGGGAGCGGCGCGCGGGCCAAGTTCCCGGCGCGCGTAGATCAGCGCGGGCTGCGCCCGCAACCCAACGGCGGAACGGATGCGCCCGCGGGAACCGAGCGGGCCGAAGCGGGGCCCCAACCCCGTTCGCCCTGACCGGCCGGTTTATCGTGCCAAAGTGCATCGATTCTCTGACCTAGTAGACCAGCGCCGGGCGCGCGCGCGTTGCGGCCGCGCCGGCACGTCCTCGCTCGGCGGCGGGCCGAGCGCGAGATCGCGGATGACCGAGGCGTCAATCTCGGGGCGGGAGATGCGCAACGTGAAGCGGCCGAGATCGTCTCCCTCGCCCAGGCGCGCGAGCTGGCGCGGCGGCTCGGGCACGGGCCGGGCCGCGGCGCCATCTGCCGTGCCGGCCTCGACCGCGACGAGGCTCGGCCGCCGATCCGCGCCCCGGCGCCGGATCGCCTCAACCGCCTCGGCCAGCCCGTCGGGGCCAGCGATCTTCTGCCCCCGGCCGCGCAGGGCCTCTATCGCCCGAGCCATGGCCCGGGCCTCGGCAAAGCGCTTCTCGGGATCGGCGCTGAGCGCGATCTCGATCAGAGCGTCGATGTCCGGGCCGAGCTCCGGCCGCAGCGCCGAGGCCGTCCGGCGTCGTCCGGCGAGCGCGGCGGCTTGGCAGGCAGCGACGCTCTCGCCCTCAAACGGGAGGGCGCCGGTCAACATCTCGAAGGGGATGACACCCACCGCGAAGATGTCTGCCCGCGCGTCGAGCGGCGCGCCGCGGTACTGCTCGGGCGCCATGTAGCTCGGCTTGCCCACGAGCAGGGCGCCGCTCTCCGCCTCTGCCCCGGGTCGCGCGACCAGCGCCACGCCGAAGTCGGCCACCTTGACCTCGCCCACGCGCGACAGGAGCACGTTGCCCGGGCTCACGTCACGGTGCACCAGCGTCCGGCCGTCGCCGTAGGCCCGCCGGTGCGCGTGGCGCAGGCCGCGCAGGACCGAGGCCGCGATGTAGAGCGCCAGGGGGACGGGCACGCCCTGACCCAGCTCGGCGTACGCCTCGCCGAACCGCCGCAGATCGACGCCGTCGACCAGCTCCATTACCAGGAAGTAGTCGTCCTCATCTCCCTCGCCGAAGTCGATCACCTGGACGATGTTGGGATGCGCCAGCCGGCTCATGAGCTTGGCCTCCTCGGCAAACATGGCCGAGAGCCGCCGCTAGCCGGCGAGCTGCGGCAAAGTGCGCTCTACGACCACCGGCTTCTCGAAGCCGCGTGCCCCCACCGCCCGCGCGCGGAACACCTCGCCCATGCCGCCGCGGGCGATGGGCTCCTCGAGCAGGTAGCGCCCGAAGGGCACGCCCGGCCGGCTCGGCACGGCGCCGGCCGCGGCCGAGGGCGAGCGGCGCGCTGGTGAACGCGTGTCGTCCACGACGAAACGCTAGCACGTCCACCGGCCGGAGCCCGCGGGCAGCCGGACGCGGGGGTGCCTATCCGAATTGGGGGTGCGGCCGGTGGCGAACTTGGCGGTTCATCCGGCGGCGCTCCCCAGTTCTGGTGGGCACCCCGGGGCGCGGCGGCCAGGGCCGGCGCATCCTCCTCCCCGAGCCAGGGAGCCGGGCCGGCTGGCGAAGGCGAGGGACCGTTCTGGCTGCCTGTGCTACGCTCGGGGGGCCCGGCTGAGGTTGACCCATGGGCTCTGCAGGCATGTCCGCCACGGCCACATCGCTGCGCGCTGAGCTTCGCGACGTGAGCTGCGACCACTCAGCCGTGGCTCGTGCCGCTGCTATGTTGTTCGATGCCCCTGGGCATGAAGCCGAGCGGCGCTGGCTCGACTTCGAGTTGACGGGCTACGGGGCAGCCACGACCGCCCAGCGCTTGCATGAGGTGCTGGGACTCGAAGAGGCGCACCCCCTAGTACAGGAAGTGGCTGCCTACCGTAGCGAGGTCGGTGTGCGAACCGACCAGCAACCCGAAGAGCAAGTATTTCACTTCTTCGTCGAGTCCTTGAGGGAGCTCGCCGACGCAGGCGGCGCGGTGGAACGCGCGGCGACGACCCCGTTCGTCGAGCTGGCGTTTGAGGTCAAGGGCTATCCGCGGACCATCGAGTTCCCCCGTGATGTGTTCCACCGGGTCTTGTCAGGCTTCGCAATCGCTCTTGAGCGCAGGCTGGGGGCGCTCCCGTGACGATCGATCTCGATGGCCTCCGCGATCGGCACCCGCTGCTGCCCGAGAACCTGGCGCACTACCTCGCCATGGCTGCAGCGCTCGCTCTTCAGCGCCGACACCGGCCTCCGGTGCAGCTCCCGACCCGCATCTGCGGCAAGGCCGCGGTCACATCGCTGTCTTGGCAGTGGCAGCCTCGCGAGCACGCACTCCAGCTCGATGAGCGGCGCGCTACCGAGGATGGTGCGGAGGCTGTGGCACTGGCGCTCGTGCACGAAGCGTTGTCGTGGACGGTAGTGCGCCGCATGCAGCGCCGCACCGCCGGTTGCGCCGACTGGCTCATGCAGGACGGACGCGACCAGGTCGCGCTGGAGGTGAGCGGAACGGACACAGGAGACGTCGATGCTCGCCTACGACAGAAGCTCGAACAGGCCGCGCGCAGCGGCCGTCGTCGATTCGGCGCCTGCGTGGTCCGCTTCGCGGACCCGCTGGCCGTGATGGAGGCTGTGGCATGAGCATCGATGACCTAAACGTCGCAGTCACGGGGGCGATCTTTCGTGCCGAGGGCTTCGAGCGCGACGGAAACAGCGCGGCGGCAGCCCGAGCATACGTGGAGGTCGCCCAGATCGAGGAGCGGCTTGCGTCGGCGCTCCCCCCCGGAGAGATCGACGGAAACGCGGCGCGGGAAGGCGCGGTTCGCGCCTGGCTAAAGGCCAGGGATCCGCGACGAGCGATAGAGCTTGCGGCAGGCTACCTTCGCGAGGCGTTGCCCCGCAACACGCGGGGAGAAATCGAGAAGCTCGAGTTGATGGCGAAGACGCAGCTCAACCCACTCGTTGTCCCTGCCGCCCGGTTCCGTTTCGCTCGAGCCGCCTGAGGGGTGGTGCTACAGGGACTGGCACGGGCCGGTGTTCGTCTCAGGCTCGGTCTACGTGTTCCTCCGGACCGGCGACGAATGGGCAGGGCAGCAGAAGCTTGTCCCCCTGGATGCCGGCAACTGGGAGTTCTTCGGCTCTTCGGTGAGTATCGATGGCGACACGATCGTGGCGGGGGCCCCCAAGGATACGCGCTGGGAAGGGGAGTACCTCGGGGCGGCGTACGTGTTTGTGCGCAGTGGGAACGACTGGGCACAGCACGAGAAGCTCATCGCTTCGGATGCCGCCTCGTGGGCCGACTTCGGCGGTTCGGTCAGCATCGATGGCGGCCTGGCAGTGGTGGGCGCGTTGGGCATTGCTAGGAGCGTGTCGGGCGAAACCCGCCAGGGCTCGTGTGTGGCTGTGACAGCAGGTGGCCGACGGTGCGCAAGGCGTTGCGGCTAGCCGCGGCCCGGTCGTCAGTCGGTCGGGGTCGCTGAACGGTGCCGGCGGAGAGG
>JACQWT010000292.1 GCA_016209145.1 Deltaproteobacteria bacterium | reverse complement strand
CGCAGCCGCCGCAGTGGGCCGGGTCGTTGTCGGTGTTGACGCACTGCCCGGCGCACTTGACGTTGCCCGGGCCGCACTCGACCGCGCACTGGCCGGCCGTACACACCTCTCCCACGGCGCACGCCTTGTCGCAGCCGCCGCAGTGGGCGGGGTCCACCAGCGGATCTACGCAGCGCTCGCCGCACGCGATGAGCTGCGCCGGGCATCCGGCAGCCTGCCCGCCGCCTCCACCGGGGGCTACCGTGACGGGCTCGGCCGAGCAGGCCAGCAGAGCGGCGCCGGTGGCAAGGGCGAGCGTCGCGGCGCACGCAGCGCCGCGCGCGCCGCGCAGCCGCAGCGCGGGGCGGGCGGCAAGCGGGGCGAACCGGTCGAGAGTCTGGTCCATGAGAAGCCTCCTGTTGGTGCGCGCGATCTCCGTGGCCCGCGGCGTCGGCGGATCCGGCGGTCCGCCCCGGGCGCCACTACGGGCCCAGGATACATGTCTTGCGGGCGGGTGTGGTGGGGAACTCCTGCGGATCGGTGCGTCGCTGATGCCACCGGCCGCCCGCTCGGGTAGGCTTCCCGTGCGGATGGAGAAGGCGCTGGGCGAGGGCGAGCTGATTGCCGGCCGCTACCGGCTCGAGCGGCTCCTCGGCAAGGGGGGCATGGGGCAAGTGTGGGCCGCGACCCACGAGGTCACCGGGCGCCGGCACGCGCTGAAGTTTCTCAACGTGGCCGAGGCGAGCGAGGAGCTAAGGCAGCGCTTCTTGCGCGAGGCGCGGGCGGCGAGCCTGGTGGGCCACGCCAACGTGATTGCGATTCACGACGTCTTCGAGCTCGAAGACCGCACGCCCGTGATGGTCATGGATCTGCTCGAGGGGGAAACGCTCGCCGGCAAGCTGCGCCGTCAAGGACGGCTCTCGCTTCCCGAGGCGGCCGAGATCATGCTGCCCGTGCTCCAGGCGGTGGCGGCCGCACATGCGCACGCCGTCGTGCACCGCGACCTCAAGCCGGACAACGTCTTCCTGCTCGCCGCCGAGCGAGGCAGCGACCGCGTGAGAGTGCTCGACTTCGGCATTGCCAAGGTGGTCGCCCCCGAAGGCGAGCCGGGCAGCGTGACCGGCGCCGGCCAGGTGCTCGGCACCCCCCGCTACATGGCGCCCGAGCAGTGCCTCGGTGAGCCCGACATCGATCAGCGCGCCGATGTCTGGGCGCTGGGCGCCATCCTGTACGAGGCGCTGGGGGGCCGGGTCCCGGCCGAGGGGCGCAACGTGGCCGACGTGGTCCGGCAGCTCATGGACGGCGCGATCGTGCCGCTCGGCGAGCTGGCGCCGGAGTTGCCTGCCGAGATCGCGTCGCTCGTCATGCGCATGCTGTCCTGGCAGCGCGACGAGCGCCCCGCAGATCTGCGCGAGGTGGCCGAGGCGCTCGCGCCGCACGCCGGGCCGGCGCAGCGCCTGCCGCGTGTCGATGCGGCGCCAGAGGTGCCCGACGATGTCACGACCGAGCCCCGGGCGGGAGCGGCGCGCGCCCTCGATCGCCAGGGCGATGCGGGCGGTAGCACCGGCGAGTCCGAGGCCGACACGTGGCCTCGGGCCGGACCGCCGGCCGCCGCCGGGCCGGCCGGTGGTCCGCGCCCGGCCGCCGCTACCCGGGACGAGCCGGCTCAGGGGGCCGAGCCGTCACCGCAGGCCGTTGCCATGGCGGATGAGCTGGGGGAGCTTGTCACCGCGGCGCTGGCCCGCAGCGGGATAGCCGGGCGCGCGGCCGTGCGCGGTGACGTGGTCGAGCTACGCGGCTCCGGTGCCGTGGTGGCGGTGAAGCTCGGCGACTGGGCGCGGAGCTGGAGCGATCTGCCCGTGGAGGCGCGCTCCCGGCGGGTCGTCGCCACGGCGGCGCGCCTGGCGGGCGCGCGCCGAGCGGCTCTGCGCAGTCCGGACGATGCGGCCGGCCTGCCGCGGGGCGCGGCGGCCACCGCCGCCTTCTGGCGGCGTTTCGCCATCGCGGTTGGCGCGGTACTGCTCGCCGCCCTCGCGTGGAGGCTGGTCCGCCCGCACCTGGCACAGCGGTCCGGCGCGCCTGCTCCGTCGGCGCAGCGGCCGCCCGCCGCCGCGCCCGCGGATCCCGTGGCGCGGTGCCAAGAGGCGTGCGAGACGGCGCGCCGCCGGATCTGGCAGGGGGGCGACGCAACCGCGATTGGCGCCGAGGGGTGGGAGGTCGAGCTGTGGCTGGCGAAGAGGGGTAGCGGGCTGCGCCGCGACGAGCAGTTGGGCGTGCTGGCTTCTTCGGGCCGCGTCCCCGCCGCGCTGGCGCCTGAGCTGGCGCGGCTCGCGGGCGGCGGCGTCGCCTTCGCCCCGCCCTACGGCATCGGCGCCCAGGGGCTCGGGGCAGAGACGGCAATCGTGAGATTCACCGGCGAGTACGTCGTAGCCTACCTTCAGCCACAGGCTCGCTCCGCCTTCGAAGGGCTCGCGAGCCGGATCGCCGCGAGCGCCACGGCCGACCTCGCGGCGCTGTACGCCCGCTGCGCTCACCTCGAGCAGCACGATCTCGGCGCCTGGTACTGGGGCCACGACCTCGGCGGCGCTTGTGCCGCCCTGATCTTCGCGGCCGGGCTGTTCTCGCTTCCACCCGCTCTCGATCCGGCGGCGCTAGGTGCGGATGCTGGCCGCCTCGACGCTCTCGCCACGGCAATGGGCAGCGTGCCTTCCGGCGCGCTCGCCGCGGCCCTCGGGGCGCACGGCGGCCGCGTCCAGCAAGAAGCGGCCGGCGTGAGCCTGCGCTTCTCGCCGGCGGGCGGGACCGACGCCACCCGCGCCAGCCGGGCCATCGCCGAGTTGCTGGCGAAGCGCGCCCCGCGCGGGCGGCGGTAGCGCGGGCGGAGAGCAGACCAAGACGCCGCCCTCGATGCCTACTTGGGACCGAAGACGCACTGCTGCTTGGCCCCGCAGATCTGGTCGGGCGGGCAGGAGCCGCACCATCCTGCGCAACCGTCGGGGCCGCACTGCTTGCCGGCGCAGTCCGGCTGGCAGACGCACTTGCCGCCCAGGCAGGCGTGCCCGGCCGCGCACGAGCCGCAGGAGCCGCCGCAGCCGTCGGGGCCGCACTGCTTGCCCGTGCACTGCGGTGGGCAGACGCAGGTGTTGTCCAGGCAAGCCTTCCCCGCCGCGCAGGAGCCGCAGGAGCCGCCGCAGCCGTCGGGGCCGCACTGCTTGCCGGCGCAGCTCGGCTGGCAGGCACACATGCCGGCGGCGCACGTCTGCGGCGGCGCGCACGAGCCGCAGGAGCCGCCGCAGCCGTCGTCACCGCACTGCCGGCCCGCGCAGCTCGGCACGCACAGGACCTCGAACGGCACCGCGTTGCTCGTCTGGCCGTCCGCGACCACACGCAGGGCGTATGGGCCGCTCGGGACGTCCGGAACGACGGCGACCACTTCCTCGTCCGCCCACGCCACGATCTCGGCGGCGTGGCCGCCGAGATCGACGGTGCCGGCCTGGCCCAGCAACGAGCCGACGAGCGCCACCTGTGCGCCCGCCGGCGCTGCCACCGGCTTGGTGGACACGAGCGTAGGCGCGGTGGCCGCGGCCGCGGTCAGGACTCCGTTCGCCTGGAGCGCAAACGTGAACGCCGTGGGCTCACTCACGAGAATGTCCTCGGGCGACGACGCCTGGCCGGGGCCGGGATCGCGCTCCTTCATGGCGGCGCACGTGGCCTGCAATGGCAGCGCGAACTCGAAGATGGTGTGCGGCTCGGGGTGGCGGGGCGAGGCGTGGAAGCCGGCGGCGCCAGTCGTCACCTGTGCGAACGGCTGGCCGTTCTGGAGCACCTCGATGTGCTGGTCGCCGAAGACGCGGATCTCGAATTGGTCGGAGTCGGTGGCGATCAGGAACAGGTTGTACATCGCGGGCTCGATGGCTGCATCGGAGCGCAAGAACCAGTCGTTGAGCGCCCAGAGCGTGCCGTCGTCGTAGGCGACGTAGAGATCGCCGTAGGTGCCGCAGATGGGCTCGTCGGGCCATTCGACGCAGCCGTCCTTCCAGCCCGTGAACTCCCCGTCGATCACGGGTGAGCCCGGGCAGCGCGGCTTCCCGTGGCAGCGCCCGGACCAGTGCGGCGCGTTGTCGCCCGCGTCGCCGCAGCCGCCCAGCAGCATGTCGACAAGTCCCCAGCACAACGTCTTCGCTCGCGTCATGGAACCACCTCGTGGGGCCGGCAAGCCCACTCGCGCAGCGCTGCACGCGCCGTGCCAGGCCGCGCGAAACGCCGGGCGGCCGCCGCGATTCCGCCGGGCTGGCGCCGCGAGGCGAGCGCCGGCAGCCGCGCCGTGTCACGCGCCGGCTGTCGTGTGACATGTTGCGCGACATGTTGCGCGCGCGCGGGTACCATGTTGCCCCGAGGGCTCGATGAGTGGAGCAGGCACGACGAGGACGGACGTGCAGGCGGCGGGGGAGGGGGGAGAGGCCCCCGCGGCTCCCCTGCTCACCGTGGCCTTCCACCCGGATCCGGTGTTCATCGGCCGGCGTCACGTCTTGCCGGAGGGCGAGCCGATCGCGCTGGGACGCCTCTCGAGCCACTTCGGCCGGGGCGCGCTCGACCACGACGTCGTCTCGCGGCAGCACGTCCGCATCACCCGCTCGGGCGAGCGGGTGAGCGTCCAGGATCTCGGAAGCCGCAACGGCACTTCCATCAACGGCGTGCGGATCGGCGAGCAAGTCCTCGAGCCCGGCGACGTCGTGGGCGTCGGTCCGGTGTTGCTGCTCCACCACCTCGGTCCGGTGCTGGCTCCTCGCCTGCGCCCCTGTGCCCTGGTCGGGGCGAGCGGCGCCCACGCCAGGCTGCTCGCGGAGATCGAGCGTGCCGCGTCGCACCGCGGCTGCGTGCTCATCCAGGGCGAGACGGGGGTGGGCAAGGAGCTCGTCGCGACCGAGATCCACGGGCGCAGCGGCCTGGCGGGCCGCCTTGTCGCCGTCAATTGCGGCGCGCTGGCCGACGGCGTGGTGCACAGCGAGCTGTTCGGCCATGTGCGGGGAGCCTTCTCCGGCGCCGGCCGGGAGCGGGCGGGGCTGGTACGAGCGGCCGGCGGCGGCACGCTCTTCCTCGACGAGGTGGGCGACGGCTCGCCCGCCCTCCAGGCGAGCTTGCTGCGCCCGATCGAGCAGGCGGAGTACCGCCCGGTGGGCAGCGATGAGCTGGCGCACACCGACGCACGCTTCGTCGCGGCGAGCCACGTGCCGCTCGAGCCCGCGGTGGAGAGCGGCCGGTTTCGGCGCGATCTCTACGGCCGGATCAGCCGTTGGGTGATCGATGTGCCCCCGCTGCGGCAGCGGCCCGACGACATCATTCCGCTCGCGCAGCACTTCGCGCGCCAGGCGGCCGGCCGGCCCGTGCGGCTCAGCCGGGCTCTCGCCCTCGCCCTGCTGCGCCACCCCTGGCCGGGCAATGCGCGCCAGCTTCGGGCCGTGATCGAGCAGGCGCTCGCCGACGTGTCACCGAGCGGCGAGCTCGACGCCGGCGGGCGCATGGCGGAGCGACTGTTGGCGGCAGGGCCGTGTGGACCTCCGGCCTTCGAGGCCGCGGGCGGCAGCGTGAAGAGGCTCGCGGCCGAGCTGGGCGTGAGCCGCCAGAGCGTCTACCGCTGGATCGAGCAGGCCGGCATCGATCTGCCGGATCTGCGCCACCGCCAGGGCCACCAGCGGACGAGCTAGGCCCTGACTCGCGCGCCCCGTGTGCCTACTCCAGCCCGAGCAGCCCGCGCTTGAGGGCCTCGCTCGGCGGGTGGGGGCCAAACCAGATGGCGAAGAAGGCGCGCGCGAAGTCCGCCCCCTCGATGACTCCCTTTTGGCTGCCCGCGAGCACGACCGAGAGCCCTTTGCCGGGCTCGTAGCTGAAGGCGGCGCGCTGGCTCTTGGTGGCCGGCGTGAACCAGCCGATGAGCTTGTCGATGCGCGTCTTCAACTTGGGCAGATCGCGGCCGGCGTTGTTGGCGAAGCCTTGGCTGAACGCCTCGACGATCTTCTCGCGGGGCACGTCGCGCACGAAGTGCATCACGATCTTCTTCTCGGCGTCAGCGTCGAGGATGCGGCTGGGCTCGGTGGTCTTGGCCGGCAGGTAGAGCGCCGCGACGTACACGTCGATGCCGAGGAAGGTCACCTCGCGCACGCCCAGCCCGTTGACCACCAGGACCCTGCTGCCGACCTTCTCGGTGTCCGGGAAGCTCACGCCGGCCCGCTCGGCCGCCGCTGCGGGAAGCGCCGCGAGCAACAGAAACGCCAACAGTGCGATCGCTCCAAGCTGCCTCATGGGTCCGCCTGCCAGCCTACGCCGCGACGGCGACGGCCGCCAGGGCCGTGCACGGTCCGGCCGGTCTCGTCCACGACGGGCTCGGTCGGATCGTTCTGGCACGCCTTCAGCTCCGCGCCGGCGAGCTGTCGCAGCTCGCGGCGTTCAAGGCGGGGGGCAAGACGCGCGGTGAGTCAGGCCTCGTAGCCATTGACGCCACTTGGTCTCATGTCTATCTTGTACATATGCAGGTGGGCACGGCAGAGCTGCGCAATCGGCTGAGCTACTTCATCGCGAAGGTGCGCCGCGGTGCCCGCATCGTCGTGACGGACCGCGGCCGGCCCGTGGCCGAGCTCGTGCCGATGGCTCGTGAGGGCGATCTCGCGGCTCGCATCGAGGAGATGGTGCGGGAGGGGGGCGTCACGGCCGAGACGGTGAGGCGGCGTGCCGAGGTTCGACCGCTCGCGCTTCACCGGCCGGGCGTGCGCGTGTCCCAGCTTGTGGCGGGGATGCGGGAGGAGCGGTGAGCCAAGCCCATTTCGTTGACACCTCGGCGCTCCTGAAGCGTTACGTCCTCGAGCTGGGAACCGAAGCCCTTCAGCAGCGGTGCTTCGCGGACCCCGGCATCGAGATCTTCGTCTCGACGCTCACCTACGCCGAGGCCTACGCCACGTTTGGCAGGCTCGTGCGCGAGGGCGACTTGACGGCCGGCGAGCACGAATCGATTCTATCGAGCTTCGAAAGCGATTGGTCCTCCTTCGTCAAGGTCGAGATCGGCTCGGCTGTCTGCCGCTGCGTCCCCGATCTCGCGCGCGCCTACTCGCTGCGCGGCGCCGACCTCGTCCAGCTCGCGTCGGCGACGTACCTGCGGGCGCGACGCGCGCTCGACCTGTTCGTCGTCTGCGACGTGCGCCTGGCCAACGCGGCGCTCTCCCTCGCCTTCCCGCTTTTCAATCCCGAGGTGGGCTAGCCGGGCGTCTCCCACTGTAGGCGAGCAGCCTGCTCGACTCAACCGACCGGCAGCTCGAAGCGCAGCGTCAGCCCTCCCCCAGGCCGCAGCCGGGCCTCGATGCGTCCGCCGTGAGCCTCGAGGATCCGGGCGCACAGTGACAGGCCCAGGCCGCTGCCGCCGGTGCCGCGGCTGCGGCTTCGGTCGGTGCGGAAGAACGGCGCGAACAGTCGTGGCAGATCCTCGGAGGCCACCCCGATGCCGCGGTCGCGTACCTCCACGGCGACGGGCTCCGGCGTGCTGGTGGCGGCGAGCTGGATCGGTCCGGCGCCGGGCTCCGAGTACTTGGCGGCGTTGTCGAGCAGGTTGTCGAGCACGCGCCGCAGCAGGGCCGGATCGGCGTCAATCTCTCCCACGGCGGAATCCAGCTCGAGCTCGAGCGCGTGCTCCGGGTGGGCGGCGGCGAAGCGCTCGGCCGCGCAGGTCGCGAGATCGCGCAACGAGACCGGCTGCCGGCGCAGCGCCGGGCCCACCTCGGCCGCGGGCGCGCGCTCGGCGGCGTCGAGTCGCGTCTCCGCCTCCTGCAGGCGCGTCACCGGGATCCCCTTCCAGCGGCTCACGATGAAGGCGATCTCCTCCTCGCCCAGCACAGGGCGGAACGACTGCCGGCGCTGCTCCCACGCCTCCTGCCGCGTGCGGATCTCGCCCTGCAGCTCGCGCTCGCTGTCCCGCAGCCGCTGTAGCCGGCCTGCCATGTCGTCCAGCGCCGCCGCCAGCTCGCCCGTCTCGTCCCGGCGCACGATCCCGCTGCGCGCCGACAGATCCCCGCCGGCGAGCGCCCGGGCGGTGCGCGTGAGCTGCTCGATCGGGCGCACGATGGCCCGCGCGAAGGGCACTGACACGAGGGCCAGAGCCAGCAGCACCGCCAGCACGACCACGAGCAGGCGCGGCAGCCCGGGCTCGGCCGGCATGAGCGCCACGAGGTAGGCCGGCTGCGGCTCGCCCCGCAGCGGCACGACCAGGCGCCAGCGGTGGGCGTGCCGCTCCCATCGGGGCCGGTCGGGCAGCCGCGTCTCCGGGCCGGGCGCGGCGCCCGGGCTGGCGGCCAGCGGCCGGTGGTCGGCGCCGAAGACCGCCAGCTCGGCCTCGAAGGCGGCGGCCAGCCGACCCAGCTCGGCGCGCAGGCGGGCCGGGTCGCCGAGCGCCGGCCGCAGCTCGGCGCCGAGGTAGCGCGCGATGCGGTCGCCGGCCCTGAGCCAGGGGGCGGGCCCGCCACTTAGCCGGTGGGCGAGCCCGGCCGCCAGTCCCACCGCCAGCAGCAGCAGCAGGCCGAAGAGGTAGACGCGCCAGAAAAGCTGCCCGCGACGAGCGCGCCGCCTGCTTGCTGTGCCGGGCATCGCTCGGGCGCTCCCTCAGCCCGCCCGCTGTTCCGGCGAGGCCGCGAACAGGTAGCCGGCGCCACGCACCGTGCAAATGAGCTGCCGCTCGTCGTCGCCCAGCTTCTGCCGGAGCCGCGAGATGTGCACGTCCACCGACCGATCGAAGGCCTCCTCGGCGCTGCCGCGTGCCCGCTCCATGAGCTGCTCGCGGGTGAGCACCCGCCCGGCGCTGGAGGCCAGGGCGTGGAGCAGGGCGAGCTCGTAGGCCGTGAGCTCCAGCCGCCGCCCGGCGAGCACGGCGCAAAGCGCGCCGGGATCCAGCTCCAGCTCGCCCACCCGCAGCCCCATGCGGCGCGGGCCGGCCGCGCCGCGGGCTCGGCGGATCTGGGCGCGGATGCGGGCCAGAAGCTCGCGCGGCGAGAAGGGCTTGGGCACGTAGTCGTCGGCGCCGAGCTCGAGGCCGAGCACGCGGTCGGCTTCCTCGCCGCGGGCGGTGATCATGATGATGGGCACGTCGCTGTGCTCGCGCAGGCGCTGGCAGATCTCGGTGCCCGAGCGGCCCGGAAGCATCACGTCGAGCAGCACCACGTCGAAGCGACCCCGCAGCGCCTCGGCGAGGCCACGGTCGCCGTCGTACACGGCAGTGACGACGACGCCGTGGCGCTCGAGGTAGGCGCTGGTGAGCGACGCCAGGCGGCGGTCATCCTCGACCAGCAGGGCGTGGATCAGGGGCTCGGAGCTCATGGCGCCATTCTACTCGTCCGGCGCGTGCTCGTGCTCTTCGAGCCAGCGCTGGTGCCGCAGGTGGCGCCGCTCCTCGGCGAGCTCGGCGATCTTGCGGCGCTGCCCGGCGTCGAGCAGGCCGTGCACCTCGATCGCGGCATCGACCGCCTTGTGTGCGAGCTGGCGCAGCTCGTCGGCCCGGTGGTCGACCAGCTTGTGCACGGCGTCGGCGTCGGGCTTGTCGGCCAGCCACTGCTGGGTCAGGTCCTGCCGAGTGCCCTTGACGCCCTTGTGCACCTTCTTGGCCTCCTCGACCAGGCCGGCGACGATGGGACGGATGCGCTGGCGCTGGGTCTCGGTGGCCGCGATCCGGTCGAACGCCTCGTTCACCCGCGCCTCGATCACCGCGTTCATCACTTCCGAGCGGGCCTCGTCCTCGACCCGCGCCGCGCAGCCGCTGACGACGTGCGCCGCGCCCGCGCCGAGCCCGCCGACCAGCACCGCGGCCGGCACCAAGGTCTGCCAGCGCCTGGCCAACCTGTTCGTGAGCCTTGTGAGCCTTTGCAGCATCTGTACTTCTCCTGAGTCTCGAGCTTTCGTGCTCGTCCGATCTTCCTTGTGCGGGGGCGGGCGTCATCCATCGACGCCCAGATGCTATTCTGACCAGCGGCCGTGAAGCGGGCTTGTCGGCTGCGTGAAGATCTTTGAAGCAGCTTGCTGTGACCAGCGTGGATCCCCAGCCTGGCCTGGGTGATGTATCGCCTCCTCGCGAGGTCCGAGACGGACGACGCCTGACCCGCTACCGATGGCGGTAGCCGGTGCGTGGACGCGGCCGGGCGCAGGGCCGGGGCGCTCAGTCCTCCGGCTCGGGCCAGTTTCTCACCATGGCCGCGAACAGCGTCGCCGACAGCACGGCGGGCGCTGGCGGCGGTGGGGAGTACTGCTCGTATTCGGGCGCGAGGTCAGCCCACGCCTCGATGTTGGCGGCGTAGTCGTACTCGTTGGTGTTGATCCTCGAGACGGTGTGCCGTCCCTCCCAGCAGGCTGCGCCGCTCTGGCCGTCGAACAGGGTCAGCGAGGCGGACAGGACGCCGTCGTGGTGGCGCAGGGTGTACTCCACGGGGCCGGCCTTTCCGCCGCTCTCGAGGCGTGCGCCGTCGTAGGTGCTGTGGCGGTAGCCGGTCACCGCCGCGAACGCCAGGTAGCGCACGCCGAGCGCCGCGGTCAGCTCCTTGACGGTCAGCGGCGGCAGGCTTGCGCTGGTCACGTACTGCACCGGGAGCTCGGCGAAGCGCCGGTCGGCGGCGAGCGCCCGGGCCACCGCGTCGAGTCCGACGGCGGGGATGGTCCCGCGCCTCTGTTGCACCGCGGTCACGATCTGCCGCTGCATAGGCCGGGCCGCCTCGGCCGGGATGACGCCACCGGCCACCGCCACGGGCATCACTGCCACCCGTCCCTGCACCAGCCGGCCGTGGGTCAGGTCGGCATCGACTCGCAGGTACTCGAGCTGCGGGGTGCAGCCCGAGGCGAGGAGCAGCAGGAGCAGGGCGAGGCCGGCGTGGATCGCGGGCGCGGCACCGGCCGCCCCCCCGCGGGCTCGGCGCGGGCGACGACGGAGCGAGCACTGGACGTGGACGAGCATGCGGGACCCCTACTTTCCGGCCAGCAGCCAGCAGCCCGTTGCGAGTAGCGCCGCGGACAGCAGACGCCGCTCCCAGGGCCGGCTACTGCACCGAAGCGAACTCCCCCTCGACCTCGTAGGTGAGCGTGACATCCGAGCCCTGCGCCTCCGTGAAGCCGCAGCCGCCGAGGTCGCTGCCGCCGTTGTTGTTCCAGCGCAGGCGGATGTCGAGCTTGTTGTTGTACGGGTTCGAGCCGTTCTCGGTGATCGTCGCCTCGAAGAAGTCGTCGGTCGCCCAGTTCGTCACCTGCCGGATGACCGCCCCGTGCCCGTAGATGGGGTTCCCGCGCAGCGCGATTTCGGCAATGTAGACGCCGGGCGCGTGATTGCAGATGTCCCGGCCACCCGCGAAGACCCGCACGAACGCGGCCTGACCCTGGTAGATGCCCACGGTGAGCGCGGGCGTGTAGCTGCTCGTAATGTGGAACAACTTCGCGCCGCGCGCGTAGTTGCCGTCCACGTCGATCTTCGCCTTCGGGCTTGCCGTTCCGATGCCAACGTTGCCGAGGCTATTCACGACGAGCCGCATCTGGCCCCCGTTTTCAGCAAACGCCGCAATTGGCTGCTGATAGGTGAAGACGGTCGCCGGTAGCGCCGGCTCAAACGCGGCGGTCGTCGTGAGCGAGGTGTCGCTGGCGGTAGCAGCGACCATCCGCGTCTGACCCTTCGCAATCAGCGCATCGCCGACGTTGAGCTCGGTCTTGAACTTCGTGCCGACGCCGGTGACCGTCGCCCCCGAGGAGGAGACAACGCCGGTGCCAGCCTTCTCGGCCGAGCCGACGGCGTGGAGCTGGCTCGCGGGGCTGGCTGTCCCGACGCCCACGTTGCCCGCGGTGTAGTAGGCATCGTTGCCCTTGAGGATGAAAGGCGAGGCTCCGGCATCGCCCTTCAGGCCCTGCGGGCCGGCCGGGCCGGTGTCGCCCTTCAGGCCCTGCGGGCCGGCCGGGCCGGTGTCGCCCTTCAGGCCCTGCGGGCCGGCCGGGCCGGTGTCGCCTTTGACTCCCTGCGGGCCGGCCGGGCCGGTGTCGCCCTTCGGGCCCTGCGGACCAGGCGGCCCCTGCAGCCCGCTCGGATCGCCGACCCACTTGCCGTTCTTGTCGATGACCTCGCCGTAGTCGGCGATGCTGACCGAGCTCGGGGTGATGTCGCCCGTGGCGTCGCCGGCGACGAGCGCGTAGGGGACGCTGCCGACGGGCGCCCGCGGCTTCATCTCGGAGTCGCCAGCAATGGTGATGCCGAGGTAGCGCGTCGTGCCGTCGAAGGTGCTCTGCAGAAACGGCATGACGCTGCCGAGCTCGACGGCGAAGTAGCCGGACTCGAACGTGACCTGATGGGACTCGACCCAGATGGGCGCCGGAGAGATCTGGTTCTCGTAGATCGCGAAGGAGACGCCGAGCTCGCCTTCGACGGGCTCACTCTTGGCGTCGTAGAGCCTGCCCTGGTGGGTAACCTTCGCCGGCACGGCCGCGGCGGCGTGCTGTGCCAAGAGCAGCAACGCGGCTGCCAGTCCTGCCCCCGCCCAATGCTGTCCCTGCCCTCCCACGCGAGCAACCATGATCCGCCTCCTTGTGGCTACAGTGCACTATGGCTCCCCACCCGTCGCACGGCCGCCCGGCGGCGTCCAGAGCCACTCGCGCCGTGGCCAGGGTGACGGACGAAGTCCGCCGGGAGTGCGTGCGGAACGCCGTGGCGGTGCAGATCAAGGCCTCGGCTTGGGCCTCGGGAGACTGACGTCGACTGCGGCGGTCCGAGCTGCCCGGGCTGCGGGCTTGGCAAGACCTGCGGCGAGGGCTCTGACTGCGCGAGCGGCGAGTGCACGGCCGGGACATGCACCGGCTGCACGCCGGGCTCGAAGGACTGCGTGGGCAACGTGCCCCGGGCCTGCGACCCCGGCGGCGCGTGGCAGAGCGGGCCCGCATGCCAGGGCGCGACGCCGTTCTGCTGCGCGGGGAGCTGCGTGGGCGGGGTCGTCGCGGTCGTGGGGGGCGGGTCCCACACCTGCGCGGACAAGGCCCTTGATGGCGCTACTCGCGGACGGGCCACATCTCTCCCGGCCAGATCGTGCCCAGGCGATCGCGGCAGTACATGGTGGAGGAAGTGGTGCTGGCGCCGGCTGCGCGCGACAGGACACCGGCAGTGGTAACTTCTTCGGCTGAGGTCGGGCGATGACGCCGGAGCGACTGCACATGGCGCCAATGTAGGATGATGCGCCGGCTCTGCCCCGCGACGCCAGCCGGCCAGCCGGTCACGTCCGGTGACCGCCTCAGCGTTTGCGCCCCAACGTGGGCCGAGGCGACTCGCCCAGCGTCGTGATGATACCTTCGCGAGATCTTGCCCGCCGGGCCGACTCCAGAAGATTCCGCCGGGCGCCCCGTCCGAACACGACGTTCCTGGCCGAGAACAGGCTATCGTAGATGATGCGCCCGTCGAACGGCAGCAGCACGGCCTGAAGCATGATGGGGAGCGCGAAGCTGGGAAGAAGGTCGGCCAGCGGCGTCGCCATGCCGACCACGCCGTAGACATGGTCCGGCGGTCCCGGCTGGAGGAACATGGAGTACCGCTTCAGGTGACGCACGACGAAGAAGTCGCCAGAGACCCGGTGGCACCAAGAGGCGACGGTGGCTAGATCCGGCGGGCCCAGGTCGGCGGCATTCTCCGTGACGAACCGCTCCAGGAGCGCGTCGTTCTTCCAAAGGCCGTCGCGGACCGTGGCGGCGTCCGCGGTGTTGAGCGATCCCGGGGCCGGTCGTGCCGGCAGCGGTGCGACGAGTTGGAGATGCTCGTTCGCGAAGGACAGGAGGGCGCACCAAATGCGATAGAACCGTTCGGTCTCGGCGGCATCGAGAGTGGACATCGTCTCCGCTCCTTCCAACCCGCACCCTGCCGCGTGGATCCCGCCCCGTCAACATCGGCAGCGACGCCAGCCCGTCGTCACTTCGCGCCGCGGCGCAGCCCCCGCCCTGCGCCGCCCCTGTCGTCGCGCGTAGGACGACCGAAAGGGAGGCGAGGAGGTAGCAGGTTGGCCGTAGCCGCACCTCGGCGGTCCACGCCCGATCCGGCCCGGCAGCACCATCCCGAGCAACTCCAAGGCGTTCGCTCGCGGCGTACCGGCAGGCGCCGTCGCAAACGTGCCCGCCCGGTGGCGGCGGTTGCGCCTTGACCGTCCAACGGTATGCCGCCATCCTGACCGCGCGGTTGCGGATGGGTTGCGGCCGTGTGGAGGTACGCGATGGAGACCGGGCTCGTGACTTGGGGGGCCAGGCTGCTCGCAGCGCTTGCGCTGCTCTGTCCGCTCGGTGCCCCCGCCCGGGCCGGAGCGCCCGATCCGGGCTCGCCCGAGTTCCCCGCCTACGTGATGCGCAAGATCGACGACCAGTACCGGGGCGAGCGCAGCCACGGCATCATGAAGATGGAACTCAAGACCCGCGACTGGGAGCGGACCATGACGGCCGAGGCCTGGTCGCTCGGCCGGGACTACTCGCTCGTGCGCATCCTCGAGCCCCTCAAGGAGAAGGGGACGGCAACACTCAAGGCGCGGAGCGACCTGTTCACCTTCCTCAACAAGACGGGCCGGACCATCAAGATCACCTCGGGCATGATGGGCGGCTCGTGGATGGGCTGCCATTTCACCAACGATTCGATCAAGCTGGTGTGAGGTTGTGCCGTGACTGATCTACTACTCCCGAAAATCGTCGCGCCGCGCGAGGATTCCCTTCTGCCCGCTCCCGCTCCCGACTGCCGGCCCCGGGAGCGGGAGCGGGAGCGGGAGCGGGTCGGACGGAGTTGGGTTGCGGGCGAAGCCCGCGCTGAGAATAGCGAGCCCATCGTCGAGCTGCGTGAGGTGTGCAAGAGCTACCGGCAGGGCTCGGTCGAGGTGCCGGCCGTGCGTGGGCTCACGCTCGCGGTGGGCAGGGGCGAGCTGGTGGCCATCTGCGGCCCGTCGGGATCGGGCAAGACCACGACGCTGAACCTCATTGGTGCTCTGGACGCGCCCAGCTCCGGGACCGTCAAGGTCGAGGGGCGCGAGCTGCGCAGGTGGGCTTGCAGGGCCTGGAGCGCCGCCGACCGGCCGAGCTCTCGGGCGGCCAGCAGCAGCGCGTGGCCATCGCCCGCGCCATCGCGGCGGATCCGGCGGTGGTGCTGGCGGACGAGCCCACGGCCAACGTGGACTCGGAGACGGCGGACAAGCTCCTCGATCTGATGGAGCAGCTCAACCGGGACCGGGGCGTGACCTTCATCTTCTCGACGCACGACCCCAAGGTGATGCGCCGCGCGCGGCGCCTCGTGCGCATGGTCGACGGCCGCGTCGAGCGCGACGAGACGATCTGACGCCCTGCCTGCGTCACTCGACGCGCACGACCCGCACCACGAGATCTGCCGCCGCCTCGGCGCTCACGGTGAGCACCGTCTCGCCGGCCTCGGCCGCGGCAAAGGACAGGTAGTCGGCCCCGCCGCCCAGCACGGTGCCGTCGGCGTCCGCGATATCAGCCACGGCCGGCCCGTTCATCTGCTGGCCGTGGAAGGGCAGAAACATCGAGGTGCCGCGCACCCGGTCGGTGAGCGGGCACTTCGCCACGGGCAAGTAGTTGAAGACGGGATCGGGCGAGAGATCGGCACCTTCCGGCCCCCGGTCGTCGATCATCATGGCCGCGTACCAGTCCGCGAGCAACTCGTCCCGCGTGCGTCCGGTGGACGCCTCGATGTTCTTCCAGCCAACCTCGGGCGAGCCCACGAACCCTTGCAGCCACGCCGCGCCGTGCTCCGTGTCGACGACCTTGCCGTCGGCGTCCAGCTTGTCACCCCCCGCCTGATCGTAGAGGTAGCGCAGGAACAGGTAGGCTCCGCCGCGCAGCGCGCCGTCGTTCTTGGGGTCGTAGCCCGAGCTGCCGCCGAAGGCCGCGGCGGCCGAGAAGTCGTTCACGTTGTCGAGCGCGTGCTTGGTGACATAGAAGTTGCCCGCCTGGTAGCCGGAGAGATCTTGCGCGAGCGCGGACAGGCCCTCGGTAATGTAAACGTTTTCGGCCTTCCAGAGCTGATCGTTCATCATGTACTTGCGGTAGAAGTAGATGGCGTGCTGGAACTCGTGGGCCATCGTCTCGATGATGGCGGCGGGCGTGTTGTACGGCTTCGGGATGACCGCGGGCGGCGTGAGGTAGAGGATCTCCTGGTTGTTGGTGACCTCGCCGGCCGGCTGGATCTCCGGGTCGGTGATGAGATCCCAGGGGTTGAAGTAGGCGACCGCGACCTCGTACGTCAGCGGGCTGAAGAGCACGCTCACGTGGCCGTCCCCGTTCACGTCCGACTCCTGCCCGAAGAAGATGCGCTCCCGGGGAAGCACGATCTCGCCGAAGCCGGCGGTTATGGCGTCCAGGTCGGCCGGGGCGATGTCCCCGCTGCCCGGTGTCGTCCGATCGAGGTACACGACAAGCCGATCGGTCACGCGCACCGCCTCGGCGCTGATGACGTGTACGACGCCGTTGCCGTCCGCGATCTCGAGGTCGCGCTTCTCGCCCTCGACGGGCGGCGTGTCGCCGTCCATGGGCACCATCCCGCGCCCCGGAGGCAGCTTCGCGATTGCGCCGAGCGCCCGCTCCATGCGCCGCACGCACCCGCGGCTGTACGCCGCGCCGGCTCTCACGTCGGCAGCGGCGCCAGACGGCGCGGGCGCGGAGCGGCTCGCCACGCCGCCGCCGGCACCCTCTGCCGGCCCGGCCGCGACTGTGGCCGTGTAGGCGTAGCCGTGGTCGTTCTTCACGTTGGCCGCGAACAGCACGGCGATGAAGCGCTCCGCGCCCGACGGCGTGGCGAGCGTGAGCTCGATGCCTTCCTCGCCGTCCGCCTTCTCGGTGGCCACTTCGCCCGGCGCGAGCTGCACGCCGCCGCTGCCGCCGGCTCCGGCTCCCCCGGCGTCGGGTGGGCCGGTGTCCGGCGGGCCGGCATCCTTGGCCGGGGCAGGTGGCCCCGCCGGCTCCTCGGACCCCGAACACTGCGCCAGCACCGCGCCCAGCCCCATCGTCGCCAGCACCACCAACCCGCGCGCCGCAGCCCTGTGCATGCTTGCCTCCGTCGATGCAGGCCATGGTAGCGCCACGCGGCTGGCGGACCAAGCGCCGCCGTCCCCGTGCTCCCCTCTTGCCAACGGCTGGCGGCGAAGTAGGATCCGTCATCATGCATACCGCAAGCTACGCAGCGCTCTTCGTCGGGGCAGTCCTGGCGGCGTGCTCGTCGGAGCCGTCGCCGCAGCCGGGCTATCCGGGGCAGCCCGGCTACGGGCAGCCCGGTTACGGCCAGCCGGCCCAGCCTGGCTACGGGCAGCCTGGCTACGGGCAGCCCGGCTACGGCCAGCCCGGCTACGGCCAGCCGGCCCAGCCCGGCTACGGCCAGCCGGCGCAGCCCGGCTATCCGCAGCCCACGGCTACGGCCCCGCAGCCCCAGCCGACGGGCTCGGCGCAGCCGTTCCCGTTCCCGATGCCCTCGGGCTTCCCGTCGGCGTTCCCGATGCCGAGCGGGATCCCCGGTTTCTCGCCGCCCCCGCAGTAGAGAGCCGCGCTACTTCACCGGCGGCGGCGCGATCATCTTCAGATCGAGGCCGCCGGGATAGTAGTAGCTCGTGTACGCGCCGTAACCCGCCACCTGGATGCCGACCGGCGAGGTGGCGGTGAGCACGTGTGCGCCGCCGGAGCCAGGCCCGAGCTGTACGCGCGCCACGCCGAAGCTCGATCCGCCGATGGGGGCCGGGACGGCGTTCACGGGCGCGCCGTCCAAGGTGAGCGTCGTGCCGGCCGGCATGATCACGAAGACGAAGTTCACGTCGTAGTCGAGCGGGGCGAGGAAGACGTACTTCGTCCGGAACTGCTCGACGGCGGTGGCCAGGCTCTGGGCCGGATCGCCTTTTTTCTTCGCGATCTCGCCCTGCGGGTCGACGAGCTCGCCGCCCATCAAGAACGACGCGACGGCGAATGACTTGTCGCCCACGACCTCGAAGTCCATGTTGACGATACCGAGATCCACGACCTGGCCGGCGTTGATCGCGCCCGGCGCGCCGGGCGGCTGGCCGGCCGGGTAGCTCAGGGCGGTGCCGTCGACGTTGCCGTAGATGCGCACCTGGTGGCCCACGACGTTGCCGGCCGGGCCGCTCGGCTGCACCACGAAGTAGTGCTGGCCCAGGGTCTCGGCCGGAAAGACCGACTCCTCGATGTGGTCGCACGCCGGCACGTCGGGCGGCACATTCACGCAGGGCATGCCGGTGATGACCTGGACGGGCGCGCTCGCCTGCACGAGCGAGCCGCTCAGATCTGCGCTGGGCGGCGCGACGAGCTGGGCCACCTCGCCGGCGCCGAGCGAGAACGTGGCCGTGCCGCCGGGCGGCGTGTCCGGTATGCCGCCGCCGGCGATGAGCTGGCCGCTGGGCGAGAGCTTGACGCTGACGTTCGTGCCGTCCGCGGTCCCGGTGATGGTGATGTAGCCGCCGATGTTGGCAAGCTGCCAGCCGGCGCTCGCGGTGACGCGGTAGTTCGTCGTCATGGCAGTGGCGGGCAGGAGCAACGAGGCGTCATTGGAGTACGAGAAGCAGCCCACGGGCTCCAGCATGAGCGGGCAGATCTGGTTGCCCGGGCAGCTCGACCAGTTCTTGTTCGGCGGCCCGCCCTGGGGCGTGTACTCCAGGGCGTTGAACTGGTAGACCGTGATCGGGCGCGTCGTGACCAGGTGGTAGGCCCCGCTGGGCACGCGCGCGGAGCTCGATACCGGCGTCGCGGAGCCGCAGACGTCGGCGTCCGGTCCCTTGAGCTCGGGCACCCAGGGCAGGTAGATGGTCTGCAGGCCGTTCGGCGCGACCTGCACGCTGGCGACGCTCTGTCCGCCGCGCGTGACCGTGGCGTCGGCCGGCTCGTCGCCGGCGTTGGCGATGACGACGGCGTAGTCGAAGATCGACCAGACGTTGTTGGCCGTCACGGTGGGCCAGAAGTCGCAGCCGATGTAGGTATGCGCCTGGGCGGCCTGCTCGCAGGTCTTGGGATCGCCGGTGAAGCCACCCGTGCCGCCCTCGAAGAACCCCGTGCCGCCGGTGCCGTCCCCGGCACCGGAGCCGTCGGCCCCGCTGCCGTTGTTGCCGTGCCCCCCGCGCTTGCTGCTGCTCGTGGCCGAGCAGGCCGCGGCCACGGCGAGCGGGACGAAGGCGAGGGCAAAGAGGAGGCGAACGGACCGGGGGCGCAGCCAGGGGCGGGGCATGCCCCAAGAATGACAGATCCCGGCCCGAGTTTCACCTCTCTGGTGGCGATCCGGGCGCGGTGCTACGAGGCGCGGCCATGGGTGCACGAGACGTCGCGCAGGCGTTGCCGCTCGTTCTGGCCATTGGCCTGGTCGCATGCGGCTGCGGCAGGCTTTCCCCCGAGGAGTGCGAGAATCTGCGCGAGCAGGCTTTCGAGATCGCCAACGGCGCGCACACCTGCGACAGCGACGCCGACTGCTTCGGCAGCGACTGGCCGGCCTGCACCAAGCCCGCCAGCGGCAAGAAGCTCGCCAAGATCGATGCCCTCGCGCAGCGCTTCAAGCAGGGCAAGTGCGTGGAGCCCCCCGCCCAGTGCCGCAAGCCGCCGGAGATCTACTGCAAGCAGGGGCTGTGCACGTTCCGGGAGCTGGCGGGCGGGAAGTAGGGGGCGGGCGGGGGCGCCAACGCCGGCAATAGGCGCGCGCCCAGCGCCGTCGCGACGTCTGCTCGGCGCCATCGTCGCGACGTTGGCGAAGTTCTGGCCGCCGAGCGCCGAGCGTTGGAGGCGGCGCAGGCAGCCTGCTAGGAGCGTGTCGGGCGAAACCCGCCAGGGCTCGTGTGTGGCTGTGACAGCAGGTGGCCGACGGTGCGCAAGGCGTTGCGGCTAGCCGCGGCCCGGTCGTCAGTCGGTCGGGGTCGCTGAACGGTGCCGGCGGAGAGG
>JACQWT010000291.1 GCA_016209145.1 Deltaproteobacteria bacterium | reverse complement strand
GCCGCTTGCGGCACAGCCCCAGGGGGACACGACCGATCTTGGCGCCCCGCGCGACGCGCGGGCAGAGACGCAGCGCACTTCGTCCGGCCCGGCTCGCGCGCCCACGCCGCAGGCTGTCCCCACCTTGGCGGCGGAGGTGGAGGCGCTCGACCGCGCGCAGGCCGAGATCGAGGCCGATCCGGAGGCCACGCTGCGCCGGCTCGACGAGTACGAGTCGGGCTACCGCGACGGCAGCCTCGGGCCGGAGGCGCAGGTGCTGCGCATCGAGGCGCTGGCGCGGGCCGGCAAGATCGAGCAGGCTCGCGCTCTCGGCCATGCCTTCCTGGCCCACCACCCGGCGAGCCCGCACGCCCAGCGCGTGCGCTCGATTCTTGCCGCACCGGCCTCGGCCGGCGAGTAGGTCACCGGGGTGAAGCGCTGGATCGGCCATCTTGCCGGGCTTGCTCTCGTCCTGGTCGGGACGGGGGCCGGCGGCTGTCAGGCCGACGTCTCGCTGGGGGGCAACCGGCCAGTCCAGGCGGCGGATGCCGGGCAGGAGATCGAGTGCCTCGGGGGCACGGCCGAGTGCGGGGACAAGTGCGTGGACGTGAAGTACGACCCCCAGAACTGTGGCAGTTGCGGCAAGAGCTGCGGCGGGGGCGGGGCGTACTGCAGTGGCGGGAGCTGCGTCGCCAACCCTTGCGCGCCCACGGGCGCCCGCGCCGCGTTCGACACGCTCTCGGACGACACGGCCAACGGGTGCTGGAACGGCAACCCGTGCAACCGGGACCAGTACGCGTGGGACGGCAAGGGCCAGAACTTCCAGGACTTCGGCCAGCATTTCGTCTGCAGCGGCTCGCCCGCCTGCGTTGCCAACGTCGGCATCACGACGTCCGACTTCAGCAGCACGGCGTGCCAGGGCGCCTGGAACGTGTCCTGCGACGGCCAACCCGTGGGTTCGATCAACACGTTGGGAAAGAAGTGCGGCGGCTCGGCCATGGCCGACGGCTGCAAGGTGAGCTTCCCGCCCCGGCAGTGCTCGCAGATCAAGCTCGATGCGGCGCCCGATGGGGACGGCACCCTGGGCTGCTGCTGGGGCAAGCAGCCCGACTCGATGATCACGGCCGTGAGCGCCTGGTAGCGGGATCGAGCAACGCGGGGTTGGTCCGCGCGGCCCGCGCCGCTATGGTGGCACATAGCGCTGCCGATGCCTCCACCGCTCGCCACCGCGCCGAAACTCGCCCTGTGCGGCGCCTTGATCCTGCTTGCCGCGCCTGCGCTCGGCGACGAGGAGCGGGTTTCCCTCGAGTACCGGGCCTCGGCCGGGTGCCCATCACGCGATGACTTCATGGCTCAGGTGGCGGCGCGCACTTCCCTGGCGCGCTGGGTCGAGTCCCCCGCGGCCGAGCGCCGCTTCGCCGTGGCGGTGAGCAAGCGCGGCCGCAAGACCGCCGGGAAGCTTGCGATCCAGTCCCTCGACGGCGCGGTCGCCACGCGGGAGGTCGCGGGCGAGAGCTGCGACGAGGTCGTGGCGGCGCTGGCCCTGGTCGTGGCCTTGGCCATCGATCCGAAGGCCCGGGTCGAGCCGACGCCGGCACCGGCGTCGCCGGCCGCCGCGCCGGGCCCGGTCGAGCCGGTTGGCCCGGCGGCGCCGAGCGCGCCAGCTTCGCCTTCGGGGCCGAGCGGGCCGGCCCCTGGGCCAACCTCGGCTGCACCATCGCCGCCGGCCGCGGCGCCGGCCGCCGCTCCGCTCCCGCCGCCGGTCGTCGCGCCTGCGCCGGCCCCGGTGCCGGTGCTCTCGGCGCCACCCGCCGCTGCGGGGCCGGCGTTTCTCGGGCATCCTCTGGCGGCGCGCGCCGCGGCGCGCTGGCGGCTCGCGGTCGGTGCCGGCGCCGCGGGCACGAGCGGTCTGGGCGCCAAGTTGAGCTTCGTCGTCCGGCCGGCGTTCGCAGATCTGACGCGCCACGGGCCCGGCTGGCTCGCGCCGAGCTTCCGCGTCGCGGCCTCGTACCTGCCCGACCGCGACGTCCAGCAGGGCGGCGGCGGGCGCCGCGCCGAGCTGAGCCGGCTCGCGGGTGAGCTGTCCGGCTGCCCCGTCCTGGTCCGGATCCATCGGGCGCTCGGCGTTCGGCCCTGCGTGGGCCTGGAGGCGGGAGCGCTGTGGGCCTCGGGCGGCGGGGTCGACGTGCCCGCCGACCGGGTCGCCCTGTGGCTTGCCGCCACGGTCCCGGTGCGCCTCCAGTACAGCCCGGTTGACTGGGCGCTCGTCGAAGTCGGCGCCGAGCTCGGCGTTCCGATCCTCCGTCAGCGCTTCTACTTCGAGCCGGATGCTACGGTGCTCGAGGTGGCTCCGGTCTACGGGGCGTTTGGCGGGGATCTGGGGTTCCGGTTTCGCTAGGAGCGTGTCGGGCGAAACCCGCCAGGGCTCGTGTGTGGCTGTGACAGCAGGTGGCCGACGGTGCGCAAGGCGTTGCGGCTAGCCGCGGCCCGGTCGTCAGTCGGTCGGGGTCGCTGAACGGTGCCGGCGGAGAGG
>JACQWT010000290.1 GCA_016209145.1 Deltaproteobacteria bacterium | reverse complement strand
GAAGCCGTTGAAGGGATACGGCCACTGGAATCCGTCCCCCCGCACCTGCGTGCACGAGAGCGAGATCATCAGCTCGAGGGGCGGCCGAGCGGGCTGGGTCGGCGTCGGGCCCGGCGAGAAGATCACGGCCATGCCCGGCGTGAAGCAGTTGGTCTGGCTCATGACGAAGCTCGACTCGCTGCCGAAGATATCGAGCAACTCGCCCTTGAGCTTCTCGTCCATCAGTGGCTGCTCGGCCACGATGACGAACGTGTTCTTGTAGAGGCGCGGCGGCGCCTGTGCGGGCGTCGCTTGGGGCTGCCCCGGAATCATCCCTGGCGGCAGCACACCCGGCGGCACCCACTGCTGCAACCCCTGCAAGACCTGCTGGCCGAGCTGCTGCATCTCGGGAGGAAGGCCCGGGATGAGCACGGGCGCCGGCTGAGCCTGCGGCGTCGCCTGGGGCTGGTAGGCCTGAAGGCGCAGGACCGTGGCCGGGGCCTGATCCAGCTCGTCGAACGGCGCCGTGCGGGCGGCGCAGCCGGCGGCGAGGGGGACGATGAAAACAAGCGCGCCCGCGGCGCGCGCGGCATGAAACCGACTAGTCATGGCTCATGCCTAGCACGCCTTTTGCGCGAAGGGCACAAGAACGCAACCTTTCGCCGGGGCGGCGCCCTGCCCCGCCCTGCCCTGCCCGGCCGCCCGCTACGGCTTGCAGCCCGCGCCCGCGTAGACGTACCACTCGAAGATCATCGAGTTGCCGTTGCCGGGGCTCGTGGTCATGTCGTAGAGGCGGATCTTGCTCGTCGTGAGCTTGGGGGTGAGGCTCACCTGCAGGTCGTCGACCTCGTTCTGGAAGCTGTGCGCGCTCACCCAGACGTTGCCGTTCCACCACTGGAGCTTGGCGCTGGCGATGTTGCGGCCCGGCGTTCCGCAGATGGGCTGCGTGGCGTGGTCGGTCTCCACGTAGACCGACCCGATGGTCACGGGCTGGGACCACGCGAGCTGCGCCCACTCGCCGTTGGGGCCCTGGCCGTTGGAGATCCAGCCGAAGCACTTGTCGCAGCCGTTCTGCTGGCAGCTCTTCTGCCCTACGCCGTCGTTGAACTTCTTGGGGCCGTAGCCGTTCTGGTCGTCGCCGCCGCCCGAGTGGCTTGGCGTCGCGCCGAGGGCGAGATCGACGTTGCAGCTACAGTCGGCGTCGTCGTTCTCGGTGCAGCCCTGGGGGCAGCAGCCGTCGTTGGCGATGCACTGGACGACCGGCGCCCCGCCCTGGCACTTGCCGCCCTGGCAGGTCTCGCCGCTGGTGCAGGTGTCGCCGTCGCTACAGCCCTGCCCTTCCTTGACGGGCGTGGGCAGGCAGCCCCCGAGGTTGTCGCAGATCCCCTGGTTGCACTGGTTCGATGCCTCGTCGCACTTGCCGCCGGGCGCCACCGGCTGCTCGACGCAGTTGCCGGTCTTGGCGTCGCAGACGCCGTTCTTGCAGCCCTTGGTGAGAAGCGAGCAGTCCTTGGGCGCGCCGCCCTCACACTTGCCGCCGGAGCACTTCTTGCCCACGGTGCACAGGTCCTTCTGGTCGGTGCAGTCCTTGCCGTCGTTGCCCGGCTCGGGCACGCAGTCGCCGCTCTTGGGATCGCAGAGCGCGACGTGGCACTGGTCGGGAACCGGCGCGAACAAGCAGTCCTTGGGCGTGCCGATGCACAGGCCATTCATGCACTTGCCGTTCACCCGGCACAGCTCGTCCGGCTTGCAGGAGCTGCCTTCCTGCGCGGGTTTGGGCTCGCAGCTCTTGGCGCCCTCGTTGCAGACCATGGCGTGGCACGGGGGCGGGCTCTGGGCGCAGTCGTTGGGCCCTCCGGCCTGGCACACGCCCTGCGCGCACGTATCGCCGGCCGTGCAGAACAGGCCGTCCTCGCAAGGCGCGCCGTCCGCGGCGGCGACGACGGCGCACTTGCCGGTCTCTTCGTTGCACACGCCATGGTGGCATGCGTCCGTCTCGATCTTGCTGCAATCGACGGAGCAGGGCCCGCTCGGGCCGCCGCCCTGGGCCTCGCCGCCCGAACCGCCTTCCCCGACAGGAGCGCCGCCCTGCCCCGCGCCCCCGCCGGCGCCCCCGGCGCCAGTGACGAAGTCAATTGCCCGGGCGCAGCCCGTGCAAAGGCCGCCAACGAGGCCGGCGGCAAGCGCCAGGGCGGTCAACCCCCAAAACGTGCTTCGCATGGGGACGAGCGTAGCGCGGGCTGCGCCCGCAAACCAAGGGTGAACCCGACACGCCCCATCGCGCCGCAGCGGCGGATGCAGTATCATCCCGATCCGGGCCAGGGACCTCAACCGCGCCAGGGCGCGCAGCGTACTTCTCGCGGCGACCCTGGCCGTCGGGTTGCCTGCCTGCGCCCAAATCTTCGGGATCGAGGAGGCGACGGTTTGGGGGCCGGATGCAGGGGCGGGAGGGGGCGGAGGGGGCGGGGGCGCCGGGCCCGAGTGCACGACGCCAGATACGTGCCCCAAGGGCACGACGTGCCACCTGGCCACCTGCGCGGCGGGCAAGTGCGGCTTCGAGGCCGCCGGCGAGGGCACGTCCTGCGCCGAGGACGGCGGCAAGGTGTGCGATGGCAAGGGCGAATGCGTCGCGTGCAACGTGCCGAGCGACTGCCAGGAATTGCCCGCGGACAACGACTGCCGCAAGCGCGCCTGCGTCGAGCACGCCTGCAAGGAGCAGTTCGAGAAGGACGGCAAGTCCATCAGCGTGCAGACCGAGCACGACTGCCAGAAGGAGGTGTGCGACGGCCAGGGCGGAACGAAGCTCGTTCCCGACGACACGGACCTGCCCGAGGACAACAACGACTGCACCAAGGACCAGTGCGTGGGCGGCAGCCCGGAGAGCACCGACCTGCCGGAGGGCACGCCGTGCGGCCAGAACAATGCCTTCCAGTGCCTCGGCGGCAAGTGCGGCTGCACGAGCCCGAGCGACTGCCTCGGCGAGGACGGCTTCTGCGGCGCGCGCACCTGTGTGAACAGCCTATGCGGCTGGAGCTACACCGAGCAAGGCACGCTTCTCCCGGACAAGGACCAGATCCCCGGCGATTGCCAGGTCAAGGTGTGCGACGGCAAGGGCAAGGTGCAGTCCATCGCGGACGATACGGACAAGCACGACGACGGCCTGGAGTGCACCGAGGATCTGTGCGCCAGCGGCTCGGTCCAGCATCCCGGCAAGCCGCTCGACACCGAGTGCGCCATCAAGACCAAGTACTGCGACGGCAAGGGCGCGTGCGTCGCGTGCAACTCGCCGCCCCAGTGCCCCGCGGGCAAGCCCTGCGAGAGCGCAACGTGCAGCGCCAACAAGTGCGGACTCGAGCCGACGCCAGAGGGCGCGTTAGCGCCGCCGGGGCAGCAGGTTGCCAAGGACTGCAAGAAGGCGGTGTGCGACGGCCAGGCGGGAACGAAGCTCGTCCCCGACCCGAGCGACCTCCCGGACGACGGCCAGCAGTGCACCAAGGACGAGTGCAGCGGCTCCACGCCGTCATTTCCGCCGAAGGACCTCGACACGGCCTGCAACGAGAATGGCGGGAAGTACTGCAACGGCCTGGGCGCTTGTGCCGCGCCGCCGGCCTCAAGCTCGACGCGCCCACCGTGGCCAGCGCCCGCACCGCCTCCCAGAGCTTCGCCCAGCTCCAGCCACCGGAGTACGGCGCCGACCTCGTCGTCGAGTTGGGCGCGCCGCGCACCGAGATTGGCTGCATTGTCGAGCTCCAGCTCAGCATCGACCCCGACAAGCGTGGCTCCTGGCCCCAGTACGCGGCGGTGCTCTGGGACCGGCTGCGCTGTCCCGTCTACCTGCTCGTGGTGGCGCTTGACCCGGCCGTGGCGGCCTGGTGCGCCCGGCCCATCGACATGGGTGGCATGTTGCTCCGGCCCATCGTCGCCGGCCCGGAGGTCATCCCGCAGCTCACCAGCCCCGAGGCCGCGCGCGCCTGTCCGGAGCTAGCGGTGCTGAGCGCGTTGGCGCATGCGGCCGGGCCGCAAGGGCTGGAGGTGTGCAAGGGCGCGGTCGAGGCGGTGATGTCGCAGCGACTCGCCACGCGCTATGCTTGTGTGGATCTCATGCTCAGCCGGCTGCCGCAGGCGGCTCGGCAGGCGCTGGAGGAGTGGATGAGCCAGAGCTACGAGTATCAGAGCGAGCTGTTTCGCCGGCTGGTCGCCGAGGGCAAGGCCGAAGGCGTGGCAGAGGGCGAGGCCAAAGGCATGGCCGAGGGCAAGGCCGAGGCGATCCTGTCCGTGATTGCAGCCCGGGGCCTGGCGGTGCCCGAGCCGGTGGCCGCCCGGCTTCGCGCCTGTCGCGATCTCGGCGCGCTAGATCGCTGGCTGCGCCGTGCGGTGCATGCCCAGTCCAGCGACGAGTTGCTCGCGTAGGTGGCCTCGCCCAGGCCCTTGCCCGTGCAGGTCAAGCTCGCGTGCCCGTGGCGCAGGGGCCCGCTCGGGAGAGTGTGGCCACCCGACTCGTACCGCCCGCGGCGCCCGAGTCATCGCGGCGCTGGCGTTCGGCGCCACGCCATCGCCTGCTCGCCGTCGAGCAGCTCAGGCGTACCGGCCAACTCGATCTGCCCGAAGCCGCACGCATCGTGGCGCAGGTCGCCAAGGCGCTCGCCGCAGCGCACAAGGTCGGGATCGTTCACCGCGACATCAAACCGGACAACATCTTCCTGCTCAACGCCGACGACGAGCTGTTCGTCAAGGTGCTCGACTTCGGCATCGCCAAGCAGGTGCAGCTCTGTGCGGGCCGGCCCGAGCTCACCGCCACCGGCATGATGCTGGGCACCCCGTACTTCATGAGCCCCGAGATGCTGCTCAACCCCAAGGGCGCGGACGCACGTGCGGATCTGTGGGCGCTGGCGGCGGTCGCCTATCGGATGGTGACTGGTCGGCTGCCGTTCACCGGACAGACGATCACCGCGACCGCCATGGCGGTCTGCGAGGCCAAGCCGGCGCCCCCGAGCAGCGTGCGCCCGGGGCTGCCCATGGAGATCGATCACTGGTTCGAGCGCGCCTTGTGCCGTGACCCCCAGGCTCGCTTTGCCTCGGCGAAGGAGCTGGCACGGGCCTTCGGCCAGGCCGTGGGCGCCGGGCGGCCGGACGTGCCGGCCGACCCGTCGGACAGCGGCGGGTACGACGCCGTGGAGCCGGCGCCGCGCCCTGCGCCGCGCGGCGCTCCCGCACGGCCGTCAGCGCCCGCGGTTGCACCCGGGGGGAGCACGCTTGCGCAGCCACTTGGCATCGAGCGGGGTCGGACCGAGCGACGCGAGGCATCGGGCGCGCACGTGGAGGATGACAACTCGGCGGCCCCGGAGCAAGCCACGCTGCCGCGCCTCGAGCGCGCTTCGGCCCCGGGGCCGCAGGCATCGGGCGCTGCGCCGCCCCCCGCGCCTCCCGTTCCCTGGGCACCTGCCCGGACCGCGGTGCTCGGCTTGCACGAGGCGCCAGGCGCTCCGAACGAGGCCGCGCCCGGGCCGTGGGCTCCGTTGCCGACGCAGCCCCTGGGCGAGGCCCCTGGAGATCGGTCCTCTCAGCCCGGCGAGGCGCCCTCTTCCGGCCCGGGCGCCGGCCAACGTGCCGAGCGCTCTGTTCCCACGTTCTCGGGCGCCTCGGCGACGCTCAGCGACAAGCCGGCGGCCGGGGCAAGGCGCGCTCTGAAGGCTCTCCTCGCTGCGGCGGCAGCAGTGGTCGTGGCCACGACCGGCTTGCTCCTGATGCGCGCCAGTGGGCCGAGCGCCGGGGCCGGCTCCGAGCCCGCCGGGATCCGCGTGCCCACTGCGCCGGTCGAGCCGGCTCGCGAGCAGGCGCGAGCCCATGGTGGCGCTGCGTCCCCGGAGCCCGCTCGCGGCCGGGCGGCCGGGGGCAAGCCGGCGCCCGCTCGCTCCGGGCAGGACGGGGAGCAGCCGGCGCCATCGGCCGCGGCGGCCGCGAGCAGCGGCGCGGACTCGGGCAAGCCGGGCCAGCCGGCCCCACCTATGCCGACCGGCGGCATCGCGCGGGAGCCTCCCTGGCCGGCCAGCCAGCACGCGGGAGCGGCAAGCTCCAAACCGGGTGCCGCCAAGCCGGGGAAGGTGCCCACGCCCAAGTCGACCGCCGGGCCAGACGACTTGCTCATCGAGAGGTAGGGCGGCGATGCTCACGCAGATCCTTCGACAGAGGCGACGCACAGCAAGACTTGGCGCGCTGGTGCGAGCCCTGGCGTGCCTTCTCGCCTGCCTGTCGCTCGGCGCAGGTGCTCGCGCTGACGAGACCTCGGACGCCAAGACGAAGGCCGATGCTTTGTTCAAGGAGGCCGTGGCGCAGATGAAGGCCAGGCACTTCGTGGAAGCCTGTGCCAGGTTCCAGGAGAGCATGAGGCTCGATCCGAGTTCCGGCACGGCGTTCAACCTCGGACGCTGCTACCAGCAAATCGGCCGAACCGCCGCGGCCTTTGCCCGGTTCCAAGACGCCGAGGCGCTGGCCCGCCACGATGGCCGGGCCAAGCACGAGCAGGCGGCGCGGCGGGCCCGGGAGGCGATCGAGCCGCAGCTCTCGAAGCTCGTCGTCGCCGTGCCCGAGCCGAGCCGTGTGGCGGGGCTGGACATCCGCCTCGACGGCGCGCAGCTCGACCCGGTGAGCTGGGGCGTCGCGGTGCCGGTCGATCCCGGCAGCCACGTCGTCCAGGCCGGCGCGCCTGGAAGGCTGGGGTTCGAGGCGACCGTCTCCGTCGGCGCCGAGGCGGCGGTCGAGACGGTGAGCATCCCGCCGCTCCAGGAGCAGCCCGTGGCGCAGGCCCCTGCCGCCGGACCCGCCGCTCCCGCGCCCGCGCCGCCGCTGCCGCCGCCGGCTGCGCCACCGCCCACAGGGGCGCCGCCGCGTGCGCCGTCCCCGGCAGCGACGCCACGGCCGGCCCTCTCCGCGCCGCCGCCGGTCGCGCCGGGCGACACCGGCAGCACCCAGCGCGGCATTGCCGTTGCGCTAGGAGTGGCCGGGCTTGCCGGCCTGGGCGTCGGCATGGGGTTTGGCATCCATGCGATCTCGAAGGACGGCGACTCGCGGGATCTGTGCATCCCGTCCGATCCGAACCAATGCACGGCCGAAGGCAAGGTGGTACGCGACGAGGCCCTTGCTGCCGCCACGGTCTCCACCGCGGCAATCATCGGCGGCGCGGTGGTGCTCGCGGGCGGCGTGACCCTGTACCTGACCGCGCCGTCAGCGAGCGAGCCGGCGGCAGGCCCCGCAAGACGTGGTCCGGCGGGGGCCGCTAGGGCGCGCATCCAGGCACGCGCGAGCTTCTCCGGGCTGTCGCTTCGAGCAGGCTGGTGAGATGAGAGCCTTGGGTCGCGTCACCGGGCTTCTCGTGCTCGCGGCCTGCGCCGTCGCGTGGGCGGACTGTGCGCTCATCGCCGGGATAGAGGAGGCAGAGGTCTGGAGCGCGGACGCGGGGGCAGCCGGCGGTGGCGGCCCCGGCTGCGTGGTAGACGAGTGCCCGGGCGTCGACACCGACTGCCAGAAGCGGGCCTGCGTCGGTGGCATCTGCCGCATCGAGAACGCAGCCAAGGACACCTCGTGCGCAGGGCAGGCCAACGACAAGGTCTGCGACGGCGAAGGCAACTGCGTCGAGTGCAACGGCGAGAAGGACTGTACGGGCGACAAGCTTTGCAGCAAGAACGTCTGCGTGCCGCCGCCTTGCAAGAACCAGAAACTCGACGGCGACGAGAGCGACGTCGATTGCGGCGGGGCGGCCTGTGCCCGGTGCGCCAACGACCGCAAGTGCAACGACACGACCGACTGCGACAGCGGTTTCTGTCTCACGGGCGGCGGGGGCTCCGGCGGCAGCGCGGCCGGCATCTGCGCGGCCTGCGCGGAGCACGCCGACTGCCAGGACGCGGAGTACTGCAATGCCGATGGCAGGTGTGTCGACAAGCTCGCCAACGGCGGCACCTGCAAGGTCTTCGGCAAGGCGCAGTGCGCGAGCGGTTTCTGCGCTGACGAGATCTGCTGCGACAAGCCGTGCCATGGCGGCTGCGGCGTCTGCTCGAAGAAGCTCGGCGCCTCGAACAACGGCACGTGCACGCCGCTATCGAACGACACCGAGTGCCGCGCCAAGGCAGACCTCTGCGACGCGGTCGAGAAATGCGACGGCTTCTCGACGGACTGCCCGGCCGACAGCGTGCTAGCTGCGAGCACCGAGTGCCGTCCGGCCGCTGGCGCCTGCGACGTGGCCGAGAAATGCGACGGCCTCAGCGCGGCCTGTGCGAAGGACGGCCTCAAGGCGGGCATCGAGTGTCGTGCCGCCGCTGGCCCCTGCGACGCGGCGGAAGTGTGCGACGGCAAATCGGGCGACTGCCCGAAGGACTGCTTGATCCCCTACAAGAAGCCGAGCACGGACGACAAGTGCGCCCCCTACCTGTGCGACGGCCAACAGGCCTCATGCCCGACCACCTGTGCCAACCCCGAGCACTGCGTGTGCGACTTCACCTGCATAGCCGGCCACTGTGTCCCAGGTGGGGCAGGCGGCGGCTGTCACTAGGTGCGCTTGCCGGCGTCCCGTAGCAGTTTCTTGACGGCATCCTCATCGGCGCGGTCGCGGAGCTTCTTGGCGGCAGCGAGCGCCTGGTGATCGACAAGCTGCCAGCAGGCATCGTGATTGCCAGGCACGATGAAGACGCGGTCGCGCTAGGAGCGTGTCGGGCGAAACCCGCCAGGGCTCGTGTGTGGCTGTGACAGCAGGTGGCCGACGGTGCGCAAGGCGTTGCGGCTAGCCGCGGCCCGGTCGTCAGTCGGTCGGGGTCGCTGAACGGTGCCGGCGGAGAGG
>JACQWT010000037.1 GCA_016209145.1 Deltaproteobacteria bacterium | reverse complement strand
CGGGCCGAGGACGTAAGTCCGTCCCTTCGGGACGGGGTTGGGGTCCCGACGCGCCCTTCGGGCGCGTCACCCCTGCCCCGCGATCGCGGCCGACTCGGCGAGCCGTCGTTGCTAGCGCCACAATGCGTGAACGCATACTACCAGCGCACGGGCACCGGCCGCAGCGCATCTTCGGTCGCGCCCGTGCCGAGCTGGCCGCGATCGCCCGCGCCCCAGCACCGCACGCCACCGGATTGTTCCAGAGCGCACGTGAAATCGTCACCTGCGAGCAGGTCGCGCGCGGCGCCGAGCCCCTCCACGGCCACCGGAAGGGGTGCGTCCTCGGCGGCGCCGCTGCCGAGTTGGCCGCGCTCTCCGGCGCCCCAGCACCTGACCGTGCCGCCGCGCAGGAGCGCGCAGGCGTGCGCCCGCCCGCAGACGAGGGCGACGGCGTCCTGCAGCCCCACGACCCGGGCGGGCCTGCTCCGGTCGGCACGGCCGCCGTCGCCGAGTTGGCCGCGCTCTCCGGCGCCCCAGCACTGGATGGCGCCGTCCGCCTGGAGCGCGCAACTGTGGGCCTCGCCCAGGGCCAGATGCGTGCTCGGACCGAGCCCGGCGACCTGGCTCGGCTTGCCGACCGCTGGGCCGGCGGTGCCCGCAGGCAGCTCAGATCGCCCCCGGCCCAGAGGCTCCTCACGCGGCCCGGCCACGAGACCTCGACCGGCCGGGGCTGGCTTGGCGCCGCGGCGAGTGGTGCCGTGGCGGCAGCCTCGCTGCCCGCTGCGGCCGCTTGCTTCCCCGCGCCCCGCTGCGATAGAGGCTTTCCCCCGCCGAGTTGGCCGCGATCTCCCCGGCCCCAGCAGAACACCTTGCCCTCGCGGCCGAGCGCGCATGTGTGCCACCGGCCGACCGCGATCTCGACCGCCCCGTCGATCTTGACCGCGACCGGCGCGGCGGCCGGCGCGAAGCTGCCCCCACCGAGCTGGCCGTGGTCGTTCTGTCCCCAGCAGCTCACGCTGCCGCCCGTCCCGAGCACGCAAGCGTGCCCGGCGCCCACGGCCGCGGCCGGGGCAGCCGGGTCCCAGGGGGCGGGGCGCGCGGCGTCGGGGCCCTGCTGGCCCATCTGTCCCGCTTCGTCGCTGCCCCAGCAGCGCACGGAGCCGTTCTCGAAGCGCGCGCAGCCGTGGCGCGCGCCCAGGGCGAGCTCGGCCACGGCCACGCAGCGGTCCTCGGCGCAGATCGGCGCCGCCTCGGGGCACGGGCCCGGCCCGCCCCAGTGGCCGTTGCGATCACAGCGGCGCAGCCCGCCCTCCCGACATTGTCGTGCGTCGGGAAGACACTCGCCGCACACGCCCGCGCCGTTGCACACGCCTGCGTCTGCGCAGGGCGTGCCGGCCGGCCGGGGCACGCGGCGCGGCTTGCTGCCCTCGCACACCGGCTCGGTGCAGGGGTTGCCGTCGTCCGGCGGCAGATCCTCGCCCGCCGGGAAGCTCGCAACCTGCCCTCGGCCGTCGCAGTAGAGTTGCTGACAATCACCTTCGGCCTGCTGCTCCTGCGACAGCAGGCCGTCGGGCGCCGGCACGATGGCGCACTCGCCGGCGAGGCAGGCCGCCAGCATGCAGGGGCCGGCCGGCATGGGGCATTCGGCCGCCGCCGTGCAGGAGGAACCCTCGACGATCTCGGCCGGGCCGCGTGTCGATACGCGCACGGCGCAGGCCGAAAGGAGTGTGCCTAGACTCGCCAGTGCCACGACCGCAGCCTGACGCCGCAAGCTACTCATGTGCCCGCCCCGCCAGGTGCGCCCTGGCCGCATCGAGCAGCTTGCCCCGCTCGTTGGGGCCCGGCTCCTCTGTGACCAACTCGACCAGGGCATCGAGCAGCTCGCCGATGAGCGGTCCGGGCCCCAGGCCGAGCTCGCGCATGAGCGCGTGGCCGTCGATGTCCAGATCGCGCGCGCTGAGCACACTGCCCTCGGCCGCAACGGCGGCGATGCGCGCGCGCAGCTTCTCGATCTGGACGGTGTCGGCCTGCTCGTCCCCGCCCTTGGCGCGCACGTCGGCGAGCGCAAGCTGGAAGACGTCTTCGGTGCGCTCGGGCGTCACGCGCCGCAGGAAGCGCCGCACCGCGGCGTCGGTCCAGCCCTGCGAGTAGCAGACGAGGTGGTGGCGCACGATGTGCACAACCCGCTCTCGGTCGGCGCCCGAGAGCTTGAGCCGCCGCAGGATCGCCTCGGCCATGGTCGCGCCGACCTCCTCGTGGCTGTAGAAGGTATGATCGCCGGTCTTTTCCGACACCGCTCGCGTGGCCGGCTTGCCCACGTCGTGCAGCAAAGCGGCGAGCCGGAGCACCGCGTCACCCTGGCAGGCATCGACGCAGAGCATGGTGTGCTGCCAGGCGTCGTGGAGGTGGTGGCGGTTCTGCCGGCACCCGTGCAGCGCGAGCAACTCGGGGCCAACTATCGCCAGCATGCCCGTCTCGCGCATGATCTCGAAGGCCACGCTCGGCCGCGCCGCGGACAGCGCTTTGAGCCACTCGTCGCGCACGCGTTCTGCGCTCACCTTGGCGAAGGTTTCGAGCGCGCCCTTCTCGCCCATCGCCCGTAGCGTGTCGGGCTCGATGCGGCACCCCAGCGTGGCGGCGAAGCGCGCCGCGCGCAGGATGCGCAGGCCGTCCTCGGCGAAGCGCTCGCGCGCTTCGCCCACGGCGCGCAGCACGCGACGGGCGAGATCGGCGCGTCCGCCGAAGGGATCGACCAGGCAGGGCTCGATCGGATCCAGGGCGATGGCGTTGATGGTGAAGTCGCGGCGGGCGAGATCGCGCGCGATGTCGTCGTGGAACTCGACGCGGTCGGGGCGCCGGCCGTCGCCGTAGCCATGCTCGCCGCGCAGAGTCGTCACCTCGTAGCCGGCGTCGCCGACGAGCACGGTCACGGTGCCGTGGCGTATGCCCGTCGGCACGACGCGTGCGAAGAAGCGCATCATCTGCCGGGGGCGGGCGTCGGTCGCCACGTCCCAGTCCTGCACCGGCCGGCCGAGCAGCAGGTCGCGCACCGAGCCGCCGACCACCCAGCCGCGCTTGCCGCATTGGCGCAGCCGGCGGCACAGGCCCAGCACGGGCTCCGGCACGGCCGCAACGAGCCGGCTCAGCAGGACGCTGTCTGGCTCGGGCTGCCGCAACGCGTCAGTTGCCCCACGGATTGACGATCTCGCCGCCCTTGCCCGGACGCGGCTTGGGCTTGTAGGCCGGGCGCGGCGCCGTGGGCAACGGCGCGGGCGGCCGCAGCGGCGTCGCGGCCGTCGCCGTCGGCGCCGGCTTCGTCTTGAGCGGATTGAGCTTGACCCTGACGCGCGGCTCCTTGCCGTCGAGCACGACCCTCTGCGGCTCGTAGTCGTCGCGCCGGACCTCGATGGTAATCGTCTCGCCGTCGCGCACGTCGAAGTTCTCGGGCAGAACCACGCGGTGGCCGTCGCGCAGGCCGTAGGCGTCCGCCGGCTCCGCCGTGAGCAGCACCCGGTGTACCGCCGCGGTCGGCGCCCCGACCGAGGGGGTCGCGGAGGGCCGCAGCGGCGAAGGCTCGGCGGTGGTCGTGCTCTGGCGCAGCGCAATGACGACGACGAGGCCCACGGCCACCAGCACCGCGGGGATCCAGAGGTGCTTGGCCCACCGGGGCCGCGCTCCCTTGGGTGTGGCCGGCACCAGCGCCGCGCCGGCCGTCTTGAAGTAGTCCGCCGGAACGTTGAAGCTGCCCGAGCGGGCCATCATCTCGTGCACCGCCTTGGGGATGCCGCCGCTCTTCAGGGTCTGGAAGTCCTCGGCGAGCTCCTCCATCGACTGGTAGCGCGCGTCCGGCTTCTTCGAGAGGCACTTGAGGATGATGGCCTCGAGGCCCGGCGGGCAGTCCGGGGCGCTCACCAGCGCCCGGATCGGCACGGGCGCCTTGTACATGTGCTGGGTCAGGATGCCCATGAAGTTGTCGGCATTGAAGGGCATCTCGCCGCTCGCCATCTCGTAGAGCATGACGCCGAGCGAGTAGATGTCGCTGCGGTGATCGACGGCCGCGCCGGCGGCTTGCTCCGGAGACATGTAGTGTGGCGTGCCGAACACGGCGCCCACCTTGGTGAGCTTGTCGCCCGCGGGCGCGCCCGAAACCTTGGCGATGCCGAAATCGAGGATCTTGCAGAAGCTCTTGTTCGCGCCGCGCGTGACCAGAGTGACGTTGTCCGGCTTGAGGTCCCGGTGGCAGATCCCCTGCTGGTGCGCCGCGGCCAGGCCGTCGCAGAGCTGGATGGCAACGTCGCAGACGAGATCGACCGGCAGCGCCCGCTTCTCTTCGAGCACGTGGGAGAGCGTCTTGCCCTCCAGGTACTCCATGACGAAGTACGTCGAGCCGTCGGGCAACTCGCCGAAGTCGGAGATGTCGACGATGTGCGGGTTGCCGATGCTGGAGGCGGCCTTGGCCTCGCGCACGAACCGGCCGACGGCCTCCTTGTCCTTGGCCAGCTCGGCGTGCAGGATCTTGATCGCCACCTTCTTCTCGATGATCTTGTGGTGGCCGAGGTAGACCTTGCCCATGCCGCCCTCGCCCAGGACGGCGTCGAGGACGTAGCGGTCGCCGATGATGGTCCCGAGGTGCGGATCGACCTCCTGCTCCTGTGCGGGCTCGATGATCTCGCTCGGCTCGTCCTCGGGCTCGAGCTCCAGATCCTCCGCGGCTACGGGACCGCTGACCGGACGGGGCGTGGCGGCGCCGGCCGGATAGGGCGCGGCAGGTCCCCAGGCCGGCGCGGGCGCCGGGCCGTACGGCGGCGGCGGCGGTGGCGGTGGCGGCGCGCCGTGGTGCGGCGGCGGTGGCGGACCATGTGGCGGTGGCGTCGGTGGCGGCAGCGGACCGTGTGGCGGCGGCGGCCCGGGCGGTGGGGGAGGGGGCACCGCCGCGGCAACCTCGATCGGATGGGGAACGCCGGGCGGGGCCGGCACCTGCGGCGCCGGGTCGCCGGGGAAACCGTACGGGCGCTCCGGCGTGGGCGCGCCGCGCCGTGTCTCTCCGCCCTGCATCGGGATCGTCCCGGACTGCCGGCGCGGGAGGTCCGGCGCCGTGTCCGGCGGGTTGCGCGACGGGATGCGCGTGCGCGACTTGCGGCCCGAGCTGGGCTGCGGAGCCGCCGAGTCCTCCACCGCGGCCTGGTCCGGGGCGACGCCGCGGCGAGTGCCGCGTTCGCTTCGCGGAAGCTCCGCAGCAGACGAAGACGGCTTCCGATCGAAGATGCTCATGCGCCCGACACAAATGCGCGGCCCGGAACCGAAACCATTGTAGCAGGTGGTCCGGTGGCCGGAAAGCTCGGCGGCTAGCCCATGTTGGGCCGCCCCTCTAGCCGTAGCACGAAGCGGCTGGGCCAGGCACGTCGATTTCTCGGCTGGCGCCTCGGCCGCTCGGTGCTACAAGATGCGTCCGGGCGGGCCGTGTCGGGTCGAGATGGGCTACCCACTGCAGTTTGCCGTTCGCTACCTCGGCGCCCGCAAGCGCGCTTCCATCTCCGCCGGCACGGCCTTCGCCATCCTCGGCGTTGCCCTGGGCGTGGCCGCCCTGGCCACCATCATGAGCGTCACCGGGGGCTTCCACCAGCAGTTCCGGGAGAAAGTGCTGGGGGTCAACGCGCACGTGCTGGTGCTCAAGTACTCCACGAATTTCCGCGAGTACCGCGAGGTGATGGCCCGGGTGGCGCAGGTGAACGGGGTCATCGGGGTGGCTCCCTTCAGCATCAACCCGATGATGGTAACCCACGGCGAGAGCACGGCCACCGGCGTGCTCGTCAAGGGAGTCGATCCCGAGCTCAGCCTCGGCGTGGCGGCCCGCGGGAGCGAATGGACCGGCCGCCTGCGCCGCCTCGTCCCCGTGCTGGATCTGCCTCGCTACATCGTCGCGGGATCGCTCGACGGCCTGCGGCTCCCGGAGGCCAAGCCGGCCCCCGGCAGCCCGGTGCTGGAGCTCGCCGCGCCACCGGGCGGCGGCCTCGCCCCGGCCGCGAGCGGTTCCGGGAGGGTGCTCCTGCCCGCGCTGCCGCCGGCGCCCCGCATGGCGAGCGCGCTGCCCTCGGCGCTGCCGGGCCTGGCTCGATCGGCGCCCGCTACCGGCTCGGACGCGCCCCCAGCTTCCGCGGAGGACCTTGATGGGGGTCTTCCCGACGGAGCGCCGGTCGGTTTGGTGGAGCCGGGGGGCGGCTACCGGAGCTTGCTGCCCGTGGAAGACGAGCTTCCGCCCGAAGTGGATCCCGATCTGTGCGCGGATCCGCAGCAGGTGCTCAAACTGCCGGGCATGGTCGTCGGCGTCTCGCTCGCCAAGACGCTCGGCCTGCACATTGGCGACTGTCTGACGGTGACCTCGCCCACCATCGGTTTTGCCTTCTCGGGCGGCAAGATCAAGCCGCCGGTGGCCAAGCGCTTCCGCGTCATCGCCATCTTCGAAGCGGGCTTCGACCAGTACGACTCGAAGCTCGTCTACACGGACCTGTTCGAGGCGCAGACCTTCTACGACTACGGCGACACCGTGACGGGCGTGGAGATGAAGGTCGACGACATCGACCGCGCGCGGGAGATCTCCGCCGAGATCGCCGGGATGCTCGCCGGCGGCCTCTACCACACGATGGACTGGGAGGAGCTCAACCACGGCCTGTTCACGGCGCTGCGCATCCAGCAGATCGGGATGAGCGCCGTGCTGGCGCTGATCATCGTGGTGGCGGCGTTCACCGTGGTGGCCACGCTGATCATGGTGGTGCTCGACAAGACCAAGGAGATCAGCGTGCTCAAGGCCATGGGCGCCACCGACCGGGCGATCCTGCGCATCTTTCTCTACCAGGGCGGCATCATCGGCCTGTGCGGCACCAGCGCCGGGCTGCTGCTCGGGCTGGCGGTCTGCAAGGGGCTGCTCGCCTATGGGTTCCCGCTCGACCCCAAGGTGTACTTCATCTCGCGCCTGCCCGTGCAGACTCGGCCGCTTGAGTTCATCATCACGGGCGTGATTGCGCTTGCCATCTGCCTCGTCGCCACGATCATCCCGAGCCTGTACGCGGCGCGCCTGCGGCCGGCCGACGGGTTCCGTAGCCACTGAGCGATGCCCCTGTTTGTATGCGTTCACGCCCCCTGCCAGACGGCTCGTCAGGCGGCCGGGGCACGGGTGGCGCGCGCACGGCGCGCGTCGGGACCCGAACCCCGTCCCGCAGGGACGGACAGCGCGAGCGCGCCCGCAGGCCCGGCCCGGAGCGTACTCCTGTACGTGAGGAGCCGGGCCCAGGACGTAAGCCGCGATCACGGCCGACTCGGCGAGCCGTCGTTGCCCGCCAGCCCAAGACCCCGTGAACGGATACCCCTGTTTCTTCGCGTCCTGGCGGCCTTGGCCTCGCTGCTGCTCGCTTCTTCGCGCGCCGCCGCCGGGCCGCTCGCGACCGAGGAGGTGGGCCGCCTGCTTCCCGAGATCCACCGCCGCCATGCCGGCTTCGACGCGCGGCTTGAGACCGTCTCCGCCCTCTTTCTCGGCGCGCCGCACCGGCTCTCGCCGCTCGGCGAGGGCCCGGGCAGCGTTCCGGATCCGGATCCGCTCTTCGACTTCACGCGTTTCGATTGCCTGACCTACGTCGAGGAGGTGATGGCCCTTGGCTGGTACGGCGATCTCGCGACCGCCACGCGCGAGCTCCAGCGCATCCGCTACACGGGCGGCCAGGTGCGCTACGGCGCGCGCAAGCACATCATGATGGCGCAGTGGATCCCGCAGAATGTGGCCGCGGGCTTCGTGCGCGACATCACGCGCGAGGTGGGCGAGAGCGCCACGGTCGTGGCACGCCTGCAAGTGCGCAGCGAGCAGTTCGAGCGCGGCCCGGGCACCAAGCTCCTGCTGGCGGCCGCCGACCGGCCGGTGGGGAGCTACGAGCTACCCATCGTGCCCATCGCGCTTGCGGCCGGCCTGGCCGATCGCGTGCCGCACGGCACCATTGTCACCTCCATTCGCCGGGCCGATCCGCGGCTCCCCTACCGGGCCGGGCATGTGGGGCTGGTGCTCGTGCTCGGCGGCGAGCGGCGCGTGCGGCACGCCACGGCCGCGCGCGGCCGCGTGGTCGAGCAGAGCTTCGCGAGCTTCGTCGCCTGGCAGCGCCGCAAGCGCCAGCGGCCCGTGGAGGGACTGAACCTACTCGCCATTGCCAAGGCGCCGCCGCGCCGCTGATCTACTCATCCCCCCTCGCCCAGCAGGATGGCGCTCGCTCGGGAGCGGGTCTCGCCGTCGCTCGTCACGTAGATGGCGGGAGCGCCGCGCACGGGGCAGAGGTGCTCGCAGGCGCCGCAGCCGATGCACCGGCCGGGATCGACGTGGGGCCGGCCGACGGCGGCGGTGGCGAGACGCTGTGGCTCGCCGGGCGGCCCCGGCAGGCGCGCCGGCTCCTGGGCCGGCTCGATCCAGATGGCCTTGGGCGAGGTCGGGCAGAACTCCTCGCACACGGTGCAGGGCCTGGCCATGGCCCAGGGCAGGCAGCGTCCGCGGTCGACGAAGGCCGTGCCGATCCGCACGGGGGCGCGGCCGAGGCCGAGCTTGTCCTCCTCGGTGATCTTGCGCAGGGCGCCCGTGGGGCAGACGTCGGAGCAGAGCACGCACGAGGGCTCGCAGTAGCCCAGCCGCGCAATCAGAAGCGGCGTCCACAGCCCCTCGATGCCCGCCTCGAACAGTGCCGGGTGCAGCGCGCCGTTGGGGCAGATCTTCAGGCACTCGCCGCAGCGGATGCAGCGCTCCAGCAGGGCGCGCTCGTCCAGGGCGCCGGGGGGCCGGATCAAGCGCGGATCGCGTCCCCGGTCGAGCCCGCCCGAGGCGCGCAGCAGGGGCACGAGGACGGCGCCGGCCGCAGCCGACGCAAGGGCCGTGCGCCGCACCACGTCCGGCGTGCGCTCCGCGTCGCGCAAGCGTGGCAGGAAGCGGAAGCGGATGGCCCCCTCGGGGCAGGCGGCCTCGCAGTTGAGGCAGACGTGGCAGTCGTGCTGGCGCCAGGGCACGCCGCCCTCGGGCGAGTCCGCGCCCTGGCAGTGGAGCAGGCAATCGTTGCAGCTCGTGCACCGCTCCTGCCGTTTCTCCAGCCCGAGCAGCGAGAAGCGCGAGAGGGCGCCGAGCAGAGCGCCCAGGGGGCAGAGCACGCGGCACCAGAACCGCGGGACGAAGCGACCCAGCACGAGCAAGGCGACGAAGAGGGCGCCGATGAGCCAGCCCCCGTAGAAGTAGGCTTGGCGTGCCGGCCAGAGCGTCGCCGCGAGCAGGTCGGACACGGCGCCGCTCGCCGTCTGCACGGAGCGCAGACCCGTGCCCTCGGCCGCTCCCGTCGCGGCCCGCACGGCGTACTGCGCCGCGGGCAGCACGGCCACGGCAAGGGAGCGCACCGCCAGACTGATGGGATCGAGCAGTCCGCCGACGGCGCTGCCGAGGGCCGCGGCCCCGAGCGCGGCGTAGAGCAGGTAGTGCTTGACCCGCTGGCGCAGGGGGTGGGCGCGGTTCTGGGCGATGCGCCGTGCCCCCTTGCCGTAGCGGGACGGCCAGAGCCACCCGACGAAGTGGTGCAGCGAGCCGAGTGGGCAGATCCAGCCGCAGAACACGCGCCCGAGCAGGGCCGTCAGTACCACCACGGCGAGCGACCAGAGCAGGCCGCGGTACACGGTGTGCGTGGAGAGCAGCGTGAGCAGGGCGGCGAGCGGGTCGGCGAAGAAGAAGCCCTCGACCGGCACCGGCAGGCGCACGGGCGCGACGGAAGCGGCGAAGGTGCCGCGGAACGTCGTCTTGCACAGGAGGTAGCAGAACAGGGCGAAGAACGCGGCCTGCGAGAAGCGCCGGACCCAGACGAGCCGGCGGATGAGCGGCCGCGCGGGCTCACGGGTCGTCGGGGGCTCGCGTTCGGTCGCGCCCATCGCTCACACCTGTGCCCAGCGCAGCCGGTCCCAGCGGCGCGTGCCCAGGCCGCGCCGCTCCGCCAGGGCGAGGTAGGGAAGCTCGTCCGCAACGACGCCGATGAGGCGGCAGGCGCAGGCGTCGGCCGCGACCTGATCGACGGAGGCGATCACCGTGCGCGCGTCCAAGGTATCCGCGAGATTGCCGCCCTGCGGCCCGCCCCGCAAGAGCACGCGGGTGGCGTCGACCACGGTGAGCGTGGGCTGCAGGAAGGCGGCCAGGTCGGCGATCGACTCGTCGATGCGCTGGTGGAGCCGATCGCGCCGGCCGCCCAAGAGGCCGTACCAGTTCTTGAGCGCGCCCGTGTAGCGGGTAAGTCCGTGGTGCTTGGCCACGGGCACGCCGATCACCTTGTCGGCTTCCAGCAACGGACGGTGCACGGGCCACTCGTCCAGCACCTCGCCGCCCAGGCGCACGGTGCGCAAGAGGTGCTCCGCGGGCAGCACCACCTCGGCGCCGGCCTCGTGCGCGGCTGGCCCTATCCCCGAGCGCTCGAAGCAGCGCGCCGGCTCGTTGCACGGGATATCGGTGACGACCACGCGCTTGGCGCCGGCCCCGAGCGCGAGCCGCACGAGCTCGGCCACGACCCTGGGATTGGTGTTGGCCGCTTGCGCCGGCGTGCGGTCCCAGCCGACGTTGGGCTTGATGGCCACGACGTCGCCGCGTGAGACAAAGCGGTCCATGCCGCCGAGGGCCGCGATGGCACGACGCGTGAGCGCCTCCGGCGTCGCCGCCGCGGCCGGCCCACCGCTGGCAATGGCGAGCTCGATCCGGCCCGGCTCGGCGCCGCGCACGCGCAGGTCGCGGCGCCCGGGCCCCGAAACCGCCCGCGACTCGCGCGGGCCGACCGGATCCCAGGCCGCGCGGCCGAGCACGGCCGTCGCGGACACGAAGAGCGCGCTCCGGCCGACCCGGGCGAGGGCTTCGCGACGCGAGAGGGGGGACATGGGAGAAGTGGAGGCGAGCAGAAGCGTAGCGGGTCGGCGAGAGGCTGGCCAGGGGCGCGCCCACAACCGTTGGCGGCCCTGCGTGGCTCGATGACAGACAGCCTTTGCCCTCGACGAGCTCGTGCTGCGACAGCTCCTCAGGGCTCTTCGCGATCCACCTGCTGGCGGCAAGCTCTCGGAACATTCGCAGACGGCCTCCGCCCGCGACGAACGTGCCGTGGTACAATGTCCCCGATGCGTCGTGGCGTCCTCTGGGCGGTGATGGCGGTCGCGGGCGGCGCGTGCGCGGGCGCGCGCCAGCCGCCGACCTCTTCCGCAGCCCGCGGCCTGCGGGCCCCCTGGTCCGGCGGGGTGGTTGCAGCGGCCGCGTGCCCGCCGCAGGAGCCGGTCGACAGGGCGCCGTGTGCGCCGGTCGATCTCCGCTGCTCCTACGCCGCCTCACCCTCGTGCGGGAGCCTCTGGGCCTGCTACGCCGGCCGGTGGCGGGTCCTGGCGCGGGGCAGATGCGCCGCGACCGACGCGTGCCCGCCGACGGCGGGGGAGCCGATGCCTGCCGTCGGGGCGGGGGCGCCGCTGCCCTCGTTGAGGTGTGTGTACCCCGAAGGCGTCGCGTGCGCCTACGAGCGCGCTGCGAGGCCATGCAGCGGCGTTCCGACACCGCCGTTGCCGGGATTCTGGCGGTGCGTGCGCCCCGCGCTGACGGCGTGCGCTTTCGCCATCCAGCCGGGCGAGCCCTGCGCCCCGGAGGGGCTCGCGTGCGGCGGAGGATGCTGCAGCCAGGGGCACCGCTGCGTGGGAGGCCAGTGGACGAGGTTCTTCACCCCGTGCCCTCCCTGACCCCGCCCATAGCCGCCATGGGCGTTAGCCGGTGAACTGCGAACAGGGAATTGAGAATGCGCCCGCGGCTAGCGGCTTGCTCTGGCGGTGGTGGCCGATGCCGCCAAGATGGCGGCGAGCTCGCTGCCTTCCTGCACGGCCTGGTCGACGCTCACATGCAACCGATCGGCTCGCCCGCGCCACGCTCGTCGCATTCCTGCTGGTGTCCCTGGTCGTCGCGCTGGCGGCCCGGCGCAGCGGAGGGCAGGTCGGTCGTTCCTGAGCCCCCCGGGACGATCGTCCTCCTGCCGCGCCAGGCAACGTGCTTGACCCGACCGCTCTGGGGCGTCTAGATGGTCGGGTCTGGGGAGCAGTAGCGTCGCATGTTTCCACCGGGACCCCATCCAAGCGCACCCGGGGCGCTGCCCTCGACGCCGGACGGCTCCGCGTCGCTGCCGACGGTCCCGCGGCCGGCGCCGACCGGGCCTCGCCTGCCGGCGAAGCTGCGCCTGCCGCTGCTGGTCGCGGGCTCGCTGCTGGTCGCCGGCCTGCTGGGCGGCGGGATCACGTGCCTCGTGCTGCGCGGCCGCGGCGACGAGCTGGGCGCGCTGCTCGACCGGGCGCCCGGCGGCACCGTGGCCGCGGCTACCGGACGGCTGCGGGGCGATCTGCCGCCGGCAGACGCCAAGCGAAGCGCGGTGCAGATCTCGTCCTTGGCGGCGCGGCTGTGCGGCACGCTCGACCTCGTGACCGTGCTCGACAGCGCCCGCGGCCTGGACTGGCGCGCCGTTGCGGCGCTCGGCCTGGAGAGCCTGAGCCAGCCCGAGCGGCTGGCCGAGGGGCTCAAGTGCGGCTCGGCCTTCGCGCAGGCGCGCCAGGGCGCGGCCATGGCCCAGCTCGGGTTCCTGGACGGCGACCGGCCGCGCTCGGTCGTCGCCGTCAAGCTCAAGGCATCGGCCGGCACGCCGGCGGGGCTGGCCGAGGCTTCGTTCGGCGCGCGGCGCGGGCTGTGCACCAAGGCGGGCTCGGCCGACGATGCCGTGACCGGGACGGCGTGCGCCAAGAGCGGGGTCGCCGGGTTCGAGGACGCCGGCTCCTGGTACGCCGGCTCGTTCGAGGATCTGTCGGCCTTTGCCGCCGCCTACCGGTCCGAGGGGCGCGGCGGCGGGGCGGCCGAGGCCGGCGCGACGCTGGCACGGTTGGCGCGCGAGCTGCGGGGCGCCGACTCGGTGCAGCTCCGCTTTCGCCCCGAGTCGATCGATCTGGCCGTGCCGTGCGCCGCGGCTGCTCCGCCGGAGTCGCTGGGCGAGTTTCTCGGGCGCTGCCTGCCGCAGGATCAGCCGAGCGACGGCCGCTCCATTGCCGTCGAGCTCAAGGCATCCGCGCTGCTCCAGGATCTTCCCGAGTCGGCTCGGTCCGTCGGCTTCGAGTACGTGCTCTGGGCCCGCTCGGCCGACTCTGCGGCATCGGCCGAGCGCAAGCTGCGCTCCTGGGTGCAGGCATGGCAGGGAGCGCTGGCGCAGAACGACGCCGAGCTCGGCCGGATGCTCGGCGCGTCCACGGACCCGTCTGCCGCGGCCTGGCGCGCGGTGGCGCGTTCTTGGCTCGACGCCGTGAAGAAGCCGGCCGTGGAGCGCGACGGCGACATGGTGCGCTTGAAGATCCGGCGCGAGCTGTCGGACGACGACGTGGCCGCGCTGCGGCCGGCGCTCGAGGCCAGGACGAAAGCCCTGGACGAGCCGGCCGCGGTCGTCGAGGCGGTGCTCGGCGGCAAGCCCGTTCCGCGCGACACGCTCGCCGCCATCCTGGGACGCAACAACGCCGACTGGATCCTCTCGCCCCCGGCCAGCCCGGCCGACTGCCGGGCCATCGGCGACCATGCCAAGAAGCTCGGCGAGTCGCCGGAGGGCATGGGGGAGCTGCCGTGGGCCGCCGAGGAGGTCGACAAGTCGTGGCGAGCCGACTGCGGTGAAAGGCACCTGACGGCGGAGGCGCGCGCCTGTCTGCTCGGCGCCGGCACGATCGAGAAGATGCTGGGCTGCCCGGTGCCGGTGTCTCCAGACGCGGCGGCGTTGCAGCGCTACCTGCAAGGGACCTGGCAGACGAACCACCACCTCCCGGCGGCCGGAAGGGCCGATTGGGAGCTCCAGAACTACCACTCGATGAGGCTGGTCATCGCCGGGTCGAGCTTCGTGCTCTCCAGCCCCTACAGGGAGTACGTCGGGATGGAGGGTCCGCTGGGGTTGGTGCGCATCGAGCCCCTTTCCACCGGTGTTTCGTACCGGGACGCCATCATGCGCGTCGGAGTTCGGAGGTTGACCATCAGCATCGCGTGGGACAAGGTCGACACCGGCGACGTGATGTGGATGCACACCTATGATGGGGAGCGCGCCTCGGAGGGCGTTGAGATCAGGCTGTCAAGGACGTCTCGGGGACAAGAGCAGTCTCCGGCGCGCCCGCCCTCTTCCCGTCCTGCCTTTCGCGCTGCTCCGCCGGCAGCGCCCCCGCCGGGAGCCAGAACGATTGTGCGTGACGTCCCCTTCTGACACGTCCTGACGCCTACGGCCCCATCCAGAACCGCTCGGCCGTGGCGCGCAGTAGATCGACAGCGTGCCGCTCGGGCTGGCAGTCTTTGCCGGCGCCCGCACGACGCCGGCGAGCGCCGCGTCGTCGAGCTTCGCACCGCCCCCCAACGCAAGCTGCTCCGGCTCGCCCGCGCTCTGCTGCCCGCCATCGTCCTCGCCGGCCGGCTGGCCGCGCGCGAACGGCGTGCCCGCGGCCTCGGGCGCCTCGCCGGAGTCCGAGGAGCGCAGGAGCGCTATTCCCGCGACCACGAGGACGGCTGCGCCGAGCGCCAAGAGCGCCATCTGCGCTGCCGGGGGCAGTCGCATGAGCTGCGCCACGAGGCCCTGGGCCGCTGCGCGTACGGACCGCCCCGCGGGACGAGCGGCCTGCCCGCCGGCAGGCCAGCCACCTGATTGACCGGCGGGCGGGGCGACGACGGCGCCCGGCGGCCCCATCTGCGGGCCGGCGCCAGGCACGACCATAACCGCCGGCCACGGGCCAGACACGGCGTCCGGGCTGCTGGCGCGGCCGACGTTGGGGCCTCCCAGCACCGTCCTGTCTCCGGGCATCGCGTGCGCGCCACCTCCGGCCGGGAGGGGCGACAGCGGGCCCATCGCGCCGGGCGCGGCCCGTCCGGGATCCGATCCGAGCGGGCTCGGCATGAGCACGGTCTGCTCGGGATGGCTCGCACGGCCGACCTGCGGCGCGATCCGCAGGGTCGTCTCCTTGCCCGATGCGCCGTCGTCGTCATCGTGCAGCACCGGCAGGGGGCTGGGCCCGGACACCACCCCCGCGGCGGCCTTGAGGTCGCGCCAGAACTCGGCAGCGTGGCGGTAGCGGTCGGAGGGCTGGATGGCCAGGGCGCGCGCGAACACGGCCTCGGCGGCGGCGCCAACGTCCTCGCCGAACGCCCGCGGCGTGGGCCTCGCGGTCGGATGGATCGATGCCCCCATCCACTGCCCGACATTCGAGCCGGCCAGAGCGGGCTGCGCGCAGATGAACTCGACGCACACGAGAGCGAGGGAGAACACGTCGGTCCAGGGGCCCGTCACGCCGTAGGACGCCAACCACTGCTCGGGCGCGGCGTAGCGCGGGGTGAAGCCGAACGACTGGCCGCTGGCGTCGCGGGTAGTACGGGCGCTGCCCTGGGCGCCGGCCTCCTGCACGATCTTGGCCAGGCCGAAGTCGAGAAGCTTGGCCGTCGGCCGGCCGAGCACCTGCGTGAACATGATGTTCGACGGCTTGACGTCCCGGTGGGCAATGCCGGCGTCGTGGGCCACGCCCAGGCCGCGCGCCACCGGCTCCAGCCGGGTGACGAGCTCTGCGAGCGGGATCTTGCGCCCCTGGCGGAACGTCTCGGCGAGCAACTCGTCGGCCGGCTGGCCGTCGATCCACTCGAGCACGAGGTAGGGAACCTGCTGGCCGTCGGCAAGCTGCAGCACGTCCACCGCCAGCGCGTGCACGATGCCCGGGTCGGCGCACGAGAGCTGGTACATGAGCCGGCCCTCGTCCAGGAAGCGCTGCACGAAGCTCTGGCGCGCCGGCCCGTCCAGGCTGTCCGGCACGCGCAGGCACTTCAGGGCCACCGGGCACTGGAGCTTGGTGTGCAGCCCGCGATAGACCGTGCCGTAGCCGCCCGAGCCGACCACCCGCTCGACCTGGATGTCGCCGCCGACGAGCGCCCCGACCAGACCGAAGGGGTCGGCCTCGGCGGCTGCGGCTTGTGCGGCGTTGCCCGCAAGGTCCATGATCCGCGGACGGTACAACATGCGCTTCACGCTCACAACCGGGGCTGTCGTATAGTGCCCGCCAGGGGTTGCCCGTGCGTGACGGCGCCGATCTCAAGCCAGGAGAAGTGTTCGCGGGCGACTTCCGCGTGATCCGGCCCCTCAAGACCGGCGGCATGGGAGCCGTGTACGTCGCCGAGCAGCTCAGCACGGGGAAGCAGCGGGCGCTCAAGATCATGCTGCCGTCCCTGGCGGGCGACGCCCGCTTCCGCCGCCGGTTCGAGCTCGAGGCTCGCATCGGCTCGCTCATCGAGAGCGATCACGTCGTCGAGGTCGTCACCGCCGGCATCGATGCGGCCACCGGCATGCCGTACGTCGCGATGGAGCTGCTGCGCGGCCGCGACCTCGGCGAGGAGCTGAAGCTGCGGGGGCGGTTCGCGCTCGAGGACGCGGCCGACCTCTTGGCGCAGATGGCCCATGCCCTCGGCGCGGCGGCGCGCTCGGGCGTGGTGCACCGCGATCTCAAGCCCGAGAACCTGTTCCTGGCCGAGTCCCGCGCGCACGGCGGCCGGCCCATGGTCAAGATCCTCGACTTCGGCATCGCCAAGGTGGTCTCCGAGTGCACGACCCGATCGACCGAGAGGCTGGGCACGCTCCACTATGCCGCGCCCGAGCAGCTCGAGCCGGCCGGGCGCGTGTCTCCTGCCACGGACGTGTGGGCCTTCGGCCTCATCGCCTACCAGCTTCTGACCGGCGAGCGCTACTGGCGCACGGCCCGGGCCGGAAGCGTCGAGCAGCTCATGCGCGAGATCGTGCTGGATCCCATCGCGCCGGCTTCCGAGCGGGCGGCGGGGCAGGGGCTCGATCGACTGCTGCCTGCGGGCTTCGACGCTTGGCTCGCCTGTTGTCTGGCGCGGCAGGTAGGCGAGCGGTTCCCGGACGCCGCCGAGGCCATGCGGGCTTTCCCGGTGGCGCCTTTGGCCAGCCCGCCGGCGTCGCGTCCGGAGGCCACCGTCGAGCAAGGGCCGGCAGCCTGCCCCATGGGCCTTACTGCTCCGGCCGGTGGCCCGCCGTCGGCCGCACACGCCCCGGCTCCTGCCGCCGGCCCGGCCGCCGCGCCGGGCTCGCCGCCGGTCGAAGCGTCGCGGCCGGCGCGCCGGCTTCCGGTAGCAGTCTGGGCGGCCGGCATTGTGCTCGCAGCCGGGCTCGGTGCGGCCGCGGTGGTCCTGAGCCAGCGCGGGCGCGCTGACTTGGGCGGCGCGGCGGATCCCGCGGTCGAAGTGCAGCCATATCCCGGCGACGTCCGAACGCGCGCCGAGCGGCCCGCCGACGACTCGATCCCGCTTGCGCCTGCCGCCGGCGAGCCGACGCCATCGCGGGAGACGATGGGGGCAGGGCCGGCGGCCTCGGCCAGCACGCCCGCGGCGCCCGAGCCAGCGCCGCACGCGCCACCGCCGGTCGCGCCGAGCGCGCGCCGGCCGGCGGCAGGCGCAGTCGGGCGCCAGCGTGACGCGAGCATGGACCCGTACTGCATGCTCGCGCACCCGGCCACGCCGCGCGGCTACTCCTATAGCTCCGCGGCTCCGGCCGAGCAGCGCGTGGCCGCGGCCCGGGCGGCCGGGTGCACCGGCGGGAGCATCGTGGGCGTGCGCTTCTGCTGTCCTTGAGGTGTCGAAGCCATGGCCCGTGTCCGTGAGATCAGCATCGGCGGCGGCCCGAACGACCTGCTGCACGTGGCCGGCCTGCCCGCGCAGAGCGCATTCGTGGCCTGGGACGGGGGCCTGGTGGTGCGTGCCGGCTCGGCCCACGAGATCCTGGTGGAGGGGCGCCGGCTGCTTGGCGGCCAGGGCGTGCGGGTGGAGCGGTTCGACGCGGATGTGCGCGTGGACGGCCGTCCGGTATCGCTCAAGGCGCCGGAGCTGGCGGCCCTGCTTGCCGAGCGGATCCGGGTGCCCGGGCCGGGCGAAGGCGTCCTGCTTGGCCGCGACCCGAGCCGGGTGCACGTGGCGGTGGCGCATGCGTCGGTGTCGGGCGTGCACGCCCGGATCGATCCGGTGCGGGCCACGGTGGTCGATCTCGGCAGCACGAGCGGCACGTGGGACGCTGCCGGCCGCCAGCTTCCCGCCAACGCCGAGGTTCCCATGGGGCAGGGGATCTACCTGGGCGCGGTGTGGCTCGATGCTCGCGCGCTGTGCGAGCTGGCCCTCACGGGCGCCGTGGGCGGCGCGCCCGCGGCCGCCGGCGCAGCCGCGGGGCAAGCCCCCGGCGTCCTGGGCGGGGCAGGGCTCGGTCTGCTGCCGGGCGCGCCGCGCGCGGTACAGCTTCCCGCCGCCGGGGCGGGACCGGCGCCAGGCCCAGCGCCAGGACCCGCGCGCGCCGCGCCGCAGATCTCCGGCACGGGAACGCTGTGCGCCGGGCTCGATCTCGGTGGCGCCGGTGCCGGCCCGGCCGAGATCACGATCGGCCGCGACGCATCTTGCCAGATCGAGCTTCCGTTCCCGCAGGTAAGCCGCTTCCACGCCAAGGTCACGCGCCGTCCGGACGGCGCCGTGCATGTCGAGGATCTCGGCTCCGGCAACGGCACGTTCGTGCGCGGGCAGCGGCTGCGCCGGGGCGAGAGCGTGCCCATCGGCATCGATGAGCGGTTCCTCGTCGGCCCCTACCCGTTGCGGCTCGGACCGGCGGGCGCGCTGCGCGCGGCCCCGGCGGTCGAGCCGCCGCCGGATGCCCGCTGGGGCGCCAACCTCGTCGCCATCGAGGCTATCGGCGTGCGCTTCGAGGTGCCCGATCGCGAGGGATCGGGGGCCATGCGCACCCTGCTCGACGACATCACGTTCAAGGCCCTGCCCGGTGACTTCATCGCCCTGATGGGGCCCTCGGGGGCCGGCAAGACCACGTTGCTGATGGTGCTAAACGGCACCCTGCGGCCCACGGTCGGCCAAGTGCGCGTCAACGGCGAGGATCTGTTCGCCATCTACGACGCCTTGCGCGGCTGCATCGGCTACGTGCCGCAGGACGATCTGCTGCACGCCGAGCTGACCGTGGAGGAGGCGATCTACTTCAGCGCCCGGATGCGGCTGCCGCGCGACTTCACCGACGACGAGATCGCCCGCCGCGTGGGCCAGACCATCGCCGACCTCGGGCTGGAGCAGGTGCGACACTTGCAGATCGGCAAGCCGGAGAAGAAGGTCCTTTCGGGCGGGCAGCGCAAGCGCGTCAACATCGCGCTCGAGCTCGTGACCGACCCGCCCCTGCTGTTCCTGGACGAGCCCACTTCGGGGCTGGCCGCCGACGACACCGTGGCCCTCATCGATCTGCTGCGCGACCTGGCACGCGCCTCGGGCAAGACGATCATCAGCACCATCCACCAGCCGGCCCGGGACGAGTACGAGAAGTTCAACCTGGCCTTCGTCCTGGCCTACGGCGGCACGCCGGCCTACTTCGGGCCGACCGGGGAGCCGAGCTACCGCTTCTTCGGCCGCCAGCGGGAGGCCACCGGGCAGCCGGCCCTCGACAACCCGCGCGACATGTTCGACATGCTGCGGCGGCGCGAGCAGGCTCTGCTCGAGGCCGGGGCCGCCAGCCGCGACCAGGCCCGGCGGCAAGCCGCGCACTCGTGGCGGGCCGAGTTCTTCCGCCCCGACAATCCCGTCTACCAGCAGATGGTAGCCGGCCCGCGCGCGCCCGGAGCCGTGGGCACGCGCGGCCAGCCCACCCGCGCCACGATCGAGCGGCTCGCCCAGCTCCGACTGCTCCTGGAGCGCTACGCCGTGGTCAAGCTGCGCGACCGGGGTGGTCTCGCCATCTTGCTGCTGCAAGCTCCCATCATCGGCGCGCTCATTGCCGCCGTGTTCGGAGGCAAGGCGGAGCAGCCCAGCCTCTGGTGCAAGCTCACGGTGGAGAAGCTGGAGCACTCTCAACCGGGGGCCCGCCAACTGCTCGACTGCATGACCAAGCTGGGCCGCTTCCCGGAAGTGCGCGACTTCGCCGCCGCCTTGTTCCTGCTGGTCGTGGCCAGCATCTGGTTCGGCACCTCGAACGCCGCGCGCGAGATCGTGGCCGAGCAGGCCATCTACCGGCGCGAGCGCATGGTCAACCTGTCGATCGCGAACTACGTGGCCTCGAAGTTCGCGGTGCTCTCCTGCTTCTCGGCCGTCCAGTGCACGGTCCTCTTGGTGATCGTCAAGCCGGCGCTGGGCCTGAGCGGCGGTTTCCTGGCAACGCTCGGCATCCTCATCGTCTGCTCGGTCAATGCCGTGTCGATCGGCCTGCTGATCTCGGCCGTGGTGCGGAGCACCGAGGCGGCCACGGCCCTGACGCCGATCGCCCTCATTCCGCAGGTCATCCTCGGCGGCATGATCGTGCGGCTGACCGAGAAGGATTGGCTGGGCTGGGTGATGGGCCTCATGCCGGCTCGCTGGGGGTTCGAGGCAGCCCTGGGCCTGGAGCGCGCCGCGCTCGACGCGGCCTGGCGCATCCCGGTGTGCGGCTCGATCAGCGACGCCAGCATCAGCGACGGCGCGTTCCGCTGCGCCACCGAGGAGCTGGCCAGCACGGTGTTGGGCGAGGGAGGTTACGGCTTCGAGCACTGGGCCCAGCCGCTTGCGGCCGTGGGCGTGCTCGTGCTGCTCACCGCAGTGGCCCTCGGAGCGGTTCTCGTGATCTTGCGCCGGCGGGACGTGGCGTGACGCGGGGCCGGGGCCGGCGCATCTTTTTTGGCCCAACTTCTGCGGACCTGCACGCGTGGACCGGACGAGCGCCGGTCGCCGCGCCCGGTGCCCCACGGCCCCGGCCGCCCGCGCTGCCCGTCTTCCCTCATCCCCCCTTCAATTGCCGGAAAGCGGGAATAGAGGGGCAGATAGCGAGGTCATCGCCTCCTCTATTCCCGCTTTTCGGGAATAGAGGGCCAGATGGCCTATGCAGGGGACTGGCAACGGCACTGCTGTGGGCGGCCCGCGCGCTCCGTGCGCTGCATGGCGCCGATGATGCGCCGGCCCCGGATGCGGGGGACCGGGACCTGCCGCGCGCCGCGCCGGCGTGCTAACGTAGCCGTCCGCTACTTGCGCCACACGGGGCGCGAGCGAGAGAGGACGGCATGACGGCACGTTGGCGGGCGGCGTTCCTGGGTTGGCTCGCGCTCGGTTCAGCCGGCTGCTGGTCGAGCGTCGAGTCCTTCTCGACGGTCAAGTACGCCGCGCTGGCGCCCGAGGTCGCGCGGGGCGAGCTGCAGGCGCCAGAGCGCGACGTCGAGGTCAAGGCGGTCGACGCCAGGGGCAGGATGGCCTTCGAGGTGCGGAGCGTGCAGCGCTGCGAGATCGTGCGGCGGCCGCGCTACCAGGCGATCAAGGTGGAGGGCAAGAGGGGCGAGAGGATCGCGACCGACATTGTGTTCGGCTCGGTTGCGGCCGGGAGCGGAGCGCTTGCTGCGGGCGTCGCATATGGGGTGGTGCAGTCCGGCAACTACGAGGCGTCCGTCGACAAGGCCCTCTTCTACACGATTATCGGTGGAGCCGTCGTCGGGGGCGTTGGCCTCATCGTGCTGGGAAACGGGCTTTTCCACCTCGCTCAGGTTGGCACCGACGAGACCCCGGGCGAGATCGAGTACGGCGTCCCCCCACCAGGACGGGGATCGGGCTCGCCGGCGACCGAGACCGAGACCAAGGTGTGCCGCAGCGGGCCCGAGGAGGGGCTGAAACTCGGGCTCCTGCTTGCGCTCGACGGCTACCAGCCGAAGATCGTCGAGCTGGGCAGGACGAACGGCGCGGGCCGGCTCACGACGAACGTCGTGCAGGCCCTTTCCTCGGCGCTGCCCGGCTGGCCGGAGGTGGACGAGCGCGTCGAGGCTGCGGCGTCCGTGGTCGCGGTCGGCGGGACCGAGTCGCCGACCAAGCTGGCCGAGCTGGATCTCGCCCGCTACCCCGGGCTGCGCTACGCCGAGCACTTGGAGAACCAGCAGAGGGTCGCGTGGCGGCGGGACCGCGTGAGGGCGGCCCAGGAGCGCAGGCGCGAGGAGGAGCGCGCGGCAGAACAGCGCGCCGAGCGCGAACGCGAGTGCACCGGGTGCTGTGAGACGGCGCGCGAGGAGCACAACAAGAACCAGCAGGGCCAGGCGGCGGGATGCGAGGCGCAGCGCCGCAGTAGGTGCATGTCCAAGTGCCAGGGGAGCCAGGGCTGCGTGGCCAACTGCATGGCCCAGGGGCCGGGCTGTCCCGGGGGAGGCGGCCGAGGTTTCGACATGGGCGGCTGCGTGCGCCGGTGCGTGAGCAGCGGCTGCGAGAGCGTGGGCGCGGAGTCACGCCCGGGCGAACATGTGCCGCGACTGTAGACCGTGAGTAGCGCCAGGAATTGCCAGCACCCGCGCACCCGAGCGGCACTCTTTGCTCTGACGGCGGCGTTCGCCGCCGCCGGCTGCTCCGTCTTCAACCGCGAAGGCCCCGACGTGGACTGCGCGGATCTGGTGGACGACGACGGGCTGCGGACTAGCGCCTGCGAGGACGGCATCATCGCGTCGTGCCCCGACGGAAAGCGCGTGAAGTACAAGATCTGCGACTCGCCGAGCGCGTGCGAGAAGTCGTGGCAGACGGCCGGGCTCTACCGGTGCGAGGAGTATCCGAAGACCGACGACATCGAGTGCGTCGAGGGGTACGCGAGCTCGTGGCGTGCCTGCGGCTCCTACGGGGTCTGCTACGACGCGTCGACCCACGTGTGCTGCGCATCCCTTGGAGAGAACGTGACGTGCGAGCTGCCGAGTCGCTGCTACCTCGCTCCGGGAGCGTCCGCCGGCAACGTGTTCTGCGTCCCGCCGTACCCGATTTGTGATACCAACCGCGTCAGGGACGAGCAGGCGTGTGCCGAGTGCCTTGGCGCCTCGTGTTGCTCCTCGCTCAAGCTCTGCGATGCCACGACCGATTGCGGGGACTGCATCACGAATCCTGGGACAGTCGGGTGCTCGACCAACGTGGAGTACGCGGCCTTCAGCCAGTGCTTCACTGACTACTGCTCCGGCGTATGCAACTGAATCCTCACCTTGCTCCGTTTCTGGCGGGCGCGCTGCTCTGCGGCGGCTGCGCGCGCATCGGCCTGCGCGAGCCCACGACCGAGGACAAGGTTCTGGGCTCGAGCATCAACGAGCAGGTAGTCGACGGGGCCGCCGGCCGCGTGGCCCAGCACGGTACCCAGGTCGAGGTCGTGGCCTCGCACGTCTGCGAGACCCGCCGGGTCGACCAGGTCGAGACCACCACGCGCCGGGAGCGACACAACGAGACGCCCGGCCGGGACTGGGCCTGGTCCATGCCAGGGCTCGTCGGCCTCGGCCTGGGCATCGGGCTGTACGTAGACTCGGCCGGCGTCTACGAGAGCGAGGACGGCAAGCGGACCTACAACCCGGTCGGCCCGGACGTGCCACGCGCCATCGGCATCGGCTTCATGGCCGCGGGCAGCGGCGCCGTGCTTTTGGCGTTGGTCGACGTCTTTCGCTCCTTGGGGAGCGACGAGGAGATCGGCACGAAGTCGGTTGACGCCGGGGTCGTCGAGAAGGAGACGGCGTGCCGCAACCGCCGGCCCTACCGCGGCGGTCAGGTGTCGATGCGGCTGGGCGAGCGGATCATGGATCTCGCGGAGACCGATGCGACCGGCGCGACCTCCTTCGATCTGAGCGAGGCCGTGCCTCGGTCGAGCGACGCCGCCGGTCGCCACGAGACGGCCACTTTGCTGGTTGCCGGCACCGACGTGGGCTCGGTGAGCCTGCGTCCCCTCTGGGAAGCCTACGACGACGCGGACTGGGCGGAGGTCAGCACGGCTTCGTGCGCGAAGGCGTCGAGCGCATCCGACTGCGATTCCGTCCGTGCCTACCTGGACCGTCACGCCGCCGGCCGGCACGCGGTCGAGGCGCGGCGGTTGCTCGATGCGGCCGACCGGCGGCTCGACGAGGCGGACTGGCGCCGCACCGACCGCAGATCGTGCGCGGCGCCGGCCGATTCGTCCTCGTGCGACTCGGTGCGCCGCTATCTCGACGCGCATCCGAGCGGCGCGCACGCGCGCGAGGCACAACGGCTGGTGGACGGCGCGGACGCCAAGATCGAGCAGGCGGCGCGCAACAAGCAGGCGGGCGAGGCGGCCGCGGCCCAGCGCAGCGCCTGTCTGGCACGAGCGCAGCAGCAGTGCCGCGGCCGCTGCCAGGGCAACCAAGCCTGCGTGCAGCGCTGCGTGGCGGGCGCCGCGTGCCGGTAGCGATGTCACCGCCGCCAGCGCGCGAAATCCGGGCCTGAATGTCCTTGGCCCCGAGCACTGGCTTCGGGTGCCGCGGCGACCCGACGCAAAGGATGACGCGACGGAGCGCGTTGCCCGAGACGGCCTTCCGCGCTAGCTTTCGTGCAAGAGCAGCCGAACGGCTTGGCCACCATGACCGCGGACGAGGTGGTAAGAAGGAACCTGGATCTCCACGCCGAGTGGATGCGATACGTGTTCGAGAACCCGTCGGTCCTCGAGCAGATCCCGGCCGAGGCGACCCTTGTGTTCGTGCCGGATGACGCCCCCGAGCTGGCGGCGGAGAACATGAAGGCCGTGGAGTCGGCCAGGGGCTCCGGCTTCCCGGTCGTCATCATCCGGATGAAGACCCCCACGCCGCAGGTTCCGCAAATCGAGGTGGTCGCCGCCTGACGAGCCGTCCGGCAGGGGGCGCGAACGCCTACGTAGCGGCAGCCGCCGCTCCTACCTCTGCGGCCCCGCCGCCGCCGCCGGTGCACCCGGAGACGCCGGGCCGTCCGGCGCGGGCGCCGGTGCCCCGGCCGAGGCCGGCGCGGCGGCAACCCCCTTCGCCGCTGCGGGCGCCGCCGTGCACGCGTCGCGATCCTCGACGCACTGGGCCAGATCCGCGCGGCATTCGTCACGCGCCACGCCGGCGCGATCGAGAGATGCCTGCAAGCTGCCGGCGGCGCGGCGCTGTTCGTCGCGTTCGCCCTCCAGCCCCGTGCGCTCGGCCTGCCAGCTCCGGCGCTCGCCGTCCCACTGGGCGCGCTGCCGCTCGGCCTCGACGCCGGCGGCCTCGGCCGCCACCTTGGCGCCCTTCTCGCACTCGCGCAGGCCGGCGGCTGCCGTGGCGAGGCGCTGCTCCAGCGCGTGCCGCTGTGCCGCCGCCGCGCCGGTTGCCGAGCTCAGGGTGGCGGAGAGCTTCGCCACCTCGGCCCGCCGGCCCTCGGCGCAGCGGCGCCCCTCGAGGCGGGCGAGCTCGTGTGCGGCCACGCAGGTGTCGAGCTGGTCGAAGGAGGCGGCGCCCAGGGCGCGGGCCCGCTCCAGCTCGCCCGCCAGGCGCCAGGTTTCGCGCTTGGAGTAGCCGAAGGCGGCAACGCCCAGGCCGCAGAGCAGCAATGCGGCCGCGGCCAGGCGCACGCGCTGCAGCGATGCCTTCTGCCGTACGAGGCGCGCATGGAACACGGCCTCGGCCTCGCGCTCCTGCTCCAGCAGCACGTCGAGGTCGGCCGCGAGCTCGGCCATCGTGGCGCGCTCCTCGGGCCCGTGCGCGAGCCAGCGCCGCAGCACCTCTTGCAGCAGCTCGCGCGGCCGGCCCGTCAGCTCGGGCAGCGCAACGGCCGCGAGCGGCTCCGTCTCCCGCTCCTGCCAGGCCCGGGCGAGCTCGCCCTGCGTGCCGGCGTTCTCGCCGGGAAACGCCTCCGGGCCCACGAGCGCGCGCAGCAGGGTCGTCGCCAGGCCGTAGGTGTCCATCCTCTCCGTCAGGGGGATCGCTCCCGGGATCCCGGAGAGCGCCAGGATCTGCTCGGGCGCGCCGTACAGGGCGGTGCCCGCGACGAAGGTCGAGCCGAGCTCCACGGCCACGCCCAGATCGCGGAGCATGGGGTGCACGTGGCCGGCGAGCTCGGCGAGGAAGAGGTTCTCGGGCTTGATGTCCTGGTGGCGTAGCCCCGCGGCGTGCAGCGCCTCGACCGCGCGGGCCACAGGCACGAAGATCTCGTGGGCCTCGCGCAGGCCGAGCGTGCCTCGCCCGAGGCGGTCGGCCAAGGTTTCGCCCCGGTACAGCGGCATGGTGAGCCAGACGTAGTCCTCGGTCACGCCGTGGTCCTTGAGCTGCACGATGTTGGGGTGGCTGGAGGCGGCCAGCATCACCAGCTCGCGCTCGACGTTGCGGCCGGCGTAGACCACCCGCGCCATGACCTTGAGCGCTACGCGATGCTCCGGCACGTCGGTGCGCGTGGCCACGTGCACGCGGCCGAATCGCCCCTGGCCGAGCAGCCGGCCGAGCAGGTAGTGCCCGCCCACCATGTCGCCTTCCACGGGCAGGCCGTCACCGTGCGGTCCGTCGCCCAGCGACAGCCGTGCGCTCGAGGTCGTCTCGGCGCTCGAGGCGACCCGGAAGAGCTGAGTCAAAGTAGCCTGGGGCTCCGTCGTCGGCATGAGGGACCGCTCCCGGCGCGGACTGCGGCCGTGCATATCGTACCCAAGCGGGACCGATTGCCGAAAATTCTGGTTGCTGGTAGCGGGGAGTCATGGCTGCTAGGGCTTCAGGGATGACCGTGCCCTCGCCCCGGCGCAGCTCGGCCGCCCGCGCCGTGCTGGCCGCGGCCTTGGTTGCGGCTGGAACCACGGCGCTGCTGCCCGCGGCGCACGCCGCGACCGGATCGGCTGGCGGCGGCGGCATGCCGGGCGCCCGGGAAGCCATCGCAGAGGTCCGGCGCTCCGCCCGCCAGGCCGGATTCGGGACGAGCCTGGTGGCGCAGCCCCTGGGCCGCGCGAGCCAGGCCCTCGGTCGGGCGCGCGGGGCGCTCGCCGCCGGTGATGCACAGCACGGGCGCATGCTGCTCGATCTCGCCTCGGATTGGGTCGAGGCCGCCCGCGCGGTGGTGCGCGCCGCGCGCGCCGAGGCCGAGGCCGAGCGTCTTGCCGCCCGGGGCCGCGAGCTCGCCACCCAACTGGAGCGGGCGCGCGCGCTGTGCGCCGAGCAGCAGGCGCGGCGGGGCCGGCTGGAGGCCCAGGTCGAGCAGACCGAGCGGGCTGCCGAGGGCGCGGCCCCGGCGCGCCCGGGCTCCCCGCCTGCCGCGGGCCGGGACGTCCCCGCCAAGCCCGGCGGAGCGAAGCCGGCGGGCGGCGCGCCCGGGAGGGCGAAATGAGCCCCGCCCGGACCCTGGGGGAGCTGCTGCTCGCTGCGGCCGTTGCCGGCTGCGCGCCCATCCCGCCGCCGGACGTGCTCCGCGAGGTGGAGCAGGTGCGGGAGAGCATGGCGCTGCGGGAGGCGAGCAGGCTCGCGCCCACGGCGTATCGCCACGCCGACCGGCTCCGCGCTGCCGCGAAAGCGGCGCTCGAGGCCGGCGACTTCGCCGGCGCTCAGATCCTGGGCGAGCGCGCGCTGGCCGCCTACGACCAGGCCGTCGCGCTTTCCCGGGTTGCCCGGGCCGAGGAGGTGCGCGTCGCGGTCGAGCACGACGCACAGCAGGCCGAGCGCGACCTCGGCGCTCTGGAGGCACAGGAGCAGCGCCTTGCCGCGGACATCGCGGCCCTGGAGCAGCGGCGCGCGGCCGCCCGCGCCGTCCTCGAGCCGCCGAGCGCCGCGGACGGGCGCCTGCGGGCCGAGGCCGTGGCTGCGCTGCGCCTCCAGGCGAGCTTGCTGTGCAGCGCGGCCGCGCTGCTCGTGCGTTCGCGACCGGCCCCGGATGCCGGCTCGCCGCCCGCCGAGCTGGCTCAAGCCAGGGAGGAACTGGCGCGGCTCGATGGGGTTGCTGCGCCTGCGGTGGACGAGGCCGTGCGCGCGCGCGCGGGCTGCCTGCGGGCGCTGACCCTGGTACGCCGAGGCGCTGAGCAGGTCGGCCGGGCGCCCGGCCGCGGGGACGTGCTGCTCGCCGCGCTCTCCGACCAGGGCGCCGGCGCGCCCCGCCGCGATGACCGCGGCATCGTCGTCACCTTGCGGGGCGTGTTCGAGGGCGACGGCCTGAGCGCGACCGGCCGTGCCGAGCTGGGCCGCCTGGCGACCTTCGGCCGCGATCACCGCGATTTCCCGATGCTGGTCGTCGTGCACCAGGCGGCCGAGCCCCGGGGCTCGGAGCGTGCGCGCTGGGAACGCAGGGGCGCGGCGCTCGCCGCCGCGCTCGGCGCGGGGCCGGCCGAGATCGAGGTGGCAGGCACCGTTGCCCCGGTGCTCGATCCCGCCGGCCCCTATCGAGGCCGCAACGAGCGGGTCGAGGTCGTCTTCGTCTCGCCGGAGGCGTGGTAGCGGCGAGACAGGACGACAAACGGGCTCGACATCGGCGCGGGAATGCTCGAAGCTCCGGGCGCCTCCCCGCGCGGGAGAGAGGTGTCAACCCACTGTCGAAGGGGCAGATCAAGTGCTGTCGAAGGCTCGCCTGATAACACCGTTGCTCGTGCTCTGTGCGCTGCTCGGCGCCTGCGAGGACAAGGGGCGGCTCGCCCAGCAGAAGGCATCGGCCGCGGTCGAGCGGCTGCCGCCGCTGGTCGAGCGAGACGTGGGACAGGTCCGTGGCGGCCTGCCGAAGGGAGCCGAGGAGCTCGGCAAGCGGCTCGGCGACGATCCGGGCGCCGATCCGGCCGGCCTGCAGCGCGCCATCCAGGCGGCGCGGGCGGCGGTCAAGGACCTGGCCTTTGCCAAGAGCACCTTCTTCCTCTTCGTGGACTCGTCCGGGACGGTCCTGCGCAGCGAGGAGGATCCCGACCTGCCCGCAGGCAAATCGCTGACGCAAGCCATCCCGGCGATGAAGAAGCTCTCCGAGCCGGGCGCCGGGCTGCTGGAAGCCTGGGGCTACATGGAAGGGCTGCGTGGCGTGAACAAGGGAGCCGACCACCAGTGGGTCGTGGGCCACCCGGTGAAGGGCAAGGAGGGCAAGCTGCTCGGCGGCTTCGTCACGGGCTGGTCGCTGCGCAAGTACGCCTACTACCTGGAAGAGGATGCGCGCGCCGAGCTCATCCGCAAGCTAGGCGAGGAGCAGAAGGCCAAGGCCATCGCCTTGACCTACGTCTTCGTGGTCAAGGGCGGCCAAGCCTATGGCGCCCCGGTCACGCCGGACGTCAACGCGGAGGCCGTGACCAAGCTCGATCTCGCCGCCAAGGTCAAGGCCGGTCCCTTCCGCACCACCCTGGAGATCGAGGGCCGTTCCTTCGCCCTCGAGGCCCGGGCCTGCAAGCCGCTCGGCGACGACGCCGCCCTTGCCGTGCTGCTGTCGGAGTTGTAGCGGGGGCGGGGCGCGCGCTAAGCTCCCCGTTCCCAGGACATGGGCAAGCCGCACGACGCGCTGATGGAACTGCTCTCCACGGTGATAGCTCCGCTCGTCGAATCCGACGGCGGCGAGGTTCACGTGGTCTCGCTCGGCGAGGACGAGGTCGTGCTCCACTTGACGGGGGCGTGCTCCGGCTGTCCCGGGATCTCGATCACCACGTGCGCGGTGATCGAGCCAGCCGTGCGCAAGCTCCTGCCCGGCGCGCGCGTACGCGTCACGACGGGCCCCAGGCCGCCGGTGGGTGCCACCCGCGTAGAGGCCAAACGCTGAGCCAGGGAGGGGGCCGGAAGGCTACGGCCGGATGTAGTCCTTCGTGCTTGGGGTAATCTCGTTCTCTTCGAGATCCTGCTTGGCCGTGCGCAGTTGGGCGAGCCTGCCCACGGTTTCGATGTGCTCGTAGACCACGGCGAGCTCTGTGCCCCAGTCGGCGGCGCGCACGTGCGTCTTGCCGTCGGCCCAGTCCGCCTCGTCGTTGGGCGGCTCCTTCTTCGGATCCGCCTTGCGCGCGCGCCCCGGCACCACCATGAGCTTGGTGAGCTTGTCGATGGCGGTCTTGTAGTCCGGGCCGAACTTGGACTTCTCGCCGAGCTTGTAGACGTCGATGATCTTCCAGAGCCGGTCCTTGATGAAGAACAGGTAGCGCGTCTTGCCTTGGCGTACGATGCTCATGAGCATCTCGCCGTTGCGGTAGCTGTACTCGGGCCGCAGCTTCGTGCCGTCGTACTTGGTCGCCGTGTCGCCGAAGGACATGCGGCTCTGCCAGAACGCGAACTTGACCTCCTGGATCTCGTTTTCGAGCTCCTTGGTCTGCACGCCCGGCTGCGCCTCCTGGCGCTTCTGCAGGTAGTCCTCATCGATGTCCGCGCCGTAGACGTCGTAGACCTCTTGGGATTTCATGCTCCAGCGCAGGGCCGCGGGGCTGATGGCCACCGGCGTCTCGATCTTGGCCGGCTCGGCCGCCACCTCCGTCTTGCGCGGCTTGGGCTTTGCCTGTAGGTAGGGGCTTGGGGTCAGCGCGAACAGACCCAGGGCGAGGGCGAGGAACAACGAGAGCTTACGCATTTTCTTCCTCCAGCAGGTGCCACAAGCGGCTGGTGGGCATGCAACTGTTTGACGAGACAGAAGCGAGATCGATGGAATCCGGCCGCGCGGGGCCCCGCCACGGGGCGCGCTCTTCCCTGGATGCAGCATCCAGCGCCGGGCCCGAGGCTTCCCGCGCACAGTGGGCAAATACCATGTCGAGAACCCTTTGCGCCATCCTGACGCTGCTCGTGGGCCTCGCCGCGCCTGCCTGCGGCGGAGCCGAGGTGGGTTCGGCCGTTCCCGCCGGCGATCCGTCGCGCTGGGAAGGCCAGATGCGGCAGCTTTTTGGCGACACCATACACCCGGCGGCGGTGGGGCTGTCGATGGATGGCGTGTCCCCGGCGGTGGACCAGAACCTGGGCGCGCGCGCGCAGCACGGCGACATCGTCGCGCGCGTGAAGGTGGCCACCGTGACCTCGGACCGCATGGGCGAGCGCACCGTCTACCACCTGAACATCCTCGTGGGCGAGCCAACCCTCATGCCGGCCAAGCTTCCGGACCGGAGCCTCGAGCTGTCAATCCCCGAGAGCAACCCCTCGTTCCAGCTCGTCCAGGCGAACGAGGCGAGGCTCTCCGGCATGACGTTGATCGGCTTCTTTCGGCGCTTCACGGGCGACGAGGGCCCGGAGATCCACTGGTACTTGACGGCGGACACGGGCGAGGTCGCCCAGGCGGTCGAGCAGGCCCGGGCGCTCGCGGAGGCGGCGGGCAAGAAGGGCCGTCGCGGGGGCCGGGGCCGGTAGATGAGCGGTGTGCCGATCAAGAGCGCCCGCGAGGTGGCCTTGATGCGGCAGGCATGCCAGGTGGCAGCCGAGACGCTGCTCGGGGTGGGCGAGATGCTGCGGCCGGGCGTGACTACCGCGCAGATCGACCGGTTCGTGCGCGAGGACACGGCGCGGCGCGGCGCTCGTCCGGCGCAGCTCAACTACCACGGCTTTCCGCGCAGCGTGTGCACCTCGGTCAACGAGGTGGTCTGCCACGGCATTCCCGGGCCGCGCGTGCTCGATCGGGGCGACATCATCAACGTGGACATCACTTCGGTTGTCCAGGGATATCACGGAGATACGTCCGCCACGTTCTACATCGGGGAGCCCGGGCCGGACGCCAAGCACGTGACCGAGGTTGCGCGCCAGTGCCTGGAGGTGGGCATCCGCCAGGTGCGCGAGGGGATCCGCATCGGCGACATCGGGGCGGCGATCCAGCGGTTCGCGGAGAGCCAGGGGTGCTCGGTGGTCAAAGCCTTCGTCGGCCACGGGGTCGGGCGTGCCTTCCACGAGGCGCCGCAGGTGCCGCACTACGGCAGGCCGGGGACGTTGTCGCGCCTGCGCGCGGGCATGTGCATCACGATCGAGCCGATGATCAACCTGGGCAACTACGACGTGGAGATCCTCGAGGACCGCTGGACCGCCGTGACCAAGGACCGGACGCTGTCGGCCCAGTTTGAGCACACGGTGGTCGTCACGAAGAACGGCTGCGAGGTGCTCACTCGCCGTTCCCGCCCGCTCGCCAACAGTGAAATCTTCCCGAGGGTTTTCAACTAGATGTGCACCGGGAGACATAGGCTGGCTCCGGTCGCGTTGCTCCTCGCGCTCCTTGCGGCTCCCTTGTCCGCGCGGGCGCAGCCGGCCGAGCCCGGACCGGGGACCCGGCACGCGCGCCCCCACCCGGGCGAGACGCTGAGCGTGGGGCTGCTCACGCTCGCCCGGGGCGATCATCCGTTCTTCAAGTTCGGCCACAACGCCATCTGGATCCACGACCTTCGCACGGGCCGCGACCGCGTCTACAACTTCGGCACCTTCAGCTTCGGCTCGCTCTCGCTCATTCCGAAGTTCTTCCTGGGCCGCTTCGAGTACTGGCTCTCCGCGAGCAACCTGCCGGCGACGCTCCATCACTACCGGAGCGAGAACCGATCGGTGCAGGTGCAGCAGCTTCGGCTCACGCCCGAGCAGCGCTGGCTCCTGTACCAGCGGCTGGAGGAGAACCTCAAGCCGAAGAACCGGTATTATCGCTACGACTACTTCCGCGACAACTGCTCGACGCGCGTGCGCGATGCCATCGACGGCGTGCTGGGTGGTCGCCTGCGCCAGCTCACGGCGGGCCGGCCGGCGAGCATGACCTTTCGGGGGCACATGCTGCGTCTTACCGCGGACCTGCTTCCCGAGTACGTCCTGCTGCACTTCGCCACGGCCGGGCTGATCGATCGGCCCATCACCGAGTGGGACGAGGGCTTCATCCCGGAGAACCTCCAGGAGAGCGTGCGCCGTCTGACCGTGCCCGGGCCGGACGGCAAGCCCCGGCCGCTCGTGGCGCTGGAGCGCACGCTGGTCACGGACGACCGGGCCCCGCCCTTCGCGGCCAAGCCGCACTGGGCGGGCCGGTTCATGCTGGCCGGGGGCGCGCTGGGCGGCGCGCTCCTGCTCGCCGGGCGGGCGCGGCGCGGCCGGCGCGCGGCGCGGGTGCTGGTCGGGCTGGTCGTGGCCCTGCTCGGGCTGGTCTTCGGCTTTCTTGGCACCTGTTTCGTCCTGCTCTGGACGCTGACCGATCACGAGGTCGGCTACGCCAACGAGAACATCTTGCAGTGCGCGCCGTGGGCCCTCGCCCTCGCGGTCTACGGCATCGGCGTGGCGCTCGACCGTCCGGCCGCCCTGCGCAAGGCGTACTGGCTCACGCTCGGCGCGGCGGCGGCCGCGGCGCTGGGACTGGTGCTGAAGGTCCTGCCCTGGTTCTACCAGGACAACTGGCAGGTCATCGGCCTGATGCTGCCGCTGTGGGCGGGCGGGGCGCTGGCGCTGCGGGCGCTGGTGCACAAGTAGTGCAGTCTATCTGCACTACGGTCAAGGGAGTGCGCAGCCGAGCGGCCAACCCACATCAGCGGTGCAGCCGCACCAGCCCGGGGACGGCGTCGAAGTCCGTGTCGAAGCTGAGCACGCGGCCAATGGCGTGCCGCTCCATCACCGCAGCGCGCAGCGCATCCCGGGCCGAGAGCCGGGTCACGCCGAGCACCAGGGTTTTGGCGCGCTCCACGTCCCGCAGCTCGACGGGCAGCACCTCGTCGACGACGCCGAGCAGCGCGTCGAACGCGATCTGGATCATGTCGCGCCGCTCGATGGCGGCGTAGCGGTGGAGGATCTCCTGCGGCACCTCCACGTCGGTCACCAGGCGCTCGCCGTCGGCGACGCAGCGATCGAGCAGGCGCTGGGCATCCACCTTTTGCGGGTGCGCCTGGCCAACGAGGTACATGGGGATGTTCGAGTCGATGAAGATCACGCCTTGCCCGCGCCGTAGCCCGACTCGATCTCGGCGAGCATCTGGTCGATGTCGGCGCTCGGGCCCTCGTGGCGCGCCGCCGCACGGATCACCGCCAGCTTGTGCGCCGCAGGCACGTCGGCCTGGGCCCTGCGTGACGCACGGAGCGCCTGGCGCACCCACTGGGAGACGGTCAGCCCGTGACGGCGGGCGGCGGCGTCGATCTCCTCGTGCTCGCGCTCGTCCATCACCACCTGGAGGCGCTTACTCATATGATGAGCATATGTGCTGTATCCGTTGAGTCAAGCACCGGCGGGAGCTGGGATGGCTTCCTGTACAAGCTCGACAAGAACGGCAGCCACGTCTGGAGCCAGCGCTTCGGCGGCGGCTCCCCCGCCCGCCAGGCCCGCGGGCCGGCGCATCGTGGATTGACCTACACCAGCGTCGGGAGCGCCGGGGATGACGGCGTTTCGGCACGGGTGTAGCTTGCCGCCATGCCGCGCCAGCGCATCGTCATCCACCGCGCCCGCGCCGACCAGGCACGGGCCAAGCCCACGGATTACTCGACGATCGGCTTTGGCCGGTGGTTTACCGACCATTTCTTCGCCACCGAGTTCGACCGCGAGAACGGCTGGCACTTGACCCGCATCGAGCCCTGGCGCCTGCTGCAGATCGACGCGGCGGCCATCTGCCTGCACTACGGCCAGGAGGTGTTCGAGGGGCTCAAGGCCTATCGCGGCAAGGACGGGGGGATCTACCTCTTCCGCTGGCGCAAGAACGCCGCGCGGCTCCGGAGCTCGGCCAAGCGGCTGATGATGGAGTGCGTGGACGAGGAGTTCTTCGGCCAGGCCGTCAAATCCCTCGTCCTGCTCGAGCGCGACTGGGTGCCCGCGGATCCGGAGTGCTCGCTCTACATCCGGCCGACGCTGATCGCCACCGACCCGTTCCTGGGCGTGCGTCCGGGCGACGAGTACGCCTTCTACATCATCGTCGGGCCGGTCGGGGCCTACTATCCGGAGGGCTTCAACCCCATCTCGATCTGGGTCTCGGACGAGGACGTGCGCGCCGTCCGGGGAGGGCTCGGGGAGGCCAAGACCGCGGCCAACTACGCGCACTCGCTGTGCGCCCAGCAGAAGGCGCGCCAGTTGGGCTACACGCAGGTCCTGTGGCTCGACGCCATCGAGCATCGCTGGGTGGAGGAGGTGGGCACGATGAACATCTTCTTCCGCCTGCGCGACGAGGTCATCACGCCGCCGCTGGCGGGCACCATCTTGCCGGGCGTCACGCGCGACAGCGTGATCGCTATCTGCAAGCGCTGGGGCCTGACGGTCACCGAGCGCATGATCTCCATCGACGAGGTGATGGAAACGATCGCCTCGGGCGAGATGCAGGAGGTGTTCGGCACCGGCACCGCGGCGGTCATCTCTCCGGTCGGGGCACTGAGCTACAAGGGCGAGGAGGTGGCGATTGGCGGGCGGCGCACGGGCGAGCTCGGCGCGCGCCTCTACGGGTACATCGCACGGCTGCAGCGCGGCGAGGAGCCGGACGAGCTCGGCTGGGTCGAGCGCATCGATGAGCTCGACGCGGAGCAGGTCGCGCGCGGCGAGGAATGACCGGACGCCCTACCCGCAGCCCGAGCCCTTGCCGTCGCAGTCGTCGTAGCAGGCCTTGCACACGACGCACTCGGCGTAGGTGTTGAACAGCGCCGCGCCGGCCGGGTAGTCGGCCGCACACAGGTTGAGGCAGCTCTGGTTCTGGCCGCAGTCCTGCGCGCAGAGCACGAACATCAGGCAGTCGAGGTCGTTCATGCAGGTATCGTAGGAAGCGGCGCACAGGCCGGCGTTGGCGCAGTCCATGCACGTCTGGCAGACGCCCGAGTTGTCGCAGGGGCTGCCGCTCGAGCTGGCGCTGGTCGCCGAGGTGGACGCGCTCGAGGTGCTGGCCGAGCTCGTGCTGGAGGAGGCGCTCGACGCACTCGTGGTGCTCGATGAGGCGCTGGTCGAGGTGCTGCTGGCCGAGGAAGCGCTGGTGGATGTGCTGGTGCTGGAGAGCGAGCCGCCGGCGCCGCCCCCGCCCTCTTCGTCGTCGCCGTAGTCGGCGCGCACGCCGCGGGCGCAGCCGGCCGGAGCGGCGGCCGCGGCCGCCAGGGCGCAGGACACGAGCAGGAACAGAAGCAGACCGGAGCGTCTCATCGCAGATCGCCGGGGCCCGGAACGGCGTAGGCCCAACTCCCAAGGTACGCCGCCCGGCGCGACGGCGTCAATCAAGCAGGCAGGTCCCTGCGATTCGGAGCACGTCTGCGCGGCACTCGCGTCTTGGGGCGCGGGTGGACGGATCGGCGAGCCATGCGCGTTGCGCGCGGCATTTGCCCCGGCTACAGGATCCGCACTCACAGGGCGCCTGGCGGCGCCTTGGGCAAGGGGAGATCCCATGAGCGCTGCTCGCGTTGTTTCCATCCTGCTGCCGGCTCTTGTGCTCGCCGGCTGCGAGTCGCATCGTCCGGCGAGAATGACACCGGGGTACCGGCCGGGACCAGGACCGTCACCCTGGGCGCCGGCCTCGGCAACGGTGGCTTCTCCGCCGGCTCCGCCAGGGGGCCGCGCCTGCGGCCGGCTGGCACACGAGCCCGTCAGGCCGCTGCGCTCACCCTGGAGCGGCACCGGCGGTGTCGGCTCGACGGACTGCGACCGCCTCGAGACAGTCTGGGGCAACGTGCCGCACGAGCACCGGGCTTGCCAGGCTGACGCGGACTGCGTGGTTGTCACGGGAAACGGCAACTGCTTCAGCGCCGTGCTCAGCCGCCGCGCCGCCGGCCTGCCCGACTACCGCGAGTTCACGTGCGTCAACCCCCTGTCCGGTGCCTGCGCCGGGGTGCCTCAGCATGCGGAGTGCGCGGCGGGCTGCTGCGAGGCACGCCCCGGCCCATAGCGCCCGGCGCGGTCCGCCCGTCGGAACCCTGCAACCAGGGTCGGACTTGTGGCGGGCCGGAGCCGGCGGGCCCGTGCCGGCCGAGGCCGTGCAACCGCCGGCGGGGCTGCTGCCATCATGGCGGAGCGCGGTTACTCGGTATGAAACCGCCCAACCGCCACTCGCCGGTCCTCGCGGCGGTTGTCGAGCCAGCCTGCCCTCGACGATGGATGGGCATCGAGCTCGGGGACATAGGGCTTGATGTCGAGCAGTGGCGTCCCGTCGAGGACGGAGCGGCCCTGGGCACGCCGCGCGCCGGGCGGGCCAGGCGGTTCATCCCCCCTGGCGCGGTTGCTGGCGCAGTCGCCACGGCACGCCGGGAAGTACGCCGCCGAGCTGCCTTGCGGTTCGGCCGCAGAGCTTCTCGAAAGCCTCGGCAGGGATTCGGCCTTCGTCCCGCAGCGCTTCCCACAGGTCGAACGGGCTGGCCACCCGGCTCCGGCCCAGCTCCGCCAGGGCGACGAAGGCAGCGCTCTTGTCCGCGGCCACGAAGATCGCGTCCTGGTTCATGGTGGCGCAGAAGGCGATGCTGGCATCCTCCCCGAGGTTGCGCGACGCAGATGTGGCGGCAGGCCGCAGGTGAAGCGCGAGCATCTCCGCGGCCGGCGACGGGATGGGCAGGTCGTGCACTTGCACCCAGGGCTGCTCGCCGGACCTGAGGTGGAGCAACTGCTCGTTCGGCACGCTGCCGCTGGCCAGGGCCTCATGAGCCACCTCACGCACAACGTGGAGCGTGTCTCCGGGCCAGTCCCAGGCAACTTCTGCGAGGGCAGCGACGTGGCCCAGCGGGCCGCAGTCCACGAGCCACACGGTCATGAGAACCGTAGCAGCTCGCGCGCACGACCCGAGGAGATCGCGCCCTCCTGGAAGGCACGCACGACCAGGTCCTGCACGAGCCCCTCCACCAACGGGCTCGCCGCGTCCGCGACGCCGACTGCGCTCGGCGGCAGACGCGGCGGGGTGCTCTCCCACTCGCAGTAGCCCGTCGGGGCATCTCCCTGCTTCACCAGCGCTTCTGCCTCCTCAGGGGAGATGACCCCGCAGCTCTTGGCGTGCCACGTGGCTCCCTCGCGGCTGAAGCCCCACTGCTGCGCGATGTTGCGGACGCGCTCCCGGGCCGAGTCTCCGTCCGCCTGCAACCAGGCGCGCGGAGCCAGGAAGGCTGGCGCGAAGCCGTTGGCGCGTTGCTCGTACGGCTCGTGGTTCTCTTGCCGCGAGACCAAGGTGAGAAGGTCGTGGGTGCCGCCGTCGTGCAGCAGGTGGCACAGCTCGTGGGCCAGGATCGCACGCCGAGATAGCGGCTGACGCGCGCGAGGAGCCGAGCCGTTGACGAGGATCACGGGCACTGCGCCTGGCTCGTAGATGGCGGCGGCGAGCAGGTCGTTCCCGCTGAGCTGGACCGTCGCGACGTGCACTCCAGCAGCTTCGAGCAGCGTCTGGATAGATCGGATCGGTGCCCGCTCGGGGGACAAGCGCTGCCGTGCCTTCTCCCCAAGATGGTAGCCTTCGCGCCAGCTCTCCCGCGCGGGATCGATGGCCTTGACGTGGCGACGTTCCACCACCGCTCCTGGTGGCAGGCCGAGCTGCTGCTGCAGGTACGCGCCCACCCGTCCCAGCTCGGCGGCGCGGGCAAGCAAGCGAGCGTCCTCGGCAGCCAGCTCACGCACGCCCGTGGGTGCGCGGAAGCGTCCAGCCGTGCGGCGAGGGTCTTCGCGCTGCTCTCCTCGAAGCAGCTCCGCGGGATCGAAGGCGAGGGCGTCCCCCAGAGCCCACAGCTCCTGAACGGTCAGCGGCCCTCCCGCCTCGATCAGCGCGACCCGTTCGGCAGGAAGACGAGCAATGTCCGCCGCCCGGTCCAGGGGCAGACCGAGTCGTTCACGTTGGGACCGGATGCCGGTTCCGACCATCGCCGCCCAGGATAGTCGATGCCGGGGCAGCCACGCAAGCGCACACGCGGCCGGCAGCTGAAGCTCGACCTGCGGCTCAGACAGTGGGGGCCCGGCCCGAACCGCCGCCGGCGCGCTTGCGCGCGTCCGGCAGCGCGCGGTACATTCGTTCGGGTGCAGGGCGGCTCGATCGGCACAGGCATTCCGCGTTCCGGGCGACTGCGGTCTCCGGGTTCGGGGAAGCGGGTTGTGGCGTGTCTGGTGGCACTGCTGCCGCTCGGCTGCGCGGACGGCGCGCCGCCGCCGGCCCCGCCGCCGGCCGTCGCGCCCATCCCGCTGCTCTACGTGGAAGAGGCGGCAGAGCGGCTCCCCTCGGCGGCGCCGGTGGACGGCGCCATGGCCGCGGTGGCCGACCTCGACGGCGACGGGTGGCTCGACATCGTGCAGCCCGCGGGCGGTGGGCTTCGGATCTTCTGGAACGCGGGCGGCAGCTTCGAGCCGGCCGCAGAGGACGAGCTGCCGGATTTCGGCGAGGCGAAGATCGCACAAGCGCTCGCGGGCGACTTCGACGGCGATGGCCGAGCCGACCTGTTTCTCGTGGGCGAGTCGTTCCCGGACGGCCCCCTGCTGCTGCAGGGCGCGGCGCGTGCTTTCCCGGAGGCTAGCGCCGTCGCGGGCGCGCCCGATGCCGCGACGAGCGGTGTCGTGTTGGATATCGAAGGCGACGGCGATCTCGACCTCGTGCTGACGGCGACCGAGCCCGGTGCGGCCGATGGCGCGGAGCCGACCCCGCGCGCGGTGCTGCTTGTCAACGACGGCAGCGGCCGCTTCAGCGACCAGAGCGAGGCCCGCCTGATCGCGCCCGAGTTGCGGCCGCGCGCCGTCGCGGCCGGAGATCTGGACGGCGACGGCCGGACCGACCTGTTCTTCTCGGGCGATCGCCACCCGCACCGGCTGCTGCTGGGCGACGGCCAGGGCGTGTTCCGGGACGGCCCGCCCGACGCGCTGCCGGCGGTGGACGAGCCACGGGGCTGCTTCCCGGCGCTGGGGGACATCGATGGCGACGGCAGCCTGGACGTGTTCGTGCCGTCGGCAGAGACGAGCGCGGTGCTGCTCAACGATGGCTCGGGGCGGCTCTTCGACCAGACGCCGATCGTGCTGGGCGCGGCGCCCGGCCACGGGCAGGCCGCGGCGATCGCGGATCTCGACCGCGACGGCCACGCCGATCTGGTGGTCGCGGACCCGGCGCACCGGCTGGGCCTGTATCGCAACGACGGCGCGGCGCGACTGTTCGACTACTCCGGCAGCATCATCCCGCGCGGGCCGGCCGTCTCCGGCGCCGTGTCAGTCGGCGCGGGCGACCTCGATGGCGACGGCGACCTGGATCTGTTCGTGAGCCGCAGCGGGCTCGCCTCGCCGTGGCTGCTCGTCAACTGGCATCCGGGGCCGGTGCAGGACGAGGACGGCGACGGCGTCCCGGATGCGGTCGATAACTGCCCGTCCGAGACCAATGCCGAGCAGGACAACCAGGATGCGCGCCACTTCAACTGCGAGTCCGGCTCGGACTGCGCCGTCCAGACCGGCTGCGAGCTCTTCGTCCGACAGGACGCCGGCGCCTACCTGGCCTGCCGCGACGCGCCGCTCGACTGGGCGGCCGCGCGCGCCTTCTGCCGGAAGCGCGGGGCGGATCTGGTGGTCATTGACGACGCCGGCGAGAACGCCTTCGTCGCGGCCCTGGCCGTCAATACCTCCTGGATCGGGCTGAGCGACACGGCCGAGGAGGGCACCTTCGTGTGGGTGTCGGGAAGCAAGCTCGAGTACGCGAGCTGGAAGGAGGGCGAGCCGAACGACGCGGGCGGCGCTGAGGACTGCGTGGCGCTCGGCGCCGGCGAGCAAGAGGCCGGCCTGTGGAACGACGCCGACTGCGCCGGCGCCAAGCCGTTCGTCTGCGAGGACGTGGTGTTTCGCGCGCCCGCCGACCCGGGCGACGCCTGCGACACCTGCCCGCTGCTCTACGACCCCGACCAGAAGGACTCGGACGACGATGGAACGGGCGACGCCTGCCAGGAGGGTTAGGCCGTGCGCGAGCGCGGCGTTCCGCGCAAGCGCGGAATCGACGCGCGGCCGGGCGGCAAGCGCCGCCCTCGCCTGCATGCTTCCGCTGGGATGCGGGGCCGACGAGCTAGGCGTCTCTTCGGCTTCTCCCCGCACGGGCTCGGCGCGTGGCGGCGAGACGGTGCTCGTGAGCGGCAAAGGCTTCGCCGATGGGGCCGCCGTGCTGTTTGGCGGCACGGCGGCGCCGGCGGTGCGGCGGCGCTCGGCGGAGGAGCTCGAGGTGACGACGCCGCAGCACCTGGCCGGCCCGGTCGATCTCGCGGTGGGCAATCCGGATGGCGAGAGCGCGAGCGTGCCGGGCCTGTTCGCCTTCGCGCCGCTCGTGCTGCACTTCGTCGAGGCGGCCTCGCACTTCTTGCCCGATCTCACCGAGCTCGACGCTACCGACGCGGCCGCGGCCGACTTCGACGGCGACGGCCACGCCGACATCCTGGTCAGCGCCCGCGGCGAGAGGGCCCGACTTCTGCGCAACACGGGCCACGGCGGCTTCCTCGACGGCGGCCCGGCGTCGGGCGACGCGGGGGCGCCGCCGGCAAGCGCCACGTGGGTGCACGACACGCGGGCCCTGCTGGTGGAGGACTTCGACGCGGATGGGGATCCCGACGTGTTCCTGTGCAACGGCGCAGGAGACAGCCTCGTCTACCTCAACGACGGCGCCGGCGCGTTCGAGGCGGCGCTCGGTGCCGTGCCGGATGGCGCCGGGTGCCGCGCCGCGGCGCTCGCCGACCTCGACGGCGACGGCCGCCGCGATCTGCTCCTCGGGGGAAGCGGTCCGCTCGCCGCGGGCAAGAGCTACGTGCGCGTCCTGCGGCGCGCGCCGGGCGAGGGCGAGGTGGCTTTCACGCCGGTGGCGGAGCTGGAGAAGCCGGCCGACGCCGAGGGACTTCCGGTCGGCGAGGTGGAGTCTTCCCCCGGCGTCTCCGGGACCTACACCATCACGCAGAAGAAGGCGGCCTCGGGCTCCGGCGCCGGCCAGGCGGCCTTCGACTTCTCCGGCGGGGGCGGCACGGTGGGCTTCGTGCACCCGGCCCCGCCGTTCGGCGTGCTGCCGGATGCGATCGAGCTCGAGGTGCTCGGCGACTTCCAGGGGGCCACGCTCAAGATCCGCTTCACCGATGGCAAGGGCGAGCAGTTCGTGGCCGAGGCCGGCCTGGCGGGCTCCGGAAGCTGGCAGCACCTGCGCGTCGAGGATCTTCCCTCATGGACGCCGAGCGCAGGAGGCGACGGCGTGGTGGATCTGCCGATCCAGTCGGTCGCCTTGCTCGTCGGCGCGGTCGCCGGCGGCACGAAGGGCCTCCTGCTGGTCGACGACGTCCGGTTCGACGCGCCGGAGCTGGGTCCGGTGCCGATCGAGGACTTCGAGCGCGTCGACTTCGCGCTGGCGTGGCCCGAGCAGCTCTCCTGCGTCGCGGCGGCCGATCTGGACGGCGACGGTCGGCCGGACGCGGTGCTGGCTAGCGCCGACCCCGGGGCGGCCGTGGTGCTGCGGCTGCTGCTCAACCACACGGGCGCCGGGAGCGGCGCCGCCCGGCTCGGCGAGGCCGGCTCGGACGCGCTCGCGGCCGTGCTGGAACGGATCTCGTACGTGGCAGCGATCGATCACGACGGCGACCGCGACTTCGACCTGTTCGCCGTGGGGGCCGACGGCCAGGATCGGCTGCTCGTGAACGACGGCGCCGCCCACTTCTTCGACGACACGCTCGCATCTCTGCCCGTCGACCGCGCCGCCGGCCGGCACGCGGACGAGCGCGACCTGGACATGGATGGCCGGGCCGATCTGCTCATCGCCAACGGCGGAGCCGTCAGCCGGATCTACCTCGGCCGGGGGGCCTCCGGATTCATCGACGCCACCCCGGCCATGCCCCTGCACGCGAGCGCCACGCTGCGGCTCTTGCCGCTCGACGCCGACGGCGACGGCGATCAAGATCTGTTCGTGCTCAACCAGAAGGGAGAGCGGTCGCGGCTGTACCTGTCGGTGGAGCCGCCCGGAAAGGAGAGCGAGTGAGCCCCAACAAGCGTGTATTGCTGGCCGCCTCGCTCTGCCTGGCCGCCCTCGCCGCCGGCGCGCTCGCCTGGACGCGCGGCAGCGCGGCGCGGCCGCCGGCGGCGGCGAAGCGCGCCAGCGGTCCCCACCTCGTGCTCGGCGTGCCCTGGGGCGCGATCGGTGCCGCCCTCGGGCGCAAGGACGCGTCCGAGGCGGCCCCCGAGGGGCCGATGAGCTTCGCGCTGCTGCCGGACGGTGACGTGGTGGTGCTCGATCAGGTCAACCTGCGCCTGGCGCGCTTGCGCGGCCCGGGTTTCTTGGTGGGCGAGACGCCCATCCCGGCCGACACCTTCCAGGAGCTGGAGGTGCGCGAGGACGGCACGGTCGTGCTGCTCGACCGGCTGGCGCGCGCTTCGCTGTTGGTGATGGCCCCGTCGGGCGCGGTCCTGCGCGAGGTGGGCATCGTGGGCGCCGGGATCCCGGAGGGCGGGGCGGTGACGGCCATGCTCGCCGAGCCCGACGGGATCTGGCTCGAGCACAACAACACCGACCGGGTGCGGCTGCTCGACGCCCAGCTCGTGCCCACAGCGCGCGCCGTGGTGCGGGGCCGGGCGCTCGGGTCGGACAAGCGCCTGCTGGCGGCCCTCGATGGCCGCGCGGGAGCCACCCTGTGGCTGGAGGACGCGACGAGCGGCCTCGTGCTCAAGCGCGTGGCCGTGCCCGCGCCGCAGCGCGTCGATCGGATCATCTGGGTGCAGGCGGATAGCCGCGGCGACGTGCACGCGCTTTTCCACCTGCTCGCCTCTGACCCCGCGCTTGGGGCGCAGGTCGCGACCGAGGAGGTGCTGGGGCTGCGCTACGACGGCGCGCTCGACCTCGTGGCCACCTACCGCTCGCCCTACACCATTCGCATCTGGGAGCAGTTCCGCGAGGTGCGCGTGCTGCCCGACGGCACGGTCTACCAGATGGCCTTCACCGACGAAGGCGTGAGGATCCTGCGGTGGAGCTGGTGATGCGGCGCCCGTCTCTGGCGGTCCGGCTGGCGTTCGCGCTGCTCGCGGCGCTCGTGCTCGGGCCGGCGCGCGTCGCGGCCGCCCCGCCGCCGATGAGCCGCGACGATATCATCTGCCGCGCCAAGTCGGGCGTGGGCTTCTCCTACTACTGGGGCGGGGCCTGCTGGTGTGCGAACGGCTGCTCGCCCAAGCTCTCCTGCGGGGCCGGCTCGTGCTCGGGGAGCTGCCCCAACTGCAGCCATTCGGGCAAGTACGGTGCGGACTGCTCGGGCTTCGTCACCAAGGTCTGGCAGGTGCCGGACGCGATTGCGGTCACGACCTGTGGCCACGGTCCCTACGTGGCGAACAGCTACCGGAGCAGCACCTCCTCCTGGAAGGTCATCTCGCGTTCCTCGGCCGAGAAGGGCGACGCGTTCGCGAGCACCCACCACGTGCTCATCTTCGAGAGCGGCAACCCCTGGGGCCAGATGTGGACCTACGAGGCGCGCGGCTGCTCCTATGGAATCGTGCACAACGTGCGCACCTGCTCGAACGACTACAGCGCCGCCCGCCGCAGCAACCTCACGGGGAGCTGCGCGTGCGCGCCGGGGCAGACCGCCAAGGAGGAGTGCGGCAACTGCGGCACGCACAAGCGCGCGTGCGGCTCGGACTGCCAGTGGGGCGCCTGGTCGAGCTGCTCGGGGCAGGGGTCGTGCGGCCCGGGCGCGGCCGATACCGATCCCTGCGGCGATTGCGGCACGCGCACGCGAAAATGCAGCTCTGGCTGCGAGTGGGGCGCCTGGTCGAGCTGTTCGGGGCAGGGGCCGTGCAGCCCGGGAGAGGTCGAGACTGGAGCATGCGGCAACTGCGGCACGCATACGCGCTCGTGCGGAGCCAACTGCCACTGGGGCGCCTGGTCGAGCTGTGCGGGGCAGGGGCCGTGCGGCCCCGGCGAGACGCAGGCCGAGGACTGCTGCGACTGCGGCAAGAAGAGCCGGATCTGCTCCAACCAGTGCGCCTGGGGCGAGTGGGGCGGGTGCCAGGGCCCAGATCCGCAGGGCGGCGACGGGCCCTGCGAAACCGGCGAGCCCGGCCCGTGCGCGGTCGGACGCATCCGCTGCCTGCAAGGCTGCCTGAGCTGCGCGTCGGACTACGAGCCCGCGGCCGAGCAGTGCGACGCCGTCGACAACGACTGCAGCGGCGAGGTGGACGACGGAGAGCCGGCGGTGATGGGCTCGCCGCAGCCGCTCTTTGCCGCGCGCCTGGCCGACGCCTCGTATCCGGCGCTGCTCGCGGCCGGCGCGGTCGGCGAGATCTGGGCGCTGTTCACCAACGCCGGGAGCGAGACGTGGCGGCGCGGCGAGATCTGGCTGGCGGCGATGAGCGCGCGGGATCTGAAGACAAGCCGGCTCTACGACCCGGAGAGCTGGCCCGCGTGGGACGTCGCCGCGGTGCTCGACCGGGACGTGGCGCCCGGGGAGACGGCGAGCTTCGTCTGGCGGGTCAGGGCGCCCGCCCGGGGCGGTGAGAACGTGCGGGAGCGCTTCCGCTTGACCGATCCGGACGGCGCCCCGCTGCGCTGCCCGGCCCCCGAGGTCGTGCTCGACGTGCGCATCGGGGCCGGCTCGGCCGAGGCCCCGGCCGGCTCGCCCCTGCCAGGAGGCCCGGCCGGCGGCTGTGGCTGCCGGGTCGGGCCGCACGGCGCTCTGCGCGGCCTGTGGCTGCTGGTGGCCCTCGCCCTGGCTGCCGCGCGCCATAAGGGAAGAACCGCCGGAATTCGGGGTGCGTCCTGGCTCTGGTAGCCGGCGGGCAGGCAGTGTAGGATTTGGTCTGCCCTGTTCGGGCTCCCCGCACGATGACCACCACTGAGCTCGTGTTGCAGGAAGCGGAGCTGGACCGCATCCAGGGGGCGCTCGCCCCGCTGACCGACAAGGCCAGCGTCGAGCTGGTCCTGCTGCTTGACACCGCCGGCCAGCTCATCGCCAGCAGCGGCAAGGTCGACGGTCTGGATACGACATCGTTCGGCTCGCTGACCGCCGGCAACGTCGCGGCTGCCGCCCGCATGGCCGAGCTGCTCAAGAAGGATGACCTGAGGGTCCAATTCCACGACGGCAAGGACACCCATGTCCACGTCGTACCGGTGGGCGACGGGATGATCCTGGTGGTCGTGTTCGATTCCAAGTCCAGCGTGGGGCTGGTGCGGCTGTGGACGAGCAAGGCACGCGGGATGCTGGAGGAGGTCTTTGCATCGGCCGTCCGCCGGCAGCAGTCCGGCGGACCTCGGCACAGCTCCTTCCTCGGCGGTCTCACCGACGACGACGTGGAGGAGCTGTTCGGAACGTAGTATCGTGGCTGTGATTCTGTTTTTGAGCGCCGACGCCGGGCACATCCACGCCGTGGGCGCGCCGCTCGAGTCGTGCGGGCATCGGGTGGTCGGTTTCCAGGACCCGGAGAGCGCGCTGGGTCATGCGGCCGAGCAGGAGCCGGAGCTCGTTGTCGCCGAGCTGGCCCTGTCTGGCACGACTGGGCTCGCCTTCCGTGCGGCCTACCTGGAGCGGTTCCCCAACCGCCAGACACCGATGGCGTTGCTGGCCGACGGACCGCAGTCCGACCAGATCGCTGCCGCGCTCGCGGCCGGAGTGGACGAGGTGCTGCCGCTGCCAGTCGAGCCGGCGCTGCTGGTGGTGCGGATCGACGCGCTGCTGCGACGGGGCCGGCGCGGGCTCCGGGCGTGGTTCCGGGGCGACCTGAGGCGGCTGGCGCCGCTGGACGTGCTGCGCTTCTGCGAGCATTCCGGCCTGACGGGCCAGGCGCGGTTCTCCACCCCGCGGGGAGCCGCGGAGGTGCGCTTCCAGGGCGGCCAGATGTGCCTGGACGACGGGGGCGCCGACCGGGTCAGCGAGCTGATGGATGCCGACTGCGGCACATTCGTCATCGAGTCCAGGCCGATCAGCTTCGAAGCCATAGACGGCGTGCGAAGGCTCTCCACCGCGCCGCCACCGGCCGCGTTGGCGGTCGTTCCCATGGGCTGTCTGTCCGCGGTGGAGGCCGGCGGGCGGCTCTTTCAACTTCAGACCGAGTACGAGCGGGCACCCATGGATCGGATCGTGTCGGTCGCCATCCTCGACGGCCGGGTGGTCGAGAAGCGCGCCCGCAGGCCGCCGTCCGGCATCGGCGAGCAGCGGCTCGGCAGTCTCATGCAGGAGCAGCACGCCGAGCTGCAAGAGGGCCTGCGCGAGCGGATCACGGCGTTCGCGAGCCGGCGGGGCGGGCAGCCCCAGCCGGTACGCGTTCGTGCCCCCAGTCAGCCGGCGGGCGAGGCGCCGCGCGGCGCGAGCGCGCCCGGACCGATCGGGCAGGTTGCCGCGCCGGCGGTGCCGGATCTGCAGGGTGTTGCTGCGCAGCAGGGGCACGCGCTCGGCGAGCGCCGGCGCGGATTCGGAGGCCGAACTGGACGGTGTGACGGTCACGTGGCGACGACGCGCTCCCCGGCGACCCGGTCCCGGATCGCCCGCTCCTCGCGGCCCTTCCAACGCTTGAGCGCCGCCGCGAAGGCGCTCTCGCCCTGCACCATGTCGCGGGCGATCCCGCGCGCCAGCTCGACGGTGGTTCGAGGCGTGCTGGCCGTCGGCCCCGGCGCTGCCCCGCGCGCGCTTGGCGCTCGTTGCCGCGGCTGCGGCCTGGCGGCCTCCGGCGGGAGGCGCGTGCGGGCCAGCCCTTGCATCGGCAGCCCCGAGACCGAGGGGCAGTGCCCGTCGCTGGAGCGGTCGGGAAAGCCCCCCTGGGGCGACGGGGATGCGCCAGGCCGGTGCAACGTTCCGCTCGTGACCCACCTGTACGACACGCCGGGCTCGGCAACGCTGGCGGCGGGCAGCGAGGACGAGATGGTGCTGCGCGATCTGCTGCTCTCGGGGCAGCTTGGTGCGGTGTTCGTGGTGGCCGATACCAAGAACCTGCGCCGCTCGCTGGCGCTGGCCCTCCAGATCGCCGACTTCGGCCTTCCGATGGTGCTTGCCCTCAACATGCTCGACGAGGCCGAAGCGTTGGGCATAGAGGTGGACGACGCCGAGCTGGCGCGCTCCCTCGGGGTGCCAGTGGGACGGACGGTGGCCCCGGATGGCCGGGGGGTGCGCCGGCTGGCCGAGTTGCTCCTGGACGCGGGCGTGCCTGGGAGCCGGGTGCGGCTGCCGGATCCCGTGGAGCACGCACTGACCCGGCTCGACGGGCTGCTCGCCAATCCCCATGTCGCGTCCCGGGGCCTCGGCATCTTGCTGCTGTCGGGCGACAGCGCCGCGCAGAGCTGGGTGAGCGAGCACTTGGGGGGACAGGCGCTCGCTGCCGTGGACGCCGTCGTCGCACAGGCCCAGAGCCATTTCTCCACGCCGCTCGCCGTGCTGATCGCGGACGGGTTCCACACCGAGGCGGCGCGCCTCGCCGACCGGGTGCTGACCCACAGCGCGCGCGTGCCGGCCCTGCTGGCGCGTTTCGGCATGCTCTGTCAACGCCCTCTGCCGGGGGCCGTGATCGCCCTGGGCGTGCTCGTGGCCGCCTACTTCTGGGTTGGCGTCTTCGGCGCCCAGCTCTTGGTCGACCGGCTGTCGCTCCCGGTTCTCGACCGCTACGTCGTCCCCTGGTGCGAGCGCCTGGTCGCGCCCATTCCCTGGACCTTGGTTCGCGACGCCATCATGCACCCGAGCTTCGGCCTGCTGCCCGCCGGCCTGTTTCTGGCCATCGGCATCGTGCTGCCGGTGCTGCTCTGCTTCTACCTGCTGCAGGCCGTGATCGAGGACTCCGGCTACTCGCCGCGGCTGGCGGTGCTCTTCGACCGGATTTTGCGCCGGCTGGGGCTCAACGGCCAGGCGCTCATCGAGCGCGGGCGTATCACTTACATCAAGCCCAAGGACCACGCGCGGCTGCACCGGCTGACCTGCTTCGGGCTGACGCCCGGCACCGTGGTGGAGGTTCACCAGTGCTCGCCCGCGTTCTGCATTCGCTTCGAGGGAACCGAGCTGGCGCTCGACCACGACGTGGCCGAGGACATCTACTTGGTGCGAATGCCGTCGTAGCGGAGCCGCGGGCGACCAGGGGTCCTGGGGCCATCGTTGGCCTGCGGGCGCGCGGCCGTCCCGGTAGCCGTTCACGGCATTTCCGCGCCAGCAACGACGACTCGCCGAGTCGGCCGTGATCGCAGCTTTCGTCCTCGCTCGCGGTCCTCACGCACAGGAGTGCGCTGCGGCCGCTCGCTCAGGGCGCGCGCGTGCCCGCGGCCGCCTGACGAGCCGGGTACCCGTTCACGGCATTTCCGTGCCAGCGACGACGGCTCGCCGAGTCGGCCGCGATCGCGGCTTTCGTCCTCGGCCCGGGTCCTCGCGTACAGGAGTACGCTGCGGCCCGGGCCTCCGGGC
>JACQWT010000223.1 GCA_016209145.1 Deltaproteobacteria bacterium | reverse complement strand
GCTCTGGCGGCAGGGACGCGAGTACGTCATGGGCGTGGCGCGCGCCGCCGTCGCGGAGATCAGGCGTACGTTCTACCAACTTTGGCATGCGGTTCCAGCAACAAGTGAAATCTATGGGACTTTATGAGGGGATAGGTGAGCCGACCGGCGCCAGGTTCTCGACGGCGTCGTGGTCTACGACGATCTCGCGGTCGTCGTGGAGAACAAGCCCCGCCACCGCGATATCTGGGAGGGCCAGCTTGATGTCAACGTGCCCGCCGGGGTCGAACATGACCCCCGCGTCGCCACCGTGGTCTGGGAGTCCGTCGTGCTTGCCTGGGGGCGGCTCCTTGAGGCGGGGCACCTCGGCACGGCCGAGGCTGTTCTGCTTGGCGACTTCCTGACCTACGTCGAGGAGCACTTTCCCCGCCTCCGGCCCTACTCGCGGGTCGCCCTATGCGGCACCGATGAGTGGCGGATCTCCAGGCGGTGCAGGGCCGTCTTGGAGGCCATAGCCGGCGCAGAGCGCGTCCAGCGATACCCGGGCTGGGGTGACTTCATGCTACTCGACGAGGGGCAGACTGCCCAGCAGGTCGGCTTCTTCCCGCGGCGCCAAGAGGACGGGCTCGGTCCGGTCGTCGAGATCGATCCGGCCGACACCGGCTCGCAGGCGAAGAAGATGTACGCGGAGGTTTCCTGGGAATCGCTGGCGGGACTGCTCGCCGACGAGCGGTGGCTCGGGTTCTCGAACTTCCACATCGGGCACGTCGCCTCGGGTCTGTTCCACCAGGCAGCGACGATGCCTCTTGAGGCCTACTTCCGCCTTTGGGCCTCGAACCCCGGTGCGATTCGCACCTGGGGCCGCGATGAGTTCGAGGCGGCCTTCGAGTTCCTACTCCACCACGGCGTCCTCGAAGAGCGCCATCGCGAAGGCTGGAACTCGGTCACCACGAACACGGCGCGCAAGAAGATCGGGTTCCGGCCAGGCATCACGCTCCGCTGGCGCATGCCCCTCGACGAGGCGAGCATGCTCGACTCCCGGGGCCGCCTCGAAGCAGAGGTACGCGGCGCCATGGAGGCCGCGGCAAAGGTGCTTCGGCTCCGGCTATCGAGTTGAGCCAGGCGTGGCGAGCGCGGCACGTGACGGTCGTGCCCGCCGGCCGGCACCGCCTCAGCTCTCCCGATCAGGATCTCCACCCCGATCACGACCCGCCGGCAACTTGCTCGTGCATGGCGGTCGGGCGTGAGCGACTCGAAGGCGCGTGGCGAAGGCAGCAAGCCTACCGAAACAGCTTGGCGAGCGCTGGCCGACGCATTGCAACAAAGGGCGTTCCGTCCGGCTTGGCGGTCGGTACCAGGAAGGCTCCCCGGTCGAGCTTCTTCGTGAGGGGCTGATCGCCGTGTTCGCCGACGATGTAGAGCAGGAGAGTGTCCTGCTTCTTGTTGGCGAACAGAAACGCCGTGTCGGGTTGAGGCTCGACCCCAAGCACATCGGCGCAGAGCGAGCGGAACTTCATCGCCCCCCACCGCATGCTGATCGGCTTCGTGTAGATGAGCACCTTGGTGATCTGCGGGGGGATGAGAAGGTCGAGCAAGATCACCTCGCGGGGAGGAAGTTGCGTCGTATCGATCCGGTCGCTCGGTTCGCTCTGGCACAGCTCAACGTCTGGCTCAACCTCATCGAGGCCCGGTCGAGGCGATGTCGGGGCGGGCGGCTACTCCTCGCGCGGCAGGCCCCGCCGGTCGAGTTCCGCTTTGCCATGCCGGACGCATGGTCGCGCCGGGTCTTGCTGGCTCTGCTGCGCCGCTACGAGATCGAGCCCTACCGCTACCGGGGCCAGCGCCGGACCACGGTCACGGTCAGGGCATCCAGGGGGTTCGTGACCGAGATCCTCTGGCCCCAGTTCGAGCAGCTGAGCACGACGCTGCGGACCTACCTCGACGAGGTCACGAGCCGCGTCGTGGCCGAGGTGATCCACAACGACAGCTCGGAGGCAGTGGAGCGGCCCGATCCTCGACACCTCGGGCCGGGACCAGTCAAGCAGGGCTGACTGCCCGTGGACCCGCCTCGGTGCTGCCCCTTGACCGCCCCACCTGCTTTGTGCCCTGTATCCTTCGCCTGTCTCTGCTACCATGCTGGCCACGATCATGGTTCCAGCTGTGCGTCTCTGGTTCTGCGCAGGTCTGCTCCTCGCCGTCGCGGTAGGGTGGAGCCGGACGGGATGGGCCGACGCCGTGCCGGATCCGCCCCCCGAGGGCTGCCCGGCGGGCACGGTCGTGGAAGCCTACGAAAGCCACGGCACCACGCTACAGGCATGCAAGCCGCTGGGCTGCTCGGCCCACGAGGACTGCTCCCCGGGGGAGCGTTGCGGCGAGATGGCCTATTGCAGCTCCTTCCCCAACGTCGTCGAGACGGCCTGCCCGGCGAACGGCAAGTGCGGGGGCAACCAGGGGCCCCCGTGCCAGACGGCGAAGGTCTGCCTCCCCGAGCCCGAGCCCGAGCCCAAGCCCAAGCCCGACGAGGGCGAAACGGGGGGCTCGTGTCAAGTCTCAGGCGCGGTGCCGGGCGGCCGGGGCGTGCTCCTGGTGGTCTTGCTCGGCGCAGCGCTGGCGGGACGACGGCGCCAGCGGAGGCGTTGCCCCTGCTAGGAGTGTGTCGGAGAAAGCGTGCTCGAAATGGTCCAAGTTATCGAAATCGCTCACTTTACTCTGACGCTGGAACCGAACAATTCCGCGCACTTAGTTTTTTCTCCGACAGACTCCTAGAAGTGCGGGGCAACGCGCCCAGGCGCGGCGCGGCGATCTAGCCCTCGCGGCGCATGGTCAAGTCGGCATGCCCGAGCTGGCAGACGCACTCGCAGCGCTGTCGGCCAGGTGCAGCAGGCCGAGGTGCGGGGCAAGGGCAAGCTCGTGCTCGTCTACGTCACCGCCCCCGATGGCATCATCGAGCTGCAGGCGTGGGCTTGTAGGCCGGGCAACCAGCACGCGATCCCCGCTTGACCCGACCCCGTCCCCGGGCCATCCGTAGCGCTCATGGTCAAGCTGCGCATCGTCAAGCCCGCGACCCCGAACGCCTTCGCCCACACCAACCGCATGGGCGACACCTTCTACCTGCACGAGGGCAGGACCAAGACCGGCAAGCCCCGGTACTTCTTCGCCAAGACCGTGGGCGACGGTGCCCTCGCCGAGATGCCCGACGGCTTCGAGGTCAGCGAGAGCATCAACGCCGTGGTGTCGGTGCGTCGCAAGCGGGCCGCCCAGCGCCAGGTGCCCGCCGCCGATGTCGAGCTAGTGCGGGCGGCGGTGAAGCAGCACCGGCACCTTCGGGATCACGACGTCAGCGTGGTCGGCCCGGCGATCGTGGTCTTCGAGCCCGACACGAGCCGAGCGCTGCTCGAGCAGATCGCCGTGGACCTTGGCCGACCGCTTCCCGAGTCCTACGTCCAGGAGCGGATCAGGCGGGTTCGGTTTCGCCCCGTGATGAAGTTCGAGCCCGACCCCGACGGCTACGCCATCTTCCGCATGACCTACAGCGGCCGTGGCGGCTGGTCATATCCGCTGGCGTCGGGGAAGCTGCCAGAGCTGGTGAGGCAGTTCGTCCGGCACATCGGGACCGACGCCTTCTTCGAGCTGTTCTGACCGTGGACGGCGCCGGCAAAGCCCGATGCGCGGCTCTCTGTCCGACGCAACTCCCCGGACCGGGCTTGCACGCGTGTAGATGCCATGATGGCCGCCGTGAACGGGGCGGCGGAGTTGGTGAGCGAGGGGCTGGCGCGGCGGGGCGGGGGCGGCACGCAGCCGGGGGCGGTCGGCGCGGCAGCGGGGCCGAGCGTGCCCACGCCCACCAGCGGCACAGGGGTGGACGCAACCTGGAGGGGCGGCGGGCCGGGCGGGACTTTTGGGGGTCCCGCCCAACCGGCCCGCCGCCGCGAGCCGCTGGTAGGCGCGGGCACGGCTGACTGGCCCGGCCGTTGCGCAGGAGGCGCGCGGTGGTGGCGGCGCACGGCGGTGGCGTTGATGTTGCTTGGCTCTACCCAGTCCCAGGCCGCGCCCGTGGACGAAGCGGGGCAAAGCGGTCTCCTCGCCTCGGGCTGGCACAAGCTCCACAATAGGGAGCGAAACGACGGGCATGCCGAGCCTTGGGGCGCGGCTGGCCACGAACCGGTCGAGCCGGCGAGCGTGCTCGACCCGAAAGGAGGAGACCGTGAAGTATCTTGGACTGGATGTGCACAGCAGCGCAACCGTCTGGTGCCTGCTGGGCGCGCAGGGCGAGGTGCTGGGCCAGGGCAAGGTGGCGACGACGGCGGCCGAGCTCGGGCGGCTCGTGCGCGAGTTGGGGCCGCCCGAGGAGCTGCTGGTGGGGCAGGAAGTGGGGTCGATGAGCTACTTCGTCTACGACGTGCTGACGGCGGCCGGGGTCAAGCTGCTGAGCTTCAACGCCCACCAGCTTCGGATGATCGCCAGCTCGCGCAAGAAGACGGACAAGCGCGACGCGCGGACGCCACCCTCCGCCCGCCCGAATGCTGCCGGAGGCACACACTCGCCGCCAAGTCCGCTAGGCTACCGGCGTTGCTCTCTCGAGGTGACCGCCCGTGAACGCTCTTGCCGCCTACTCCCCGTTTCAAGCCCGCTCTTTCGCGCTCGCCCGCCGTACCGGCCTCCCGCTGGCGGGGGCGGTGGTGACGCTGCTCCTCGCCGCGCCGGCGGCGGCCCAGTACGGCCAGCCCGGCTACGGGCAACCGGGCTACGGCCAGCCGGGCTACGGCTATCCGGCCTACCCGCCCGCTCCGACGAGCAAGGTGTCGACCGGCCTCGAGATGGCGTACCTCTATGGCACGGCCACGGTCTGGGGCGTGGGCACGGGGATCTGGATCGACGCCGAGGCCGGTGTCGAGGATCCGGCGATCCAGTTCATCCCGCCGCTTCTGTTCGGCGCGGCCGCGCCCGTGGGCGTGTTCCTCGTCGATAGCTTGGCGTACCGCCGCGGCATGCCCGAGGGCATGCCGTCGGCCGTGGCCACGGGGATGTTCGTCGGCGGGACGGAGGGCATGGGCATCGCCTCCTACCAGTACGTCTCGGCCGACGACGCGAACGCCTGGGGCTTCCGGGGCCTGTCGCGCTCGATGTTTCTCGGCTCGACCCTGGGCGGCGGCGCGGGCTATGCGCTCTACTACTTCCTGCGCCCTTCGCCCCAGACGAACATGCTCATCAGCTCGGCCGCGGGCTGGGGCGCCCTCATCGGCAGCGCCTTCGGCGGCGGCGCATCGACCGGGCCGTGGGGCGCGGCCAACGACTGGCTCTCGCTGGGCGGGCTCGTCGGCTTCAACGTCGCTGTTGCCGGCGCGGTCGGGGCCTCGCTTGCCTGGACGCCCTCCTGGAACCAGCTCGGCTGGATGTGGGGCGGCTACGGCGTCGGCACCGCCGCCTCGTCGATCGTGTACATCTTCTACGCCGTCAAGGACGAGTACGACGCCCGCCACGGCCTGATCTTCCAGGGCGTGGCCGGCGCCGTGGGTCTCGGCGTCGGCGCCGTGCTCGGCCAGCCGCGCTCCAAGAGCTACGCCGCGAGCGAGCCGGCGCGCGAGCGGCCGGCGGC
>JACQWT010000222.1 GCA_016209145.1 Deltaproteobacteria bacterium | reverse complement strand
TGCAGCGGCCGCAGCCCACGCACGCGACGGCCCCGTGGCGCTCGGCGAAGTAGCAGAGCTTGTGCAGGAAGCGCTGCCGCAGGCGCGCGGAAAGCGCGGCGCGCGGGTTCTCGCCGCTCGCCATGCGCGTGAAGTCGGCGAACATGCAGGAGTCCCAGGCCCGCAGGCGCGCCCCGCCCCGGCCGCGGCGCTCGTCCTGCACGTCGAAGCAATGGCAGGTGGGGCAGGTCACGGTGCAGATCCCGCAGGCAAGGCAGCGCTCGGCGAGCTGCGCGAAGAGCGCGCTGCTCCAGGCGCCGGCGAAGCCGCCCGGGGGCTCGGCCAGGGCGGGCGCCCTGCGAGAAGAAGAGCGCAGGCGCGCCGCCGCCTGGAGCTCGGCTGGCCTCGGCCGGCGCAGCAGGCTCGCCAGAAGGCGCATGGCAGGCTCGCCCTTGACCGTCAGCGCCTCCAGCAGGTAGCCGCCGCCGACCGGGACAAGCAAGGCGTCGGCGCCAGAGGGCCGCAGCGGATCTAGCCCGAGCGCGGCACAGAAGCACTCCGGTCCCTCGCCCGTGCAGGCGAGCGCCACGATGCTCGTGCGCGAGCGGCGGGCGCAGTACGCCTCGTCGGCCGGCTCGCTCGCAAGCACGCGGTCGAGCAAGTCGAGCGCGGCGATGTCGCACGCAAGGGCGCCCACGACGACTCGCTCGCGGGCCAGAGCATGGGGCGGCGCGATGTCGCTGCCCTCGAAGCGGAACAGATCTTCGCACTCTGGCAGGAAGAGCATCTTGAGCGGCAAGAGCGGCTTGCGCGCCGGAAGTGCGATCTGCCCGCCGACCGGAAGAGGCCCCAGGCGCGGAGGCACGGCGGCGCCGCCGCCAAGCGGCACGATCACCTCGCGCTCCTGCGCCAGCAGATCGAGCGCAGAGCGCAGGCGCGCGCCGCCGAGGTAGCGTGGCCCGCTCATCGGGATGCCTCCGCCTTGCCCGGATCGGGGTCGGCAAGATCGAAGCTCCCGAGCGGCGGATCGGCGCTCGTGAGCCCGGCGCCCGCGAAGGAGAAAAGCTCCGCCAGGCAGTCGCGCAGGCCGCGGTTCAGAAGATCGAGGCGCAAGCTTCTCGCCCAGATCCCCGCGCTTGGAGATCCACCTTGGCCGCGTGGACTCGAAGAAGCACTGCGGGCAGTAGCACGCGTAGCAGATCTTGCGGCAAGCCTCGCAGCGGATGCACTTGGCGAGCTCGGCCTCCCAGAAGCTGCGTCGCTCGGCCGGCGCGAGCGCGGTGGCGGCAGGCGCGGGGAGGTCCGGGCCCCTCATCTCGCCGAGCGTGAGGTCGTACGCGAAGCCCTCGGGGTAGCGACAGCCTTGGCAGCGCGGCAGGACGGCACCGTCCGGGCCGAGCAGTCCGGCGCAACCCAGGCCGACGACGAACAGAGAGGCGCGATCGACCTGGCGGGCGCGCACGAGCTCGCGCAAAGCGCGCGCCTCGCAGCCCCGCGCGGCGATGCCCACGAGCCCGCCAGTGGCGCGGTGGCGCGGCAGATAGGCTGCCAGCAGCGCGTGGCAGTGCTCGCCACAGACGATCCGCTCTGCGTCCTCGGGATCGCGCAGCACGACCGGCCGCGTCGCCGGAGCATTGCCGGCGGCGGGAGCGAGCTCGTGGCCGATGAAGCAGGCGGCATCGGGGCGGCCGAGGAACTGCCGGGCGATCTCGCGCAGCTCGTCTTGCATGGCGGCCACTAGCGCTCTCCCCCGGGTGCGGCGGCTCGGAGGAGCCGGACTCTCTGCACTACCGTGCGGACGGTGTCCGCGAACTTGGCGCCTTCCGCGGCCGAGATCCAGCGCACCTGGAAGCGCTCGCGCTCGATGCCGAGCAGATCGAGCAGCTCGTGAAGCACCAGGGCCCGGCGCCTCGTGTGGTAGTTGCCCTCCGAGTAGTGGCAGTCGCCCGGATGGCAGCCCGTCACGAGCACGGCGTCGATGCCGCGGGTCAGGGCTGCGAGCACCAGCTCGGGCCGCACCCGGGCCGAGCACATGACGCGCACGATGCGGCAGTTGGGGGGCATCTGCAGGCGGGAGACGCCGGCCATGTCGGCGCCGGCGTAGGAGCACCAGTTGCAGGCCAGCACCAGGATCTTCGGCTCGGGACCGCGCTCCTCGTCCCAGGCAAGCGAGTCGACCATCGCCATGAGCTGCCGGTCGTCGAAGCCGCGCTGCTGCATGGCACCGGGGCGGCAGGCCGCGGCGCAGGCGCCGCAGCCCTTGCACACGACGGCGTTCACCTCGGCCACGCTGCGCCCGCCTTGCTCCTGGCGCAGCGCGACCGCGCCAAACGGGCACGCCCGCTCGCAGTCGCCGCAGCCGCTGCACGCGCGCGCGTCGCACACCGCCGTAGTCGCCTCCACCGCGATCTCGCCGGCCGCCATGGGCGCCGCCGCCTTGGCCGCGGCGGCCATGCCCTGGGAGACGGCCTCGCGCACGTCGGCGGGAAAGCGCGCGGCTCCGGCCACGAAGATCCCGTCGGTGGCGAACTCGACCGGCCTGAGCTTGACGTGCGCCTCGAGGAAGAAGCCGTCGGCGTCCGTGGGCACCTTGAGCATGCGGCCGAGCTCCGGGGCCTCGGGGTGGGGTACGAGCGGCGTCGTGAGCACGACGTGGTCGGCGTCGATGGTGATCTCCTCCCCCGCCAGGGCGTGGTAGACGCGCACACTGCGCACGCGCGCCTCGCCCAGGACGGCCGGCGGGCGCTCGGGGGAGAAGCGCACGAAGCGCACGCCGGCCTCTCTCGCCCGCCGGTACTCGCTCTCGAGCTCCGTGCCGAAGGCCATGATGTCGCGCTGGAGCACGGTGATCCGCGCCCGGGGATCGAGCTCGGCGAGGTAGCGGGCGTTCTTGATGGCGACCGCGCAGCAGAGCCTGCCGCAGTACGCCCGCTCCGGTCCGCGCGCGCCGGCGCAGTTGATGAAGACCACGTTGCCGAAGTCGCGGCGGCCGGCGACAAGGGCCCGTTCCAGCTCGAGCTCCGCCAGCACGCCGTCCAGCTCGCCGTGGCGCAGCAGGCCGAGCGGCTCGAGCTCACGGGCACCCGTCGCGACGACGATCGTGCCCACGTCGAGCTCCAGCGGGCCCTGCGCAGAGCGCAGGCGCGCCCGGAATGCGCCGACGAACCCGCTGAGCGCCTCCAGGCTCGCTTCCAGGTGAACGTGGACGTGGGACGAGCGCCCCAGCTCGCCCGCGAGCGAACCTACGAGGTCCGCCGCCGGACGGTCGCCGGGCAGGAGCCGGAAGAGCTCGGCCACGAGCCCGCCCAGTCGTAGGGTGCGCTCGACGAGGTGCACCTCGAACCCCTGGCGCCCGAGGCTCGTCGCGGCGGCGAGGCCGGCCACCCCGGCGCCCAGCACGAGGCAGGCCGGCTTGACCGGCGCGCGCGATCGCTCCAGGGGCTCGAGCAGGGCGGCCTTGGCCACGCCCAGGCGTACGAGCTCCTTGGCCTTGGCCGTGGCCCGGTCGGGCTCGCGCAGGTGGATCCAGGAGCAGTGCTCGCGCAGGTTCACGAACTCGAAGAGGTAGCGGTTCAGGCCCGCCTGCTCGCAGGCGCGGCGGAACAGCTCCTCGTGCGTGCGAGGGGTGCAGGAGGCGACGACGACCCGGGTGAGCTCGTGCGCGCGGATCTGCTGCCGGAGCGACGAAAGCCCCGCATCCGAGCAGGTGTAGAGGTTGTCCTCGGCGTGGCGCACGAGCGGCAGGCGGCGGGCATAGTCCACCACCTCCGGCACGCGCACGACGCCGCCGATGTTCGAGCCGCAATGGCAGACGAACACGCCTATGCGCGTCTTGGCGATGGGAAGCCCTCCTTCGTGGTGCCAAGCAGCTCGGCGGCGCGCGCGGCGGCGGCCGACGCCCCGATGACCGAGTCAGGGATGTCCTTGGGTCCGGTGGCGTATCCCACGGCGAGGATGCCGGCCACGGTCGTGTCCACCGGCGCCTGCAGCGGATCCAGGATGCGCACGAAGCCGTGCTCGTCCAGCTCCACGCCGAGCAGGCGCACGAGGTCCGTCGCGGCACGAGATGGCACCAGGGCCTGGCAGAGCACGACGAGGTCGAAGGGCTCGCGCCGGACCTGCCGCTCGGCCGTGTCCTCGTACACGACCACGACCTCGCCGTCCGGCCCTTCCTCCACGCGGGCCGGTCGCGCCCGAACGTAGCGCGTCCCGTACTCCCGCTCGGCCCGGGCCACGTACTGCTGGAAGCCCTTTCCCGCGGCGCGCAGATCCACGTAGAAGATCGTGCTGGCGAGCTCGGAGTCGTGCTCGTGGGCCAGGATGGCTTGCTTGGTCGCGTGCATGCAGCAGACGGCCGAGCAGTAGGCGTGGTGGCGTACGTCGCGCGAGCCCACGCACTGGATGAAGGCCAGGCGCCTGGGCGGCTGGCCGTCGGAGCGCCGGCGAACATGGCCGCCGGTCGGGCCCGAGGCCGAGAGCAGCCGCTCCATCTCGAGGCCCGTGACGACGTTGGCGATCCGTCCCGCGCCGTACTCCTCGATCGCGGCCGCGCTCGCGAGATCGAAGCCCGTGGCGATGACGCAAGCGCCGACCTCCAGCT
>JACQWT010000036.1:1016-6096 GCA_016209145.1 Deltaproteobacteria bacterium | reverse complement strand
GCGCGCGCCGCAGCGCCCAGAGCCGTTGCTCGGCTAGCGTCGCCGCACGCCGCAGCGCACGGGCACGGGAGGTCGGAGCCCGCCGCAGTCGCGCCATGCTCGTACTAGCGACACGTGCACGCTCGCAGTTGCGTCTCGGTGTCCCCTCTCCCTCCGGGAGAGGGGCAGGGGTGAGGGTAACGATCCTGCCGGCGTCACGGATCCCGCAGTCTCGCGAGATCACGCCTCCCGACTTCCGGTCAAGAGCGCTTTTCTCCGACACACTCCTAGAGCGATCGGTAGACGTCGCTGCCGTCGCGCTCCAGCCGGCCTTCGACGCCGATGGCGTGATCGGGCAGCGCCGGCAGCAGGGACTCGTCGTAGCCCGGGGCGACCCAAAAAACCTCGGGCGAGGGCTTGTAGCCGCTGAAGTACGCGTGCTCGACCGTGCGGCCGTCCTTGAAGCGCACGGTGAGCACCGAGTGCACTTCCAGACCGCGCGTGCCCTTCTGGCGCTTCAGGCGCCGGCCCGGGGAAAGCCAGGGCTTGACGGTGATGCGCCGCACGAAGTCCTCGACGCGCGAGATGCCGTAGCGGTACTCGACCCCCTGCACGTTGTCGCCGCCCAGCAGCTCGACGCGGATGGCCGTGGGCGCCGGCAGAAACGCGTGCACGAGCACGCCGAAGTCATGGGGGTTGCGCAGGCGCAGATCGACGCGCGGAAACATGACGGTCGCGTCGAGCCCGATCTGCGTGTAGTCCGAGGGCCGGGAGTGCGACTGGCGCTCGACGACCTCCAGGCCGCCGTAGAGTGCCGCCGCGTGCAGCGTGCTCGAGACCTGGCAGGTGCCGCCGCCCACGCCCGTGGTGAGCTCATCGCCGAGGATCTCGGGCGCCCAGGTGAAGCCCCGCGCGAGCGAGCGCGGGCCCACGACGGCGTTGAAGGAGACGACCTCGCCCGGCAGGATCAGCAGGCCGTCGAGCAGCGAGGCCGCACGCGCAATGTTGGCGGCGCGGCCGCGGCCGGTTCCCCAGACTTGGAACCTGGTCTCGAAGCCCGACAGCACGCGCGTCACGTCCACCTGGGCGAGGTCGCGGGCCGTGACCCGAGCCGGGACGACGCGCGTGACGAGATCGATCTCGGCGCGCGCCTCGGGCTCGGCGCGGCGCAGCTCGGCCACGGACGCGTCCAGATCCAGCTCCTCTCCCGGCTCGTCGGGGATCTTCTGGTGGGCCGCAGGATCGAGCCTGGCATCGACCGGCTCGCGCCGCAGCGCGGGAGCCAGGTGCCGCAGGTAGCCGCGGGCGGCATCGAGATCGAAGGACCACGCGAGCGGAACACGCAGCTCGCCGCGACGCGCCTGGGTCGTCTCCCGCAGTCGCCCCACGAGCGAGCCGCGATGGCCGGGCGCCGTGGCCGCGCGCCGGGTCGCAGCGACGTCGATGCGCACGCCGAGATCGCCAAGCGTGGTTTCGAAGCGCTGCGCGCCGTGGCGCAGGACCACGCGCCGGGCCGCGAACCAGGCCGCCCGGGTCTCGAGCCACGCGTCCAGGCTCGCGCGCTCCGGCACGCGCTCGCCCCCGACGCGCAGGCCGCGCAGCACGGGCGCGGCCGGGAGCCGCGGCTCCAGCGCACGCACGCCCGCGAGCCCCAGCCCTATGCCCATGCTCACCGAGAGCGCGATCGAGGTCGAGCGTCGCACCGCGGCTCGAATCGTAGCCGCCAGCCCGCCCAGGCGCCAGTTCTGGCTTGCCGCCGTGCGCTCGCGTAGGATCGCGCCGCTCCGGGGGCCGCGAATCGAGGACCGACCGAAGTGATCTGGCGCGACGACTCAGCGAAGGATCCGCCCGGCGCGCAAGACTGGGAGGAGCAGCGCCGCGAGATGGTACGCTGGCAGCTTCGCGGCCGAGGGATCCACGACGAGCGGGTGCTCGGCGCGATGGGCCGGGTGCCACGGCAGGAGTTCGTGCCCGCGTCCCTGCGCCACCGCTCCTACGACGACAGCCCCCTTCCCATTGGCCGCGGCCAGACCATCTCCCAGCCGCTGATGGTGGCCACCATGCTCGAGGAGCTCGGCTTGCAGGGCCACGAGCGGGTGCTGGAAGTGGGCGCCGGCTGCGGCTACCAGGCGGCGTTGCTCGGCGAGCTGTGCCGCGAAGTGTACGCCATCGAAATTATCCCGGAGCTCGCCGAGATGGCGCGAACCAACCTCGCCCGGCTCGGTCACGCCAACGTCGAGGTCGTGCTCGGCGACGGCAGCGCCGGCTATCCGGCCAAGGCGCCCTACGACGGCATCATCGTGGCCGCGGCCGCGCCGCACGTGCCCGCGCCGCTGGTCGAGCAGCTCGCGCCCGGCGCCCCGCTCCTCATTCCGGTCGGGGCGTGGTGGAGCCAGGTGCTTCAACGTGTGCGCCGGCGCTCCGACGGAAGCACCGAGACGGAGAAGCTCGTGGGCTGCGCCTTCGTGCCGCTGGTGGGCGAGCACGGGATCCCGTAGGGCTCACACCGAGCCCGAAGATGCGCTAGGCTCCGGCGCCGTCACGACAGGAGGTGCAGCCGTGGACCTAGGACTCGCAGGCAAGGTGGCCATCGTCACCGGTGGCAGCTTGGGCATCGGGCAGGCGTGCGCGCTCGCGCTCGCGCGCGAGGGCGTGAGCGTGGCCGTCAACTACCGCCGCCACGACAAGGAAGCCAACGCGGTCGTGGGCCAGGTGGACGCGCTGGGCCAGCGCGGCCTGGCGGTCAAGGCCGACGTCTCGAGCTTCGCCGACGCCGAGGGCATGGTCCGCGAGGTCGTGGCCAAGTTCGGCCGCCTCGACATCCTGGTCTGCAACGCCGGCATCACCTGGGACGGCGTCATCTGGAAGATGACCGAGGAGCAGTTCGACACGGTCATCGGCGTCAACCTCAAGGGGTACTTCAACTATAACCGTGCAGCCGCTCAAATCTTCAAGGACCAGAAGAGCGGCAAGATCGTCAACATCTCGTCCATCAACGGGCTGCGCGGCAAGTTCGCCCAGTGCAACTACGCGGCCTCCAAGGGCGGCGAGATCGCCATGTCGAAGTCGCTCGCCAAGGAGCTGGGCAAGTTCAACGTCAACGTCAACGTGGTCGCGCCCGGCATGGTGCTGACCGACATGATGAAGAACGTGGCGCCCGAGTTCCAGCAGGCGGCCCTGAACGAGACCGTGCTCGGCCGCTTCGCCACGCCCGAGGACGTGGCCAACCTGGTGGTCTTCCTTTGCTCGGATCTGGCCCGCCACGTCACGGGCGAGGTCGTCAAGATCGACGGCGGCCAGTACATCTAGGCCGGCTCGGACGGTTCCATGACGCGAGTCGGAGTGATTGGCATCGGACACGGCCGGTTCGGCCGGCGCAGCGACGCCACGGTGCAGGAGCTGGCCTTCGAGGCCTTCCGCCTGGCCGTGCAGGACGCCGGCATCGAGCGGCAGCAGATCGAGGCATCGGTCATCGGCGCCGTGCCCGAGTACCACAAGCAGCGCTCCGTGGCCGGCGTGGTGCAGGAGTACTTGAACCTGAACCCCGCCCCCACCTGGCTCACGGAGGTGGCCTGCGCCTCGGGCAGCGCCGCCATCCGCACCGCCTGGATGGCCATCCGCTCGGGCGTGCACCAGGTGGTCGCGGTCATCGGCTGCCAGAAGATGACCGAGCTGTCCACGCCCGAGATCCTGGCGCTGATGGGTCGGGTGGGCGAGGTGCAGTGGGAGTCGGTCTACGGCACCACCTTCCCCGCCTACTACGCCATGTTCGCCCAGGCCCACATGAAGAAGTTCGGCACGACGCGCGAGCAGATGGCGCAGGTGGCGGTCAAGAACCACTACTATGGCGCCCGCAACCCCAACGCCCTGTTCCGCAAGGAGATCACGGTCAAGAAGGCGCTGGCGTCGGAGCCGGTGGCCTCGCCCTTCCAGGTGTACGACTGCTGCGCCAACGCCGACGGCGCGGCCTGCCTCATCCTGGCGAGCGAGGAGCGCGCCCGGGCCGCCCGCAAGGACAAGGTGGTCTGGCTCGACGGCGTGGGTTGCGCCAGCGCGAGCATGTCGGTGCTCAAGCGCGCCGACCTGGTCAGCCTTCCCTCCGCCGGCGCGGCGGCGGGCCAGGCGTACGCCATGGCAGGCACGGCGGCCAAGGACATCAAGGTGGCCGAGGTCCATGACTGCTTCACCATCGCCGAGATCCTGGCCTACGAGGATCTCGGCTTCTGCGCCAAGGGCGAGGGCGGGCGCTTCATCGAGGGCAAGCAGTCGTACGTCGGCGGCGCCACGCCCGTGAACGTGGACGGCGGGCTCAAGGCCAAGGGGCACCCCATCGGCGCGACCGGCGTTTCCATGGCCCACGAGATCGTCAAGCAACTGCGCGGCGAGGCGGGCGAGAGGCAGGTCCCGGGCGCCGACGTGGGCCTGACGCACAACGTCGGCGGCATCGGCCAGTACTGCTTCGTCCACGTCTACCGGAGGGACTGAGCCATGTTTGGCTGGTTCGGACAGGTCAGCTTCGTGCCCTTCTCCAAGATCATGGAGTTCGCCCGCCACTTGAAGGACGGCCGGCTCATGGGCTCGGCCTGCAAGCGCTGCGGCTACGCCACCTTCCCGCCGCGCGCCGACTGCCCCGAGTGCATGTCGGGCGACTTCGAGTTCCGCGAGTACAGCGGCAAGGGGACGATCTTCACCTACTCGACCATCGCCGCCGCGCCGACCGGCTTCGACGATCTGGCGCCCTACACCGTGGTGGTGGTGGATCTGGAGGAAGGCGGCCGGCTGCTCGGCATGCTCGGCAGCTCGATGGATCCGCGCGAGATCGACATCGGCATGCCGGTGCAGGCGGTGCCGCGCATCGCGGAGGACGTGCCCCAGATCAAGGTTTCCTACACCATCGAGAAGCCGGGCACGAGCTGGAGCAAGGCGCCGGCGCCGTTTTTGGGCTGGTCTACTACTCCGTAGAATCGTCGCGCGGCGCGAGGATTTCTCTCCGCCCGCTCCCGCTCCCGCTCCCGCTCCCGAAGTGCGGAAGTCGGGAGCGGGAGCGGGAGCGGGAGCGGGTCGGTCGGAGTTGGGTTGCGGGCGCAGCCCGCGCTGAGAG
>JACQWT010000036.1:0-993 GCA_016209145.1 Deltaproteobacteria bacterium | reverse complement strand
GCAGCCCGCGCTGAGAGCCTGAGCAGAAATCCCCTCCCGTCGCCGGCATCGGCGATCCGCTTCGCCGGTCGTCGTTGCGGCCCCTCGAAGCGGGCAGGCGCGGTGGATCTCGGCCCGGAGGCCGCGGCGCAGGCCGGAAGGCGCTACGGAGCCGGCTGGGGGCGCACCGGGCCGTCGCCTTGTCCGGCGGGCGCAACGTGCTACGCTCGCTCGACAGCGGCGGCCAACATCGCCCCGTCGAGCCCCGAATCACCCGATGCACGCAGGACCGAAACGCCGCGCTTCTGCGGGATCGTTCCCAGCGGACACGCCTGGGCTCGCATACGTCCGGGGCCTGACGCCCGGCACAGCGCGTCCCCTGGCGAACCGCTCGCCGGCAGCCTGCTACGGCGCCGGCCCGGGCACTGCCCACGGCAAAAGCAGCCCGCCTGCCCGCTGCCAGCCCACCCGCAGTAGCCACGTCCGCGGCTCCACGCCCACCGGCCCCCCTGGGTCCCACACCGCCCCGACCCGCACCGGCCGGCTCCAGCTCGTGAAGTGGGGCCCGCTCGAGAACGGGTCGGCGCCCACGGGCCGGACCCGCTTGCCCTGCCCCGCGCCGTGGCGCAGGTGATTGCCAAGCACGTAGCCCAGCGTCCGCCTGACCTCGCGCGGGCTGAGCGCACCGACCGAAACAGATCGTCGTGCGTCTCCGAGTTGCCCATCGTCATGCCGCCCAATCTAAGTTCCATGCGGCCGTTGTCGATCCCCCCACTGCGATCTTTGGGCTCTTCGGCGCAACTCGGGGTGGCCCGATCGCCGGCGTCAAGGGTTGGGCAGATGGGCCGGCGTGGTGGGCACATGGGTGCGCGACCGCTCCGAGGATGGGTGGTGGTGGCGACGTGGTCGCTCGGCGCCCGGCACGTCGCCTGCTTCGCGGGATCGACGGCGCGTCCCGCCCGCGAAGCGCCGCGCCGGGCGCCGGCCTTGCCGTGTGGATGACTCCGGCCTCGG
>JACQWT010000221.1 GCA_016209145.1 Deltaproteobacteria bacterium | reverse complement strand
GGGCGGGGCCGGAGCGGCCGGCGGCCAGGTCGGGGGTGGCGCCGGCTCGGGCGCGGCGGGCGCGGCGGGCGGCGGCGCGGGCGGCGCGGGCGCCGGCGGCAGCCCGCCGAGCGGCCTGCCCGACGTAGGCGCGCTCGTCGTGCTGGGCGACTCGATCGGCGACGGCGGCGGGCAAGGGCCGTTCTACTACGAGCTGCTCAAGGCGGATCTGTCGGCCAAGTACGGCAACGTCAAGTACGTCAACAACGCCAACGGCGGGTCGAAGACCGACGATCTCGCCGGCCAGATCAAGGGGCTGCCCGGCAGCCTGCCCGGGCCGGTGGCCGTGACCGTCACGAGCGGCGGCAACGACATGAAGGAGGCCCTGCCGCTCATCCTGGCCGGCGCCGACGCCATGCTGCGCGCCAAGATGGGGCAGAACATCGACCAGGCGCTCGGCCTGCTGCTCCAGCCCGGCCGCTTCGGTCCGGGCGTCGCGGTCTACGTCTTCGAGGCGAACATCTACGACGCGAGCGACGGCCAGGGGAACTTCAAGAGCGGCGGCTGCGCCATCAAGCAGAATGCGCCGGATCCGAGCAAGGTGGACGGGTACTTCGCCGCGTGGAACGGCGAGATCGCCACCCGGGTGTCGGGCCGCGGCCAGACGCTGAGCGACATCCACGGCCTGTTCTACGGCCACGGCTTCAACGGCAACGACAAGTGGTACGCCTCCGACTGCACGCACCCCAACGCCAAGGGGCACGACCAGCTCCGGCGGCTCTTCTACGAGCAGATCACGGGCGAGAAGCTGCCGTAGGCAGGCGGGCTACTTCTTGGCCTCGCCCCCTAGCAGCTCCATGCACTTGATGAACTTGTCGCAGTCGGGTTCCTCGACGCATTTCTTGGCCTTGTCGAGCTCGGCCCGCTCGCCGTCCTTCACTTCGACCTTGTCCTCGTCGCACTCCTTCTTGCACGACTCGAGCTCGCCGGGGGCGGTCTTCGATGCCTCCTCGACCATCTTCTTGGCCTCGGGCCCGCTCATGCCGAGTTCCTTGGCCGCTTGACCGGCCATCGCGCCGGCGCACGCCATCCCCTTGTCGCAGAGCTTGAGACACATGGCGCGGTAGTCGGCGCTGCCCGCGCCGGCAGCCGACGCCGCGGCCGCCGCCGTACCGGGCGTACCGGGCGCCGCTGCCGGCGTTGCGGCCGACGCTCCCGGCCGCGCGGCCGTGCCGCCCGCGGGGCCGGCCTCGTCGAGCTTCTTGCGGTCGCAGCCTCCCGCCAGCAGGCATGCCGCGAGCGCGATGACGGAAAGGGGCGCGTGTGTCTTCATGGCGCTCGTCTACCAGCTCTCGCACGAGACACCAAGCGCCGCCGCGCCGCGCCGCGCCTGAGCCAGGCCCGATCCATGGATCGACGCGCGCCCCCATCCGCGCCGTTCGGCCCGGCTCGTGCCGGCGTGCTCGCGCCGTGATTCCGGCGACCCCGGGCACGGCGCTGGCTCTGGCACGGGCCGTGCAAAGTCGTACAGCGTGGACGCCCAAACCGCATCCCGTCCGGCCCCCATCCCTCGCCACGGGCCGGGCGGGCGCCCGGCGCAGCGGACCCACCGTCTCGTCACCGGCTTCTTCACCCAGGACGAGCTCGCCGAGCTTCTCTATCGGCGCCTGGCCCGGCCGGTGGGCCGCCGGCAGGTGGAGCACGCCGGGCGGCGCTTCGCGCTGCACGAGGCCGTGCGCGTTGCCGGGCGGCGCGACGGCGGGCGCGATGCGCTCGGCCTGACGGGCCGCGTGGAGCGAATCGAGGATCTCGTTCTTGCCGGGGCCGAGCTCGGGGTAGGGAGCGTCCGGCTGGCGGGCGTGGAGTACGTGACGCAGCGCGGCGTGATCGCGGTTGCGATCGGGGACGGTGACGAGCCCCCCGCGCCCGCCGGCTGTGCTATGTAGGTCGGCGACCAGCGGGGGCGGCTCCCGGGAGGCGCGCCACGCCGCCGTTTCGGCTGCCCCCCCTCGCCGGCATCCGAGGACGGCAGGAGATGGGAAGCGACCAGGTGGCGAGAGGGGCGGACGAGCCGCAGATGCGCGCCTTCACCAAGGCCGTGCTCGACGATCTGCGCGCGCTCGAGCAGTTGATCGAGCTCGGTCGCTTCGAGACGGGGGTGCGGCGCATCGGGGCGGAGCAGGAGATGTTCCTGCTCGACGCCTCGTGCCAGCCCGCGCCAGTCGCGACCCAGATCCTCGAGCGGCTCGCCCACGACAAGCGGCTCGCGCCCGAGTTGGCCCGCTTCAACCTGGAGGCGAACCTCAGCCCCCACGTCTTCGGCGGAAGCTGCCTGCGCGCCATGGAGCGGGAGCTCGGCGAGGTCATCGCCCTCGTCGACCAGGCGGCGGCCGAGCTCGGCGTCTCGGTCGTGTTGACGGGGATCCTGCCCACGCTGCGCCGGGCGCATCTCACGCTCGACCACATGACGCCGAACCCGCGCTACCTCGAGCTCAACCGGGCCGCGTGCAGCATGCGCGGCAACGCCTTCGAGGTCGTCATCAAGGGCCTGGACGAGCTGCACCTGATGCACGACAACGTCATGCTCGAGTCGGCGAACACCAGCTTCCAGATCCACTTCCAGGTCTCGCCCGAGGAGTTCGCGCGCCTGTACAACGTCGCGCAAGTCGTGAGCGGGCCGGTGCTGGCGGCGGCGGTGAACTCGCCCCTGCTCCTCGGCCACCGCCTCTGGAACGAGACGCGCGTGGCCCTCTTCCAGCACTCGGTCGACACCCGCTCGGCCGCGCACAAGCAGCGCGCCGTGCCGCCGCGCGTGAGCTTCGGCGAGAGCTGGATCCGTCGCTCCATCCTGGAGATCTATCGCGACGACATCGCCCGCTTCCGCATGCTGGTCTCGACGAGCTCGGCCGACACGCCGCCCGGCGAGGTCATCGCGCAAGGAGGGGTGCCGGAGCTGAGCGCGCTGCGCATGTATACCGGGACGGTGTGGCGCTGGAACCGAGCCTGCTACGGCACGAGCGACGGCCGGCCCCACCTGCGCATCGAAACCCGCGTGCTGCCGGCCGGTCCCACGGTGCTCGACGAGATCGCCAACGCCGCGTTCTTCTTCGGTCTCATGGCTTCGCTCTCGGACGAGTACGGGCGGATCGACGAGGTAATGGAGTTCGACGACGCGAAGAACAACTTCTTCGCGGCCGCGCGCCACGGGCTCAACGCGCAGTTTAACTGGATCGGCCGCGAACGTTTCACCGCCCGCGATCTCATCGTCAATGTCCTCTTGCCGCACGCCCGCCACGGGCTCGCCACGCACGGCATCGACGCCGGAGACATCGAGCGCTACCTCGGCACGATCGAGGAGCGGGTGGAGCGCCAGCAGACCGGCTCCCAGTGGGCGCTGCGCTCGCTCGCGCAGATGGGCGAGGGGCCGGTAGACGTGCAGATGCGCTCGCTTGCCTCGGCCATGGTGCAGAACCAGCGCGGTGGTCTGCCCGTGCACGACTGGCCGCTGGCGGAGCTCTATCGCGTGGGCGACTGGTTCCCGAGCTTCCGCACGGTGGGGCAGTTCATGGACGCGGAGGTGTTCACGGTGCGGCCCGGTGATCCCATCGATCTCGTGGCGAGCATCATGGACTGGCGCCAGGTGCGGCACATCCCGGTCGAGGACGACCAGGGGCGGCTCGCCGGGCTGGTTTCCTTCCGCGCGGTGCTGCGGCAAGTCGGCGCGCCGCCCGAGGAGACGGCGAAGCTGACGGTGCGGGACATCATGCAAGCCGACCCGGTTACGGTTTCGCAGGATTCGCCCACGCTGCGCGCCCTGGAGCTCATGCGCGAGCACAACATCGGCTGCCTTCCGGTTGTCGAGGGCGAGGACGGGCGGCTCGTGGGCGTCGTCACCGTCGACCACCTGCTGTCCATCGCCGGCAAGGTGCTCGAGGACTTCCTGCGCCGGGAAAAGGCCGGACGCGACGAGCGCCGCACCGAGCCGCCGTAGCTCGCCGCGGCTCCTCCGGGGCTACTCGCGCGCCTTGAAGGGCGCGCCCAGCCCGGCGGCCATTTCCTCCAGGCTGATCCGGCCGTCGTGGTTGCGGTCCAGGGCGTTGAAGACCTCGTCGGTGCCGGCCCATTCCTCGCGATCGATGTGGCCGTCGCCGTCGTAGTCCCAGACGGCGAACAGGGCGGTGGTGGAGCTGGAGGCCGCCTCGTCCTGGCGTTTGGCGATCCACTCGCCGAGCTCCTTCTCGAGCGAGACGAAGGCCCAGCTCAGGTTCTTGACGCCGGGATCGAGCTTGGCGAGGGCCACGGGATCGGCTTGCTGCATGGCCGCGAAGCGCGCCTCGTCGATCTCGCCCAGGTCCTCGGTTTCCCACCGGACCAGGGCCTCGGGGCCCAGCTTGGGCTCGACCGGACCGTTGCACTCGGCGAGCTGTGCGAGCAGGGTCGGCGGCAGCGCAATGGCATCGGCTCCCGCCAGCTCCAGCGCCTGCGCGAGGCTGCGGAAGGTGCTGGGCAAGAGCGCGGCGACTTCGGCATGCCGCCGGCAGTAGGCTTGCATCCGCGCGGCGGCCTGCACCCCGGGATCCGCGGCGGGCGCGAAGTCCTCCGCCTTCTGCTCCTTCTTGTGCCAGTCGTAGATGCGGCCGACGCTGGGGGCGATGACGCTGGCGCCGGCCTGGATGCTGGCGGCGACCTGGTGCGGCCCGAAGACCAGCGTCATGTGGCAGAGCACGCCGCGGCGCCGGAGCCGGCGCGCCGCCCGGACGCCTTCCCAGGTGGCCGGGATCTTCACGAGCACGCGCTCGCGCTCGACGCCCCTGGCCTCGAACTGCTCGACCACCGACACGGCTCGCTCGACCATTTGGGTGGTCTGGTAGGCGAGCCGGCCGTCGAGCTCGACGCTGACCCGGCCCGGGATGAGCCGGAGGATCTCGGCGCCGAACTCGACGCTCAGCCGATCGACGGCCTCGACGGCTACGAGGGCGCGCCGTCCGCCCTTGCCCACCTCCTTCTGGGCCCGGCCGATGGCGGCGGCGACGAGATCGGCGTGTGCCGGCTCCTGGGCGGCCGCGCGCAGGCGTGCCGTGCTCAGGCTCACGTCGCGAGGACGGAGCCTGCGAATGGTCTCGAGATCGGCCGTCTCCGGCACGACGGTAGACAGCTCCATGAGCTGTTGGAGGGCGTTGGCAGTCGTCATCGGGTGCGAGCATAGACCACCCCGCGACCTGTTTGTGGCAGGCTTGGGGGGCGGGCGTGGACATGGCTGGCTCAGGGCGGTGGCGAAGGGAGGGCGAGGGGCGGCGCGGGCGGCGGGCGCGGGAGCCGCTCGGCGTCGAGCAACTGGCGGCGGCGATCCTGGGCGAGCTGCGACGGCTCGGGCGCGAGCTCGGGGAGCGCCAGGGCTGGGCCCGCGACGAGGCGCCCGGCGTGGACGAAATGGCGCTCGCCCTGACCGTACCCCTGACCGACGGCGGCCGCGTGCCGGAGCTCGCCCGGGAGCTGGTGGCCGACTTCGAGCGGCGGCTCGGCGCGGCGCTGCAGCACCGCCGGGGCTTTCGGCCGGGGCAGATCTACTGCTTCCACTGCGACCAGCCCGGCTGTGACCATAGTAGGCCGGGCCAGCCGACGGAGGTTTTTGCCGGCTACTCCCCGACCGGGCGGCCCGTGTGGAAGCCATTCGTGACCCTGTGCCTGGAGCGCGGCGAGCCGCGCGTCGATCAGCTCTTCGGCGGGGCGCCGCAGGTGATCGCCATGGCGCAGACAGGCCAGGACCTGACCGCCGAGCTGCTGAGCGGCTTCGGCAGGGACAGCCTCGCCTTCGACGTGGTGGGCCAGGTGGTGGCGGGTCTTGTTCCCAAGAGCCTGGGCCTCGGCCCGATCCGGGCAGACTCGGATCGAGTTGCGCTTACCTTCCAGGTGGTCCAGGTGCGCTCCGGCGAGAGCGAGCTTCGCTTGCGCACCAACCTCATCGGCCTGAGTGTGGACGACTTGGCCCAGGCCGCCGCGCGCGGCGGCTCGCGGGGTGTGGCCGAGCGGCTGCGCGTGGCGCTCGGCGCGGCGCGCGTTCGGATCGAGCGGCTCGGGCCGCGCCTTGCTGCCTCCGAGCGACGCGGGCAGCCGGTTGATGCGTGCTGGGCAACCCAGCCCGTGTTGCGGCGGCTCCAGGCCGAGATCGAGAACGTCTTCCGCCTGCAGACGCGGCGCACCGTGCACGCCGAGCGGCGCCGCCTCGGGGGCGAGCGGCCCACGAGCGCAGCCGTGCAGGACGCCCGGGGCGCCTCGGACGAGAGGTTGCTCTTCGACGTCGAGCGCAACACGGTCGTGGTGCTCGCGCCGTACTCCCGGGCGCATGTCTTCTCGGTCCAGGGGCGCCACGTGACCAGCCTCCAGCTCGAGCCCGGGGAGCTCGAGCGCAAGCTCGGGCGCAAGCGCTGGGAGCCGCTGGGACGCGAGCAGCGCGAATCGTTCCGGCGGGCGCTTGGCGGCCGGTAGGAGCTGCCCTATACTGGGACCATGGGCGCAGACCTACGGACCACACGCTTGCGCCGGCCGTCGGCGGCCGGGTTCACCCTGGCCGAGCTGATGATCGTGATCGCGATCATCGGCGTGCTCGCGGCGCTGGCCGTCACGGGCGTGCACCAGTACCTGCAAGAGGCCAAGACGAGCGAGGCCAGGCAGTGCGTGGGCGCCATCGCCCGGGGAGCGCACGCGGCCTTCGAGCGCGAGACGGCCCAGGCCGAGGGCCTGGCCGAGGGCTCCCAGTCGACCACGGTCAGTCACCGGCTCTGCGACTCGGCCATCCCCGTGCCGGCGTTCGTGCCCTTCTTGAAGAAGTACCAGCCCAACACGCAGGACGGCACCGACTTCGATACCGGGACCACGACCGGCGGCTGGAAGTGCGTGGGCTTCAACGTGGCGCACCCTATCTACTACCAGTACTGGTACACCAAGGACTCGTCGCCCGTGGCGCCGGACAACCCGGCGGCCTGCAACGCCGACTGCTACGAGGCGGGCGCGCGCGGCGACATCCTGCCCGAGCAGAACATCTACTCGCGCTACGCCATGACGGGACACGTCAACCCTGTGACCGGCCAGTTGAAGAGGGCCACGCAGCTCTATGTCTTTGCGCCGCCGCAGTAGAGCCCGCCCGTCCGCCACGCGCGGCGCGAGCGGCGCTTCTTGCCTACATGCGGCTACATGGGGTGGCCGGGTAGCCAATATGGATGGCGCGTGATCCAGGTTGGCGCCGGGCGCAGCACGGCACGTCGCCGCGACGCCGAGCGTCGGAATCGCGAGGAGAGCCGCAGCCCTGGCGCCGTGCTGTCCTGCCGCGTGCCTTTGCCGCCCGCCGCGGCAGGCTTGTTGCATCGCCCACCCCGAGAGGTGCGTCATGTCGCGAAGGAGCTGGGCTTGCTGGGTGGCGGTGGTCGGAGTCGGGGTGTTTGGAGCCAGCGGCTGCGGTGGGGGCGACGGGCCGAGGATCCGTGGCTTGTCCGGGTGGGACGGCGATGATGACGGCGCGAGCGCCGATCCGCAGGCCAACGTCTACCACGGACAGGGCGGCGGGACGAACGGGGGCGGCGGCGGCGACGGGCGCGGCGGCAGCGGGGATGGCGGGAGCACCAGCAGCACCGGCAGCAGCAGCTCGAGCAGCAGCTCGGGCGACGGCTGTGTGCCGCAGCCGGAGATCTGCGACAACGGCATCGACGACAACTGCGACGGTCGGGTCGACGACGGGTGCCACTACCCCTGCGAGGACGTGGAAGGGCACAACTGCAACGGCGACGACGGTCACGGCGACCATTGCGCGCCGGCGGAGAACACCAACGGGTGCTCCCAGGAGAAGTTCTGGGCCTGGTGCAACCGCCGCAACCCGAAGTTCGGCTGCGTTCCTGACGCGCCGCCGTTGAGCTGCATCTGGGAGAAGTACCTGCACGACTGGGTGCAGGAGCAGTGCGACGGCGAGGTCACGCTGGAGGACCCCAACAACGACGGCTACCCGACGTACATGTGCACCGACGCGAACGGCAAGGTCTGGGAGTGCACGACCCCGCTCGTGCTGCAGTTCGATCCCGGGGCGCCGGTGGCCTACCGCCAGGACGACGGCGCGAGCGGCTTCGACCTCTCGACCGCGGGCGACGGCAGCGGCGCGCGCACCGATTGGCCCACCGCAGCCACGCCGTGGCTGGCGCTCGACCGCGATGGCGACGGACAGGTTGGCTCGGGCCGCGAGCTTTTCGGCTCGGCCACCCCGGTGCCGGGCGGCTACGCGCGCCACGGCTTCGCGGCCCTGGCGGAGATCGCGACGGCGACCGGATCTCGTGCGCGCCGGCGCTGACCTCGCTTGCCGACGCCGGCGTGACTCGCCTGGAGCTCGGCTTCGTCGTTGCGCCCCGCTGCGACGCGCGCGGGAACTGCGAGCGAGAGCGGGCGCGCTTCCACTGGCGAGACGGCCGCGGCACGTTGCGCGAAGGGGCCGTGGTGGACGTGTACCTGGCGCGCCAGGGTCGCTGAGTCGCGGTGCCGGCGGGGCGCGCGGGGGGTGCTTTTGGCCGCGCGGGCGCGCTATCGTGGTGCCGGCATGACCGGACCCAAGACGAGGGCGGCGGGACGAACGCGACGGTTGCGGCGCTGGCTTGGCGCGAGCGCGCACAACGCCGTCGAGCTCGCGCGCCTTGGCCGGCTGGGCGCCGCGCGGCCCACGCCGTTCGAGGTGGTCGAGCGCCGCCGCATCTACCGCCTGAGGCGCTACGTCCCGGCCGCGCAGGTCAGGGGGCCGGCGGCGCTCGGGCCGCTCTTGCTCGTGCCGCCGTTGATGGTCACGGCCGAGATCTACGACGTCTCGCCGGAGCAGAGCGCGGTCTCGAGGCTCGTGGAGGCGGGCGTCGAAACCTGGGTGATGGACTTCGGCTCGCCCGAGCGGGAGGAGGGCGGCATGGCGCGCACGCTCGACGACCACGTGCGCGCGGTGGCCGAGGCCGTGGAGCTCGTGCGCGCGCACGCCGGCCGCGACGTGCACCTGGGCGGCTACTCCCAGGGAGGCATGTTCGCCTACCAGGCGGCGGCCTACCGGCGCTCCGACGCCGTGGCCTCGGTCGTGACTTTCGGCGCTCCGGTGGACATCCACAAGAACGTCCCCGCGATGGCGAGCGACATCGTCGGCCGGTTCGCGCGCGCCCTGCGGCCGCTCGTCGCGCGGCCCCTGGGCCGGATCGAGGGCGTTCCCGGATTCATGACGAGCGCCGGCTTCAAGCTCCTGGCGCCGCACCGGGAGCTCCAGCAGCTCGTGGACTTCGTGCGCAAGCTCCACGACCGGCGCGCCCTGGAGCGGCGCGAGAGCCGCCGGCGCTTCCTGGGCGGCGAGGGCTTCGTGGCCTGGCCGGGGCCGGCCCTGCGCCGCTTCATTGACGAGTTCGTGGTGCACAACCGCATGCTCTCGGGCGGCATGGTGATCGAAGGCCGGACCGTGACCTTGGCCGACATCCGCTGTCCCATCCTCTACTTCGTGGGCCTGCGCGACGACTTCGCGCGGCCCGCGGCCGTGCGCGCCATCCGCCACGCGGCGCCGCACGCCGAGCCCTTCGAGATCGCGCTGGCGGCCGGCCACTTCGGGCTGGTCGTGGGCAATCTATCCTTGCGCGAGACGTGGCCTGCGGTGGTCGCGTGGCTGCGCTGGCGCGCCGGCATGGGGCCGCTTCCGGCCGGCGTGCGGCCGGCCGGCGAGAGGCCGCGCGCAGGCGAGGAGATCGAGGACGGCTGGGACGCGGCGCTCGACTACCGGGCCGTGGGCGACGAGCTCGGCGCCGCGCTGCGGGCACGCTGGGAGAAGCTGGGCGACGGGTTCCGCGGCTGGGGCAACAGCGTGCACGCCTTGCGCTGGCAGCTCCCGCGCCTGGGCTGGCTGCAGGCAATGCACGGCCGCACCAAGGTCAGCGCCGGCGCCATGCTGGCCCGGCGGGCGCGCCGCATGCCGGACGAGACGTTCTTCCTGTGGAAGGGCAGGGCGTTCTCGTACGCCGATGCGGACCGCCGCGTCGGCTACGTGGCCATGGGGCTTATCGCCTGCGGCGTAGAGCCCGGCGATCGCGTGGGCGTGCTCATGGACGTACGTCCGAGCTACCTGTCCGTGGTCACGGCGCTGGGCCGGCTCGGAGCGGTGGCCGTGCTGCTGAGCCCCGAGCTGCGGGGCGAGGCCCTGGACGAGGCGCTCGGCATCGAGCCCTTGCGTGCGCTCGTCGCCGATCCGGAGAACGCGGAGCGGGCGCTAGGCGCTGCCGCCCCGATGGCGCGCCGGGGCGCCGGCGGTCGGCTGCCGGTGCTCGTGCTGGGCGGTGGGCCCGGCCGAACGCCTTGCCCGGGGGTCGTGGACATGGAAGCGATCGATCCGCACGCCGTGCCCCGCCCAGCCTGGTACCGGCCCGACGCGGGGCTGGCCCGCCAGCTCGCCATGGTGCTGGTCAGCGCCGGCCGGGAAGGCGCGCCCCGGGTGGCGCGGGTGAGCCACGGCCGGTGGGGGTTCTCGGCCGTGGGCGTGGCGTCGGCCTGCACGCTCACGCCCGAGGACACGGTCTACTGTTGCCTGCCGCTGCATCATCCGGCGGGCATCATGGTGTCGGTGGGTGGCGCGATCGCCAGTGGCGCGCGCCTGGCGCTCTCGGCCCGCTTCGATCCCGGGCGGTTCTGGCCCGAGGTGCGCCGCTACGGCGCCACGGTGGTCTTCTACGCCGGCGAGATGGCGCGCTCTCTGCTCCGGGCGCCGCCGTCGCCGGCGGATCGGGACCATCCCGTGCGCCTGTTCGCCGGCAGCGGGATGCGAGCCGACGTCTGGCGACAGTTGGGCGAGCGCTTCGGCGTCGGCGTGCTCGAGTTCTACGCCTCCACCGAGCGCAACCTGGTGCTGGCCAACGCCTCCGGCCACAAGATCGGCGCCCTCGGCCGGCCGCTGCCCGGCAGCGCCGAGCTCGCCGTGGTGCAGTACGACTTCGCGGCGCAGAGGTTCGTGGAGCGCGCCGGACAGCTTTGCCGCTCTCCCGTGGACACGCCGGGCGTGGCCATCGCGCGACTGGATCCACGATCGGGGGACCCGCGGGCCCGTCGCGACGCATTCGAGCGCGGCGACTGCTGGTTCGCCACGGGCGACGTGCTGCGCCAGGATGCCGATGGCGACTACTGGCTCGTCGATCGGCTTGCGGACATGGTGCGCACGGCCGGTGGTGTCGTGGCCACGCCCATCGTCGAGGACGTGCTCTACCGACTGGACGGGATCGAGCTGTGCGCGGCCTACGGGCTGAGGCTCCCGGACCTAGACCACGCCGTGGTCGTGGCGTCGGTCGTGGCACGCGGCAAGATCGACGTGGCTCGCCTCTCGGCGCTGGTGCGCGCCGAACTGCCCCCTGCCGCGCGGCCGCGGCTCATCCGCCGTCTCGACGCCATCCCCATGACCGAAGGCTTCCGCCCGCTCAAGGCAAGGCTACGGGCAGCGGGCTCCGGCGCAGCGCGCGAGTTGCTTTGCTACGACGAGAACAAACAGCAGTACCGGAGCGAAAGCTGACCCGTCAGCCTTCGCTCCGGCTCTGAAGCCGGCCCTCGGGGCGCCGGCAAGCAACGCAAGGATGCGGGCCTGATGCCCTGTCAGCCGCCTTCCGGCTTCTTCTCCTCGGCGGGCTTGGCCTCCTCGGCGGGCTTGGCCTCCTCGGCGGGCTTGGCCTCCTCGGCGGGCTTGGCCTCTCCGCCCTCAGGCGGCTTGGCTTCCTCGGCCGCAGGGGTTTCGGCCGGCGGAGGCGGCGCTCCCCCGCAGCCCATCAACGCCGTGGCGACCACTGCCATCGCTCCGAACAAGAGTTTGTGAGACATGAGCTTCTCCTGATTGATGACTCGGCCCGGATCCTGTGCCGGGGCTGCGCATCTTCCCTCTAGGAGCGCGAGCTGGCAAAATCGGCTCACCCTTTCTTCCGTTTCCAGCCCGCCCACAAGCGCCGCCGTGGTGCCGCTTCGGCACATATCATTGTGAATATGTTGGCCTTTTTGGCAGGCAGGGGCACCCTCTCGGCGGATGCAGGTGGCGCGCCGGCGCCATCGGGAACTACAATGGCCCCGCCGTGACTGAGCCGGAGGGTCGCTGCGGGAGCTGCGCCGCGTTTGGGCGCGCCTACGAGCATCCCGACAAGGGCTGGGTGGGCGAGTGCGCCCTCGAGGTGTACCCGCCGCCCGTGCGCGCGGTGGCGACGTGCAGCCGCTATCGGCCCAAGGGCGCAGCCGCGCCGCCGCCGCGACCGCGCGCCGCCGGCGAGCCACGGCGAGGGAGCGGCCGGCCCGTCCTGGCGGCGGCACCGCCGCCGGAGCGCCAGCAGCCCGTGCTGCCGAAGGAGATCGAGCTGGGTATGGAAATCGAGGAGTTCCGACGCGTGCTGCGGGAGGTGCTGGCGGAGGAGCTGGGCATCGGTAGGCCCGATCTCGGGGCACGGTGGCAGGGCGGCGAGCTCGTCCTCAAGCCGGGCGATCCGAACTGTGCCGAGAAGCGCGTGCCCCTGGAGAGCTTCTTCCACAAGGTCGTGATGGTGCGCGACAAGCTGCGGCTGCTCGAGGCCAAGCTCAACATGCACCCGGGGCTGAGCGACGAGGAGAAAGTGCAGTTGCAGTCCTACGTCACGGGCTGCTACGCAAGCCTGACCACGTTCAACCTGCTTTTCGCCCGACGCGAGGAGCAGTTCGTGGGCAGTGGAAAGGACGCGCGGTGAGCCCATGCGCTTGACGGTCCTCGGTTCGGCTGATGCGTTCAACTCGGCGGGGCGCGGCCACTCCTGCTACCTGCTCGAGGGCCCCGGCTGGGGCCCGCTGGCGGTGGACTTCGGAGCCACGGCGCTCGGCGCCCTTTACCGGCTCGTGCGCGACCCGAGCGAGATCGTGGCCGTGGCGCTCACCCACCTGCACGGCGACCACATCGGCGGGCTTCCCTACCTCTACCTCGACGGCATGTTCAACACAGCGCGCGCGGGCGCGCTCCGCGTAATCGGCCCGAGGGGGACGCGGGCACGGCTCGACGCCCTCTATCGCGCGACCTACGGTGACGTGGCCGCGGCGCGCTCCATGCCGTACGAGTTGCGCGTCGATGAGATCGAGCCAGGCGGCGAGGCGGTGGTGGGCGGCGTCACGGTGCGCGCCTTCGCCGCCGATCACATGCCCCCGCCCGACCAGGCGCTGTGCCTGCGCATCACCACCCCGGAGGGCAAGACCGTGGCCTTCTCGGGCGACACGGCGTTCTGCGACGGCCTGTTCGCCGCGGCGGCCGGGGCGGATCTGCTCCTGGCCGAGTGCTCCTACCCGAAGCCGCCCTGCGGCCAGCACTGCACCTGGGTCGAGTGGGTCGAGGCGCTGCCGCGCATCGGAACCAGGCGCCTCGTCTTCACCCACCTCGGCCAGCAAGTGCGCCAGTTCTGGCGCGAGCTAGTGCGCGAGGCTCCGGCGGGCTACGATCTGAGCTTCGCGGACGACGGCATGGTCCTGGTCGTCTGACCGGAGGCTACTTCGCGCGGAAGCCGCTCGCCGCCGCGTCGACTTCTTTCGTGCCTTTCTCCATCAGCTCCTTCGTGCCGCCCGCCTCGAGCAGGTAGATCGTGGCGTCGGTCACGAACACGGTGACGTAGTACAGGTGCGGCTTCTGGCCCTCGTCATGGCCGAAGCGGAGCTGCTTGCCGGCAAGGCCGTCCGCGCTCTTCACGTCTCGCGTCTCGATCAGGGCATAGCCGCCGCGCTGGCGCATGCGGTTCTCGATGGCGCGCGTCCAGAAGCCGATCTCGCCCTTGGGATCATGCTCGATCTCCCGTACGGCCAGCACCAGGCCGTCTGCCGTGGTCGCGCGGTAGTCGTAGGGGCTGTAGTCGCCCTGCTCCAGCTCGACGAAGCCGGGCGGCGTGACTGCCGCGAACGAGGGACCGCAGCCGGCCGCCAGGCCCGCCGCGCACAGAGCGCCGATTCCCATCCAGGCTCTAGCGTGCATCATGGCCTCCTCACAGGCTCAGGAGCTCGGCCAGGCCGAGCTGGTTCAGCCACGGGAAGGGCAGCGCCACGGTGGGGCTGATGCTTTCCACCGGACGGCCCGAGAACGTGACGGTGATGGTCGAGAAGGCGATGAGCTCGCGCAGCAGCTTGAGCCGGCCCTCGAACCGCTCGATCTCGGCGGTCACGCGCTCGATCTCGCGCTGCACCTCGAGGGCGTCCTTGACGCTTTGGGCGCGCGCCAGCAGCTCCTCGAAGCGCTGGCGCATGGCGCGCGCGTTCTGGAGCCGGATCTGGAGATCGGCGAATTCCTCGGTCACGTCGCGTACGTCGATGGCGCGGTGCAGGACGTCCCCCAACTTGGCCACGCGCCCGAGCGCCTCGTCGAACTTGCCGGCCGGCACGCGGAACTTGATGGTGCTGTCGTCGCGCTGCACCAGGTAGCCCCCGAGCTCGCGGCCGAGCGCCTCGGTGGCGCTGATGGCCTTCTCGACCTCGTACACGGCCATCTGGAAGCGCGCGTCGTAGATGAGCAGCGGCGTCGCCATTGCCGCCGGCGCGCCCGCGGCCGGGGCCGGACCCACGTCGGTGGCCTCCGCCGGCTTGGCCTCCGGCCCGCCGACGGGGGTCGCAGCGGCCGGCCCCGCTGTCGGCGCACTCGCCGTGTCCGCGGACTTGCGCGGCCGCGCGTCGCGCTGCGCGAGCTCCATCCGTGCCGGGGGAGGCGGGGGCGGCAGGAAGCGCTCCTCGCCGGGCGCCGCCCTGTCCGCCGGCATGTCCGCCTCGAGGCTGGCCGGACTCGCGACCGCCAGCTCCTCGCCGCCGCGGTAGGCGGGCTCGGCCGGCGGTGGTGAGCCGCCGTACTGGGCCTCCTTGGCGTAGGAGGCGCCGCCGCAGCCGGCGAGCAGCGGCGCGAGCAGGAGCGCCGGCCAGAGCCACCGGCAGAAGATGAGTCGCGTGAACATGGTCCTCCTTGGCCCGCCGCAACGCGGAGGGCAGGTGGAGCCTACACCGGCGCGCGGCAAAGTGCACTATCATCAAGGCACGTTCCGCAGGGCGGCAGCAGGAGGAGTGACATGTCCACGCGTGCTCGGCTTCTCGTAGCTCTGGTTGCCTTCGTGGCTCTCGGCGTCTCGTGCAAGAAGGGCGAGGCTCTGACGCTGGGCGAGGCGACGCAGGCGCTCGACGAGGCGGCGATGTCGACCCAGGCGTCGAGCGCGGTCGGGGCCACCGTCGAGATCACCACCAACTTCACCATCGGCCAGGCCGTCGAGGAGGCCGCCAAGAAGCTGCTCGAGTTCTACCAGACGCAGCTCCCGTGCGCCGAGGTGGTGCTCGACCAGAACACGCTCAAGGTCACCTACGGGGCCAAGGGGAACGGCTGCGCCTTCCAGGGCCAGACGTTCACCGGGAGCCACACGGCTACGGTGACCAAGAACGAAGAGAACGACGTCGTGGTCGACCACGTCTGGGACAAGCTCAGCAACGGCAAGGTCGAGGTGAGCGGCACGGCGCACGTGACCTGGAGCTTGCAGGACAAGAGCCGGCACGTGGTGCACGAGCTGCACTGGAAGCGGCTGCGCGACGGCCGCGAGGCCACCGGCAGCGGCGACCGGCTGCAGACCGTGCTGCCGGGGGGCCTGGGCGAGGGCATCCAGATCGACGGCACGCGCGACTGGAAAGGCCAGGCGGGCGACTGGCACCTCGACATCGCCGGCGTCCAGGTGCGCTGGAAGGATCCCGTGCCGCAGGCGGGCACCTACACCCTGGACACGCCCTTCGACAAGACCGCTACTCTGAGCTTCGCGCGCCTGGACGAGGACACGATCGAAGTCACGTTCGAGACGGGTGAGAAGCAGTTCAAGTTCAAGGTGACCTCGACCGGAGACATCGCGAGCGAGCAGGCGGAGTAGGGGGCGCGGGCCCCGGGGGCGCCGGCACAAGGCCCTGTTCAGCCCAGCCGCGTTCGCGTAGGGTGCGCGCGTCCGCGCCGGGCGGACGCGGACCCCAAGCACGGAGCACTGCCCCCGATGGAGCCCATGGAGCTACCCAGGCTATTCGACCGCGACACGCTCCCGACGCGGCCGCGGCCGGGCACCGCCCCGGCCGGCCAGGACATCCTCACGGTCGCGCAGTTTGGCCGGCCGCTGCTCGGCCACATCTTCCAGCGCGCCGACGAGATGAAGGTGATGGTCGAGCGCGCCGGGGGGTGCGACCTCCTGCGCGGCCACGTGCTGGCGTGCCTTTTCTACGAGCCGAGCACGCGCACGAGCGCATCGTTCATCGCGGCGATGGAGCGGCTGGGGGGATCGGTCATCCCCATCACCCAGGGCGTGCAGTTCAGCTCCGTGAGCAAGGGCGAGAGCCTGCCCGACACCGTGCGCACGCTGGAGCAGTACGCCGACGTCATCGTGCTGCGCCATCCGGACGTGGGCTCGGCCAAGGTGGCCGCCGACTACGCGGCCGTGCCGGTGATAAACGCCGGCGACGGCGCGGGCGAGCACCCCACGCAGGCCCTGCTCGATCTGTTCACCATCCGGGAGGAGCTCGGCGCCATCGACGGCCGGCGCGTGGCCATGGTGGGCGATCTGCGTCACGGCCGCACCGTCCACTCGCTGACACGCCTCTTGCTCCAGTACGATGTCTCGCTGCGCTTCGTCTCGCCGGACACGCTGCGGCTGCCCATGGCCCTGATGAACGAGCTCATCGACCAGAAGCGGGATGTGCGCGAGACGCACGACGTGGCCGACGTCATCGCCGACGCCGACGTGCTCTACGTCACGCGGATCCAGAAGGAGCGCTTCGCCGACCTGGCCCACTACGAGGAGGTCAAGGACCTCTACGAGATCACTCCGGAGATCATGCGCCAGGCCAAGGAGAAGATGGTGGTCATGCACCCCTTGCCGCGGGTGGGCGAGATCCACTACGCCGTGGACGCCGACCCGCGGGCCGCCTACTTCCGGCAGGTCAAGAAGGGCATGTATGTGCGCATGGCCTTGCTGGCGATGGTCCTGGGCAAGGCATAGCGGGACGTATCCGTTCACGGGGTCTTGCGGTGGCGGGCAACGACGGCTCGCCGAGTCGGCCGGTGTTCTTCGGTCGCCCGTGCTCGGCTTCGCCTGCGCGCGGGCGAAGGCGGCTTTCGTCCTCGCGCCGGGTCCTCGCGTACAGG
>JACQWT010000220.1 GCA_016209145.1 Deltaproteobacteria bacterium | reverse complement strand
GGTCTGTGCACGGTGCGCTGCGACTACGGGCAGAGCCCGACGGGCTGCCGGCCCGGCTACCAGTGCACCACCGTGAGCCGCTTCAGCGAGCCCGGCACTGTCGTGTACGCCTGCGTGCCCGGCGACGATCACCCCTTCGTGCTCTCGGCTTGCCACCAGGAGCTGCTCGCCCGCGGCGTCGGCTTCTGCCCGGCGCTGAGCCCGGACGAGTCGCCGGAGGGCTTGCCCGGCGTCGTCTGCGAGATCGAGGATCCCATCTGGATCTCGCCCGTGCTCGCCGGCGTTGCCTTCCGGCCGATGGGCATCGGCGAGGAGCCCGAGGCGGTGTTCACCGCCTGCCCGCACGGCCTTGCGATGCTCGGCGCGGCCGAGATCCTGGCCGGCCTGGGCGTGAACGACGTCGTGCACCTGGGCGTGTACAACTGCCGCGTCATCGCCGGCACCGAGACACTGAGCCAGCACGGGCTGGCCATGGCTATCGACTACGCCTTGGTGCAGGTCGAGGGCGGGCCCCTGTACTCCGTGCTCGAGGACTGGGAGAAGAACCAGCCCAGCCCCAAGACCGAGGGGGGCAAGCTCCTGCGCGCTTTCGCGCAGACGATGTTCGACCAAGGCGTCTACAACATCATCCTCACGCCCGACTACAACGAGGCGCACGCCGATCACTTCCACTGCGACCTGACCGAGGGCGCGCACTATTTCAAGTAGGGCAAGGCATGCCATGCACGCACTAGCTCGCTGGATGGCCAGTCGCCGCCGGGCGGCGCTGGTCGTGCTGGCCGTGGTGGCCTTGGCGCTCGTGGGCGGGAGATACGCGCTTGCGATTCAGAACGAGGACGACATCCTGGCGTTCCTGCCGCGCGGCAACGAGGACGTGAAGACGTTCTACGAGATCAACGACCGCTTCGGCGGCCTGGACGTGGGTCTGGTGGGCATCGAGACCGCCGACGTCTTCCTGCCGGACTTCCTCACGCGGCTCGGCCAGGTGAGCCGGGCCCTCAAGGACATGGGGGGACTGAGCCATGTCCTTTCCCTGACCACAGTGAGCGACTTCACGGCCGACCTGGAGCGCGGGGGCATCGTGGCTTCGCCACTCGTGGCCGAGATCCCGAGCACGCCGGAGGCGATGGCTGCCCTTAGCGCCAAGGTCATGTCGCGCGACCACGTGGTCGGCAACCTCGTGTCGGCCGACGGCCGGGCCGTGCTCGTCTACTGCTTCCTGGCCTATGGCGTCGATCCGCGCGCCACCACCGACCGCATCCGGCGCATCGTGAGCGACGGCTTCCCGGGCGAGCGCATCCGCTTGGGCGGCAATCCCTTCATCTCGGGCTACGTCTACGAGACAGTGCAGAAGGATCTGCGCCGGCTCACGCCCTGGGCCGTGGGCGTGATCGTGCTCTTGATGGTGCTGGCGCTGCGCGACGTGCTCGGCACGGTGCTGTGCCTGCTCTCGAATGCCATGGCCATCGCCATCACCATCGGGCTGATGGCTCTGTGTGGCGTGCGGCTAAACCTGATGCTCGGCTCGATGCCCATCGTGCTGTTCGCCATCGGCTGCACCTATGCCATCCACATGCTGTTCCGCTACTTCGAGTGGCGGCCGCACGTGGGCGCGGCCGAGGCCGTCGCGCGTACGCTGACCGGGATCGGGCCCGCCGTGCTCGTGGCGGGGCTGACCGCGGCGGGGGCGATCCTCTCCTACGTGGTCATGGACATTCAGCCCATCCGCCACTTCGGCGCGTTCACGGCCCTGGGCATCATCATCACCATGGCGTTCGCCCTGACCTTCGTGCCCGCCGCCCTGCGGCTGGTCGATCTCGGCCGCCGGCCGAGCGCCGGGCCGGGCCCGCTGCGGCAGCTCATGGCCGGCCTGGCGGCGCGCTGCCAGGCGCACCGGCGCCCCGTGGGCTTGGCGGTGGCCGCGCTCGCGGCCACGAGCGCCCTGCTCGTGACGCGCATCCACACGTCGGTTGACAACCGCTCCTTCTTCGACGCGCAGAGCCCGCCCGGTAGGGCCGACCAGTTTCTGCGGGAGCACTTCGGGGCGGCCGTGTTCGTGCAGGTGCTGGTCAGGGGGGACATGAATGACCCGGACGTGCTGCGCGAAGTGCAGAGCCTGGCCGATCGCATTGAGCTCGTCCCGCACGTCACGAGCGTACAGCACGTCGCGCAGGTCATCGCCACGCTCGGCGAGGCCATGACGGGGCAGCGGCGCGTGCCGGACACTGCCGACCAGGTGCGCAACCTGGGCCTGTTCGTCCGCGGCGACACCTCGTTGGGCCAGCTCGTAACCAAGGATCGCGACCAGGCGCTAGGTGGCGAGCGTGCTCGAGCGGATCGAAGCTCTGGTGCCGGGCGAGCGGCTCGGCCGCCTCGATCTCGCCCGGCTGGACGGCCCCCGGGGAGCGGAGGTCAAGGCCCGGTTGCAGGACGAATTCGGGTGGCGGCTGGAGGTGTTGGCGCGCCGGGCCGCGGTCGCGCTCCCCCCCGATCGGCGGGCACGGACGAGCGCGTTTCTCGCCGCCGGCCGGATCCAGGTGGACGGCGATCCCGTGGCCGCCGAGCTGGGGCGCTACCTACGCTCGGCCGAGTGTGCGGTCGATCTGCCGGCCGCCGGGCCGCAGGGCGATCCGGCGCAGGAGCTCGCCCGGGCCCTGGCGGCCCTCGGGCCGCGGCCCGGCGCCGGAGCCGTGCGCGCCGCGGCCGTCCGGGCGCTCGGGACGGCCGAGAACGACGAGCTCGCCGCCGACCTCGCCACCTCGCTCGCTACCCCGCTCGCCGAGATCTGGGGCCGAGAGCAGGCTCGCCAGGGCGCGGATCGGTTGATTGCCGCCCTGGGCCTGCAGCTCCCCGCCGGGCACGCCGGCGATAGCTTCCGGACCGAGCTCGGCATGGCGGCGCTCGACGCCGGCAGACAGGCCGTGCTCCTGCCGGCCGCCCCGGGCGCGGCGGCCGGCGGCGCGACCGTCCGCTCCGTTGACGCCGAGGTCAACGGCCTGCCGGTGCTGCACCGCGGGCTCGCCCAAAGCGTCGAGCGCAACCAACTCCAGAGCATGATCCTCGCCGTGCTCCTCGTCGTGGCCCTGCTCTCGGTCGCGTTCCGTTCGCTCGGCACGGGCCTGCTGGCGGCGAGCCCCACGCTGTTCACCCTGCTGGCCATCCACGGCGCGATGGGCCTGCTGGGCATCAACCTCGATATCGGAACCTCGCTCCTTGGCAGCCTGATCCTCGCCAACGGCGTGGACTACGCCGTGCATCTCATCAGCTCGTGGCGCGCCCGCGCGGACGAGTCCCTGGGCCGGGCGGCAACGCAGGCGGCCCTGGCCTCGGGCCCGGCCATCTGGACGAGCGCGGCGGCGATGTTCATCGGCTTCTTCGTGCTTGCCCTGGGCGACGCCAAGCCGCTGCAGAACGTGACGGGCCTGAAGGCGGCGGCCATGCTGCTCGGCGCCGTGGCCACCTTCCTCGTCGTCCCGGCGCTGGCGCGCCGGCGCGGCTACCGGCTGCGCGGCCAGGCCGAGCCCGAGGCGATCTTGCCCGGGGCGGGCGAGGCCCAGCCCGAGGGAGCCGCCGCTCGAGCGGCCGGCACTACTGCGTGAGGCTTGGCGGCGGTCGGCCGTGTCAGGAGGTATCCGTTCACGGGGTCTCGGCCGTCGTCATGGATGACTCGCCCATGCCGAAGGATGTCCTGGATCATCGGGTGGCGCCGCGCCTTCTGCTCCAGGAGCTCCTCCGGCGTGAGAACAACAGGCTCGACGGGGATCCGTAGGCCCAACCGCAGGGCCAGAGCCCCCACCTCCATCCAGCGTTGCTCCGGGGTGGCCGTGGTGTCCTTGATGATGAGCAGGTCAATGTCGCTGCTCTCGCCGGCCTCGCCGCGTGCGACCGATCCGAAGAGCACGATCTTGCGAGGCTCGTACTCGCGGACCAGCAGGTCGACGAGGCGTGCGACGGCGGCCGAGAAGGCGGCCGGCTGGGGAGGAACCAACGCCGCCATACAGGTTACGGTATGCCACGCCGGCCCGTCGTGCAAGCAGCGGCGCCCGGGGCAGCGCGTCACTTGTGGCCGCCGGTACCGGCCACAAGTGCGACCCTGGTGGCAAGGTCCCGAGTTGTGGCCGCCGGTACCGGCCACAAGTGCGACCCTGGTGGCAAGGTCCCGAGTTGTGGCACCTCGTCCCCGAAAAGGCCCGTGACGAACGCGTTGCCCGACCCGTCGACCGCGACGGAGTGGCCATGGTCGTAGTCCGCCCCGCCGAAGCCCTTGCTCCAGAGGTGCTTGCCCGCGTACTTGATCTCGCACTTCCCCGCCGAGCAGATCTCGCCCGGCGCGCAGGCCACGCCGCAGGCGCCGCAGTTCGCGGCATCGGTCTGCGTGTCCACGCACTTGTTGCCGCACTTGGTCGTGCCGCCCACGCAGACGCCGCACGCCTGGGCACAGCTCGCCGTCTGGCACTTGGCGAGATCGCCGCACTCCGGCAGGACCGGCGCCTCGCCGACGAGGCACTTCTTCTTGCACGCCGCGTCGAGCGCACAGGCGGCGCTCTGTTCGCAGCACGCCTGGACCATGCAGACGTCGCACGCCTCGCTGCCGAACGCCACGCCGCAGGCGCCGTCGCCCTGGCACAGCAGGCGCACTGACGCATCGGCATCGCCGGGCAGCTTGTCGCACGCGCCTGGCAGGGCGCCGGCGATGGCATCGACCCTCGCCCCCCGGAGTTCGGCTTGGTCCTGCAGCGCCTGCGTGAGCGCGGCGTTGTCCTTGCCGATGTCGGCGAGGAACTGGAGCACGTAGTTGTAGAAGCCCGTCTTGGTCCAGTCCGCCTGGATCTCGACGGCATTGGCCTGTCCCATGTCGATGCGCTGCGCGATGGCGCCCGTCGCGAGGTGCTCGTTCACGCACTTGAGCGCGGCGTTGGTCACGCCGACGGCGGAGCCGAGCGTGCCCATCAACGCCGCGCCGTGATCGAGGGCCTGGGTGGCGGCCGGGCTGAACGCCTCGGGGTGCGCCTGCGCCGCGATCTGGCCGAGCTTCGTGATGAGGGCGCCGATCTTGTTCGTCGTTGCGGCCGACTTCAGGCCGGCGGCGGCCTTCTGCAGGCCGGCGGACTTCGCCTGCTCGATCTCGGTGCGCGCGCGCCTACTATGCGTGGCAACGTCGAGCAGCACCTCCCGGTAGAGGATGCGACGCTTGACGTCATCCTCCACCCACTTCCGCAGGCCCGACAGCCCGGCCCACGACTCCTGGAAGTCGCAGGCGGGCACGAACAGGTAGTCGGGGGCCCCCCACGGATGGAAGAAGATGTCGAACTGCTTGCCCGGCGTCCACTTCGAGAAGTGATCCGTGGCGAAGAACGCGCGGCCGCTCGCCGGCACGTAGAACGACAGGGTCGGCGAGCCGTCGAGCAGCGCGGCCCGTGCCCACTTGCCGCCCTCGAGCGTGTAGGCGGCCGTGGGCCATCCCGCGGGCGCGTCCAGGGTCATCGGGACGCCCACGAGGATGGGCTTCGCGAACTTGGTGCCGTCCGGCAAGAGCTAGACCATCGGTCCCGTGCCGTCGAGCTCGAAGTCCGGGATGGGCGCCGCGGCGCTCGCGTCGGCCGCCAGCCCGATCGTGATGGGCAGGTCGGCCGCGAGCGCCCCCTCGGGCACGACGATCACGACGCCGGTCGCCGCGTCCTCGACGGTGCCGCCGGCTGCGGGCAGGACCAGCGTGCCCGTCGCGCCTCCTTCGCCTCCACCGCCTCCACCACCTCCTCCCCCGGAGCCGGTCCCGCCGCCGCCCTGCGCGGGCCCCGGCGTGGCGGCGGGCGCAGAGTCGTCGCCCGAGCAGGCGCCGACGAGCCCGGCGAGGATGACCAGCATGCACAGCGCGCGGTGCCACAGCCCCTGCCGCCCGACGCCTGAGCCCTTCTCCGATGCCATGGTCCGCCCTCCTTGCTCCGCGCGGCGCTGCCGCGAGCGCATGCATGATATCTGCCCTGCAGCGTCGCCCACAAGGCGGCTCTTCCCTCACGCGCTTGGCGCGAGAATCGCGCCCCCGGCTCGAATCACACATTCCGTGTGATTCACCAGTCGATCGCCCACCGTTCGCCGTCCGAGTCACACGCCATGTGTGATTCGGCTACCTGCCGCAGTCCGATTCCCGTTGCAGCAAGCTAACAAAACTGATAGCTTGCTGCAATGCAATTTCAGCGCCTGCTCGAGCTCGCGGGCGGCCTGCCGGTCATCGACACCGCCACGCTGCGCGTGTTGGGCGAGCCGGCGCGCGCTCTCGGCGTGCAACTCAGCCGCTGGGTGGCCGCGGGCCGGCTCGTGCAGCTTCGCCGCGGCGTCTACCTGCTGCCCGAGAAGCTGCGCCGCCGTCCCGTCGCCGCCGAGCGCGTCGCCAACCTTCTGGTCACGCCCTCCTACGTGAGCCTGGAACGCGCTCTGTCGATCTACGGACTCATCCCGGAGTCGGTCCCCCTGGTGCAGTCGATCACCACTCGGCGCCCGGCGGTGTTTCGTACACCGATCGGCGTGTTTCGCTACCGCCATGTGCAGGCCGCGCGCTTCTGGGGGTTCGCCGAGATGGAGCTGTCCGGCGATCGGGCGCTGGTGGCCTGCCCCGAGAAGGCACTGCTCGATCTCTTCCACCTGTCCAGGGGCGAGATCACGGCTGCGCGCATCGAGTCGTTGCGCCTGCAGAATCTGGATCTGCTGGACATGGCCCGGCTCCAGCGCATGGCTCTCGATTGCCACAGCCCGCGCCTTCGGCGGGCGGCACGCTGCCTGTCCGTCCACGTCGAGGAGGCCGGAGGGTCGTGAGAAGCCACCTCGCAAACCTGCTGTCGCAGGTGCCCCCCGCGGTCCGGCGCAGCCTGGCGCGGGAGTACCTGCAGATCTACCTCCTGCGCCTGCTGCACGAGGCTCAGGCGCATTCGCGCCTGGCCTTCGTCGGCGGGACCGCGCTGCGCCTGCTACACGGGTTGCCGCGCTACTCCGAGGATCTCGACTTCTGCGCCGCACCGCAACCGGGCGACGACCCGTTGGATCTCGCCGCCACCTTCGCCTCGGTAGGCCGCGGCCTCGTGGCGGCCGGCTACCGCATCAAGATCACCGCTAAGGCCGCACGGGCGGTGAGCCACGCCCTGTACCGCTTCGAAGGGCTGCCCCGTGAGCTCGGCTGGTCGACCGATGCGCGGGTCGCGTTGTCGATCAAGATCGAGGTGGACACGGCGCCGCCCGCCGGCGCCCGCCTGTAGACGACGCTCGTGCAGCGCTTCTTCCCCGTGGCCCTGCGCCACCACGACATGCCCTCCCTGTTCGCCGGCAAGCTCCATGCGTTGCTCGCACGCTCCTTCGCCAAGGGGCGCGACTGGTACGATCTGGTCTGGTACCTGACCGAGCAGCGCGGGATCGAGCCCAATCGCGTGCTCCTCGCCAATGCGCTGGCGCAGAGCGGCCACGATCCCGGGCTCGCCGGGGAATGGCGCGCCGCCCTGCGGGCACGGCTGCGCCAGCTCGACTGGCGGTCAGTCGCCGAGGATGCGGCGCCGTTCCTGGAGAGGCCATCGGACCTGGAACAAATGACGCCGGATCTCGTGGCGAAGCTGCTGTGAGGCGGGAGCGCAGGAGGGGGTCCCGGACCAAGGCGGCCTTCAGTTCCCCGCCGTCCGTCCGGCGAGGTAGGTGATGAGATCGATCTTGGTCAAGAGCGCCAGCACGCGCTGCTCGGCGTCGACGACGATGGCCACCTCGCCGCGCTCGAAGATGTGCGGCAGCTCGCCGGCGCCGGTGTGTGCGGCCACGGTCGCCACCGAGCGGACCATGACTTCGGCGATGGTGCTCTGGCGACTGGCCCGTCCGCTCAGGAGCACGTGCAGCACGTCGTGCTCCGTGATGATGCCGGCGAGCTTGCCGTTGTCGGTGCAGGGCATCTGCGAGATGCCGCGACGCTCGAACGTCTCGACGGCGGTCCCCAACGTGGACTCGACGTCGATGCAGACGACCTCGCGCCGCGGCATGGCGCGGACGATGTCGCCGATGGTGCCCATCTCCCAGTCGGCCTCGGCGAAGCCGTGCTGGCGCATCCAGCCGTCGTCGACGAACTTGGTGAGGTAGTTGCGCACCGAGTCGGGCAGGAGGGTCACGACCCGGCTCCCGGGCTTCATGTCCCGGGCCACCTGCATCGCCGCCCATACGGCCGCGCCCGAGGAGCCGCCGACGAGCAGGCCCTCCTGGCGGATGAGCTGGCGCGCCACGCGGAACGAGTCGCGGTCGTTGGTCTTGATCCAGCGGTCGACCAGGCTCCGGTCGAGCACGTCGGGCACGAAGTCGTACCCGATGCCTTCGACCTTGTAGGTGCCGATCGGGCCCGGCCCGGCCAGGATCGAGCCCTCCGGATCGACGCCGACAATCTGGCAGCCGGGGATCTCGCGGCGCACGGCGCGGGCGATCCCGCTCACGGTGCCGCCGGTGCCGGCGGTCAAGACCACGGCGTCGATGCGAGCGTCGCAGTCGTCGATGATCTCGCGGCCCGTGCCCTCGTCGTGTGCGGCCGGGTTGCTGGGGTTGGAGTACTGGTCGAGGATGTGCGAATCGGGGAGCAACTTCTTGAGCCGGCGGGCGACCCCGATGTGGCTCTCGGGCGAGTCCCAGGCGGCCTCGGTCGGCGTGCGGATGATCTCGGCGCCCAGGGCCTCGATCACCACCTGCTTCTCGCGGCTCATCTTCTCCGGCAGGGTGATGATCGTCCGGTAGCCGCTCACCGCCGCGGCGATGGCCAGGCCGATGCCGGTGTTGCCGCTGGTGGGCTCGATCAGCGTGTCGCCCGGCCGGATGCGGCCCTGCGCTTCCGCGTCGCGGACCATGCGCACGCCGATGCGGTCCTTGACCGAGCCGCCGAAGTTGAGGAACTCGCACTTGCCCAGAAGCTCGCAGGGCAAGTCGCGGCCGATGCGGCTCAGGCGCACCATCGGAGTGTGGCCAACCGTGTCGAGGATGGAATCGTAGATCCGGCTCATGGCGGCGGGCATCCTAGCACTACGGGCGGGAGAATCGCTTCCTCGCTACTTGCCTGCGTCGAGCGTCTCGCCGGCGCGGAGCGCCGCCGCGCCTTCCCGCCCCCGCATCCATGCCCTAGCATTGCGGGAGAGGCTCCAATGAGGCACTCGCATCTTGCTCGCCTCTGGGCGTGCGGCATCGGAGTTGCGCTCGGCGTGGCTGGCGCCTGCGGTAAGGACAGGAACCCTGGCGGCCAGCCTGACGCGGGAGCTGGAACAACCGGCGGCGGCGCGGCCGGCGGCGCCGGTTGCGGTCCGTGCGCCTGGGGATGGCGCTGCTGCGACGGGCAGTGCCTGGACACAGCCTACGATCCGGCCAACTGCGGCGGCTGCCGCAAGATCTGCACGCCGTCCGACTCGTGCCACGGCGACATCTGCGAGCCGGGCGAGGCGTGCGACGGCGGCACGTGCTCGGTCGGCTGCGTGGGAGGAGCGATCCTCTGCGGCAACTCCTGCGTCGACACGGACGTTGACCCGGACAACTGCTGCGCCTGCGGCCGCGCCTGTGCGCCGGGCGAGGTTTGTTCTGCCGGCCAGTGCGGCATGACTTGCCTCGACGGCACCCACTACTGCAACGGCAAGTGCATCGACACCATGACCGATCCGGCCAACTGCGGCGGCTGCGGCAAGGCGTGCCTGCAGGGCGAGTCTTGCGTTCAGGGCAAGTGCCAGCCCGGTGGATCCGGCGGCGCTGGCGGAGGCGCAGGAGCGTGACAACGGCCCTACACCTGCAACTGACCGTCCGTCTGGCGGCGCTCGCGGCCGGCGCCATCCTGGCCTCGGTCGGAGCGTGCGGCGGACAAGCCATGGTGGACGCCGGCTTGTCGAGCCCGGAGGGCCAGGCGGGCGCCGGCGGCGCGGCTGGAGGATGTTCGCCCGGGCTGACCGAGTGCGAGGGCAAGTGCGTCGACACCGGCGTCGACCCGGAGAGCTGCGGCGGCTGCGGCAATGCCTGCGGGCCGGGGCAGATCTGCTCGATCGGCGAGTGCAAGATCGAGTGCCTCGGCGGGACTACCAAGTGCGGCGACCTCTGCGTGGACACCCAGCAAGATCCGTTCAACTGCGGCTCTTGCGGCTACGTCTGCAAGGAGCCGTGCCCGTCCTCGCCCCCTGGATCCCTCATGTGTTCCGTTGGGCAGTGCGCGCTCGACTGCTTGGGTGGCACGTGCGCGTGCGGCGGCGTGTGCATCGACCCGACCATGGATCCGGAGAACTGCGGCGACTGCGGCGTGGCCTGCGGTCCCGGCGAGATCTGCAAGGCGGGCAAGTGCGAGCTGGCTTGTCCTGGCGGCGCCACACAGTGCGGCGCCAAGTGTGTGGACACGGAAACCGATCCGGCCAACTGCGGCGGCTGCTGGATCCGCTGCCCGGGCGGAACGAAGTGCGCGGCCGGAGCCTGCGCCTGTCCGGGCGGCCTTGCCCTGTGCGACGGCCACTGCGTCAGCACCGCCTACGACGCGAGCAACTGCGGCGGCTGCGGCAACGCTTGCCCCAACGGGCAGGTGTGCCTGCAAGGCCAGTGCGGCCCGCCCTGCCCCTGCGGCGGCACCACGAAGTGCGGGGACGACTGCGCGGATCTGGGGACGGATCCCGAGCACTGCGGCGCGTGCTTCCACCCGTGCCAGCAGGGACAACCTTGCACGCCACCCGGCCAGTGCTCCCTTGGCTGCGGTGGGGGCACGATCAAGTGCGGCAACAAATGCGTCGACCCGAAGCTCGACCCGGCGAACTGCGGCGGTTGTTTCAAGAGCTGCCTGCCCGGCGAGACGTGTGCCGCCGGCAAGTGCCCCTTCGCGTGCGGGCAGGGCACGACCCTCTGCGCGGATCCGGGATGCAGCGAGCAGTGCGTGAACACCGGCGTCGATCCTCGGCACTGCGGCGGCTGTGGTCACTACTGCTGCCCGGGGCTGGCGTGCTCCGCGGGCAAGTGCATCCTGCCGTGCAAGGACGGAACCATCATGTGCGAGCAGTCTGGCTGCACCTGCTCGAGCTGCGACGGCTGCTGCCTGGTGTGCATCGACCCCCAGGGCGATCCCAGCCACTGCGGCGGCTGCGGCAAGGCGTGCCAGCCGGGAGAGATCTGCTCGCAAGGGACCTGCAAGACCCCGTAGCCAGGACCACGCTTCGCTCTCCCACGGCGTCCCCCAGGCCCGTTGACAGCGCGGGCGCCGTGGCTCCTAATAGCCGCTATGCACAACGCCGAGCTCGCCTTCACCGCCAAGGACATGTCGCTGTCGGTGCGAAGCTTCTCGGTCAAGGATGTCTTGTCCGAGCTCTTCGAGGTGTTCGTCATCGCCCGCTCGCCGGCGCACGATCTCGATCTCGACGCCATCATCGGCCGCGGGGCCGCCTTCAGGCTGGCGGTGGCGGGCAACATCGAGGAGCTGGTGAGCCAGGCCGCGCAGCAGGCACAGGAGCAGCGCGGCGCGCAGAGCCAGCAAGCGCAGCAGCAAGCGCAGCAGCAAGCGCAGCGGCAAGGCCGGCAGCAACAGGGGCGCCAGGCCGAGCAGGACCGGCAAGAGGGACGCCAGGGCCGGCAGCAGCAGCAGGCGCAGCGCCAGGGCCGGCAGCAGCAGCAGGGACGCCAGGGCCACGAGCAGGGGCGGAAGGAGCGCGCGCCCTACAGCGTGTGGAGCGGCATCTGCAGCCACATGGAGCAGCTCGATGTCGAGGAGGACGGCCTTTCGACCTACTACCTGCGCATCGTGCCCGTCTTGTGGCGCCTGACGCAGCGGCGCAACAACCGCATCTTCCAGCACCTCTCGGTGCCGGAGATCGCCCGGCGACTGCTCGCCGAGTGGGATGTCGAGCCGGAGCTGCGCCTCGATCCGTCGCGCTTTGCGCGACACGAGTACCGCGTCCAGTACGGCGAGACCGACTTCGCCTTCCTCTGTCGGCTGCTGGAGGCGGCGGGCATCAGCTTCTTCTTCGAGCAGCTCGATCCGGCGGGCGAGGGCCAGCTCGAGAACATGCGTCTGGTCTTGTGCGACGAGCCCCAGGACGCGCGGCCGCGCGAGGGGGCGCCGCTGCCGTACGTCGGCCAGACCGAGCAGTCGCCCAAGCACGAGCACGTCCGCCAGGTGCGCCTGAGCCAGAGGCTTAGCCCGGGCCGCTTCACGGTGCGCGATTTCGACTTCCGCTCCAGCCGCGATCTGCGGCTGCTGGCCGAGGCGCGCGCCCAGGTGGCGAGCGAGGAGTGCTACGAGCTGTATCACTACATCCCCGGCGCCTTCCTGTGCGAGGCCACGGCCGCCGGCAGCCAGGGCGCCCGGCCTCCCGCGGAGGGAGCCACGGTCGACGTGCGCCAAGGGCAACGCGTGGCCGACTGGGGCCTGGAGAGCACGCGCACGAGCAAGCGCGCTCTCGGCTTCCGGACCAACGTGCTCGATCTGACGCCCGGCGCGGTTTTCACCATGAGCGGGCATCCGCGCCAGGCCCTGTCGGAGAAGACGCGGCTGCTCGTCACCAGGCGCCTCGTCGAGGGGCACGTGGGCGAAGTGTGGGACATCTGGGCCGCGGCGACTCCCAGCCGCGACGGCTTCTGTCCCGAGCGGCGCACGCCCAAGCCCCGCATGAGCGGCCCGCAGAGCGCGATCGTGACCGGGCCGGAGGGCGAGGAGATCTACACCGACGAGTACGGCCGCGTGAAAGTGCAGTTTCACTGGGACCGCGAGGGCAAGTACGACGAGAACAGCTCGTGCTGGGTGCGCGTGGTCTACCCCTGGGCGGGGGCCGGCTACGGCCTGGGCGCGGTGCCGCGCGTGGGCCACGAGGTGCTGGTCGACTTCTACGAGGGAGATCCGGACCAGCCGGTCATCCTCGGCGGCGTGCACAACCGGATCTGCGCGGTGCCCTACCCGCTGCCGCTGTTCAAGACCAAGAGTGTGTGGAAGAGCAGCACCTCGCCCGGCGCTGGCGGCTCGAACGAGATCACCTTCGAGGACGCGCGCGGCAAGGAGCTCGTGTACGTCCATGCCGAGCGCAACCTCGAGCGGCAAGTCAAGGTCGACGAGAGCACGACCATCGGCGCCAACCTCTCGACCCAGGTGGGCCAGAACGAGACGCGGCAGGTGGGCAAGGACCAGTCGATCCACGTCGTCGGCGATCGTGCCATGAAGGTCGATGGCCACTACTCCACCAAGGCGAAGTCGATGCAGACGCAGGCCGGCGAGGCGACCGGACTGTCGGCCGAGGGTGGCAAGCTCGTGCTGTCGAACGGCGTCTGCTCGCTCGTGCTCGACGGGCCGAACCTCTACGTCGACGCGGCGGGCAGCGTGCGGCTATCGGCGGGACAGTCGCTCGGGCTCTACGGCGGCAGGATCGATCTCGACGGCACGCCCGACGTGTTCATCAACTGCGGCGAGCCCGTGGCGCCGGCGGCGACGGCCCTCCTGGGCGCGGCCGGCGCCGGGGCCGCAGGGCGGCCCGGTCGCGACTCGGCCACGGGCCGGCCTGGCGGCGAGAGGCCCGATCGCGGCCGCGAGGCGCCCGGCGGCGTGGACGAGGCCCACCACGAGCGCGAGCGCGAGTTGGAGGAGATCGGGCAGCGGGGCCCGGGCCGCCACACTCTGGGCGACCACATCAAGCTGCCGCCGGCCCTGAACGAGCAGCTCCAGAAGCTCGCCGCGGGCGTGAGCCGCAGCGGCATCGCGCAGAGCCGTCTCTTGAAGACGCCCCTCTTCCGGCAGATCCAGAGCCGCCTCGACCGGAGGATCGACGGGGAGAAGCTGCGGCTGGAGGGGCTGCACCGCGATCTGCACACCATCTTCGAGGGGCAGCGCGACCACGTCGCCCAGTTGGGCGAGCACTTGAGCAAGCGCCTGGCCGAGGAGAAGAAGCTCGTCTCCGGCTACCAGCAGGAGCTGGGCGACATCTTCGCGGGCAAGAAGGGCAACCTGGTGCAATCCGCCCAGGCGCTGTGCAAGGTGGCGCAGTCGGCGCGCGGGCAGATCATGAAGCTCAAGGCCGAGATCCTCGATCTTCTCGCGCGCGAGAAGAAGATGCTCGATCGCTTCATCGGGCAGTGGAAGGGCTACGTCGAGAAGATCAAGGAGACGATCGAGCACTTCAAGGAGCTCGTCGAGAACCCCGGCGATTTGCTGGGCGAGATCCTGTTCGGGACGAGCGCCGCGACCCCGGCTGCCGCTGACGCCGCGCGTCCGGGCCGGCCGTCGCGCCCGGATCGTCCCGGTCGCGACCGCGATCGTTCT
>JACQWT010000142.1 GCA_016209145.1 Deltaproteobacteria bacterium | reverse complement strand
GTTGCAGTTCTGCCGAGCAGCGTTCGAGACGTCCGGGCAGCTGTCGCCCGGGCCGTAGCAAGCCTTGCGGCACAGGCCGTCGGCGTCCTGGTCCTGCTCCGTGGGGTCGGGGTCGCACGGGCACTTGTCCTGCAAGTCGCAGACGCCGTCGGCGTCCCCGTCGTGGTTCGTAGGATCGTAAGGGCATGCGTCCAACAGATCCGGCAGGCCATCGCCGTCCGAGTCCTTGCAGTCGTCCACCCCAGGCGAGGCGTCACACGCATCGCCGATGCCGTCCCCGTCCGAGTCAGCCTGGCTCGGGTTTGGCACGGTGTCGCAGTTGTCCTCCCATGCCTCCTTCCCATCGAGGTCGCGGTCGAGGGCGAGCGGCTCGAGCCAGGAGCGGACATACTGGCTCTGGAGCACGGGGCCCACAACGTCGACCACCTTGCCGTCGGTGTACCACCAGCTCGCCACGACCGAAAGCAGCCGGCCAGCCTCGATGTTCTTGGCGAAGACTGGGTCTTTCGTGGTGAGCACGGGCGCGCCAGAATCGCCAAAGCACACGTGCGAACCGGGCACGTCGAGGCCTGCGGAGAGAAAAACAAATACCGACTCAAACGGCGGGTCGGGCTGCTGGGTCAGGCCTCCGAGCACCGTGAGAAGGCCGCGGGTCACCGTGCCTGATCCGCTGCTGCAGGCCTTGTCAGTGGCGCCGCTTCCGACGATGGTGGTCAGCAGGCCCGCCCATGCCCACGGCGTACCCTCACTCCAGGAGAGGACCGGTGGAGACGGAAACTCGCTTACCACCCTGAGCGGCTTCATCGCGCAGCGCGGCACGGAAGCGGGCATCACGAGCACCGCGAGGTCAGCGCTTCTCACGGAGTTTGCGCCGAACAGCGGGTGTGCCTGCACGTTGGCAGAGCTTGTTTTCCACGTCTTGATCGTGGCCTTGAGCAGCGCCTTCGTTTTGGCAGAAACGTTCGGGAACTGGACAGTGTAGCTTCCCGACCAGGGCGTGTAGACGGCGTCCGGGTCCGGGCTCGTGTTGGTGCAGTGCGCGGCCGTGAGCACGGCATCCGAGGCGACGAGCGAGGCCGAGCACTTGCCTTCGATGAAGACCGATTGCGCATGCGCCGCCTTGTCATCTGCAGCCAGGCCGTCGCCCGCGTTGTAGATGGGCTGCGCCGCGCGGCCGAGCTGCTCCGGGAGCTCATGGACGGTGTCGAGGTCCTCGGAGCCGCACGCCCCGCCAGCGGCGATGGGCAAAAGAGACACCAGCAGCGTGAAGCGCCGTCGCAACCTAGCCATAGCCCTCGCTCCTTTCTCGGGCCTTTCCCCGGCCCTACTGGCTGGGGCACTCCTCACCCAGTCTTATCGTAGCAAAGTCTCCCGGAGGTGAAAACTCACACATGCACCTGCTAGTCCATACGAGCTCAATCTCGGTCGAGTAGTGCGCCGAGCCCACGGTGACGTCGATCGTGCAGGTTCCTCCCTCACGGGTGCACAGCCAGCACGTCGTGCATCCGCCGAGCCCCTCGTCACACGTGAAGCGCTCGGTGGGGCAGCTTCCGGCGCCAACCACGACCGCCGGGGAGTTTCGCATCGCCGGCATGCACTCCAGCTCTGACTCAGAGGAGCTGCACCCGCCGAGCAACAGCAGCGTGCTGCCAAGCACACCCAGCGCGCCGACAAGCCGCAGGGCGAGAGCAGTCTGGCCGACCACGCGCCGGCCGGCGGCCGGCCGGCGGCCGGCCAGGGGCGGAGCCGTGGGCAGCGCCGCCGGGAGCCCGCTCCGAGTCCGCGCGCTCACGGCGCTGGCACGCCGTGCAGGCCGCTGGCGTCCGCGAACACGCAGGCACATGGTCGCAATCATACCACGGCAAGTAGCATGGGCTGCCGTGAGCACCACGTTGGACGCGACCAGGAATGCTGAGCCCACGGCATTGTCCGAGCGCTTGACCCACACCGCCTGCGGATGTGCGCCGGTGTCGTCGGCTGCCAGGCCGTCGCCCGCGTTGTAGATGGGCTGCGCCGCGCGACCGAGCTGCCCGGGCTCGTCGTCTTCAACGGAGCCGCAGCCGCCCGCAAGGGCCGGAAGCGCAAGCGCGCCGGCTCGCCTCAGCCTCGAGGATCCCGGAAGTTCGACCATCTTGCCCTCCTCTTGTCCGGCCCCAGCAGCCGGCTCACCGGTCCGCACAGCCCTCTCCGACCTCCATCGTGGGGGATACACCTGGATGTGTGTACGCGCAGCCGCAGATGTCCCGCGCCGCAAGCTCGACCTCGATGGAGTAGTGGTTTGATCCTACGGTCACATCAATGCCACAGGTGCCGCCCTGGCGGGTGCAGACGGCCCACTCGCGGCAGGTCTCGCCGTAGCAAGTGAGCCCCGCATCGCGGCACGCACCCCGCCCGCTGAGGACCGCAGTCTCGGGCGATCCGTCGCATACGACCAGCGTGAAGGAAGGCCTCCATATCGGCACGCATCCCTCCTCCGGCGACGTGCATCCTCCGAGGAGCGCCGCAGAGGCGCTGAGCGCGCCGCCGAGCAGCACGAGCGGAAGCATGCTCCGAGTCCGCGCGCCCGCGGCCGCGCGCTGCGCCAGCGCGGGGAAGCCCGACAAGGGGGTCAGGGGTGCAGCAGCCGTCGCGGCGCACCGCGACACAGCAGCCCCGGCACAGCCGCCGGGCCGGGCAGCGGTCGCGGCGGTGGCTCGCCGTGCAGGCCGTTGGCGTCCACGAACACGCAAGCGCATGGTGGCAATTCTACCACGGCTAGGAGGAGCTGGAGATGGCAAGATCAGCAACGGGTAAGCCGCGCCGGCCCGGGCTGCACCGCGCGACCGAGCGGCTCCAGCTCGTCGTCTTCAACGGGGCCGCAGCCGGCCGTAACAGCCAGAAGCGCGAGCGCGGCGGCTCGCGTCATCGATGATCCCAGCAGTTCAACCATCTTGCTCCCCTCTTTCCCGGCTGCAGCAGCCGGCTCATTGGTCAGCACAGTTCTCTCCAACCTCCACCACCGTGGTGCGGCCCCCGGGGCGGCGTGTACTTGCTGTAGCACTCGCGCGTCTCGACGAGCTCGACCTGCGTTGAGTAGTGGTTGCTCCCCACCGTCACCTCGACCTTGCAGATCCCGCCTCTGTTCGCGAACACGCACGACTCCCTGCAGAGGTCGTCGCCCCCGCAAGAGAACGTCGCATCCCGGCAGGCTCCCGAGCCGCTCACGACAGCGGGCTCGGGCGAGTCGTCGCAGACAGGCAGCGTGAAGGAGCACCAGATGGTCAGCGGGCAGGGGTCCGGCTCCACGGTGGTGCACCCGCCGAGCAGCGGCAGCGTGCTGGCAAGCACACCCAGCGCGCGGACAAGCCGTAGGGCAAGAGCAGGCCGGCCGACCGCGCTCCGGCCGGCGGCCGGCCTGTGGCCGACCACGTGCGGAGCCGCGACCGGCGCCGCCGGGACCCCGCTCCGAGGCCCCACGCCCGCGGCCGCGCGCTGCGGCGGCGCGGGCAGGAGTCCCGAGGCGCGCCGTGCTTTGCCCAGGGCGCAACGCCGAGGGGCTTGCCCGGCGCGGGCCGCGCGGCCTGCCTGCGGCGCCCCGCGCTCTGTTGCGCACCCCGCACGGCTGGAGTGTCCGGCCCTGCGCACAGGGGCGCGGCTCGCCGCGACGGCCACATGCAGGCGCTGCCGAAGGGCACCCCAACCCATGCACGAACAGTACGCCTCGAAACCGGCGCAAGCAACGTGGGCGTGGAGCCGCCGACCACGGGGATTGGCTTGCCTTGGGCCTACAGGCGCAGTCCGTTCAGGTAGTGCTCGTTCAAGTAGAACACCGCCAGGAACGCCCCGGCGACAAGCACGAGCAAGCCGAGCACGATGCCGCCCATGACCGCCAGCGCACGGCGGCCCGCTCGCTCCCCGGCGCCACCGCGGCACAGGAGCTTCTGGGCCAGGCCGGACGCGAACGGGAACCCAAAGCACGCCGATGCCGGGATGGCAAGGCCGAGGCCGACAAGCTCGCGCACGCGAGAGAACTGCTCGCGCACGAGCCCGCCGCCTAGCAGCGTCAGTGCGGCGAGCGGCAAGAAGGCCGCCGTGGCACGGCGACAGGCGCGCGCCGACAGGCCCGCGGGCGGCAGCACGGCACCCGCGGCGGCGACGAGCGCCAGCGCGATCCACGCCGCCCAGGCCAGGATGCCCCGGCGCACGTTGCGCCGGGCGCGATCGATCTGCATCTCGATGCCCGCGGCTCGCGCCGGCAGGGCGACGCGGGCCTCGCGCCACGCGGCGATCGCGTCCTTGTGGCGCCTGGCCTCGTAGTAGGTCTCGCCGATCTCGATCCACGCGTCCTCGGCGCCGCCGTAGCCCGGGTGCTTGGCGAGAAGCTCCCGGTAGAGCGCGACCGCGCGGTCCGGATCGACACTGCGATACTGGTTGGCGAGCCAGTAGCGGATCTCGGGCGCGAGCGTGGCGTCGGGAAACTCGGCGAGGATGCCCGCCACCTGCTCGACCACCCGCCTGCGCCCCGCCGGGCTCGCCCGCTGGCGCGCCAGCTCGACCTTGCGCGCCCGCTCGAAGCGCACGAGCGGCTCGAAGCCGTGATCCGCGTGGGCCGTGAGGAATTGGATCCGCTGCCGGGCCAGGGGCACGAGCGTGCTGTCCGGGTACAGGTCTGCGAGCTTCTTGTACCAGCCGAGCGCTTCCTCGTAGCGAAACAGATGCTCGTCGAGGATCTCGGCGATGGCGTAGTGGGCGTCGTCGACCTGGAAGTGCCCCTGGTTATTCTGGATGAACTCCTGGTAGGCCCGCACGCTTTGCTCGTAGGCGCCCCGGTCGGCGAGCTGCCGGCATTCCTTGCAGGAGCGCCACCGCTTGAGCTTCGGCCGCCGCAGGGTCACCTCCTCGCCGCTGTCGAGGAAGCGTGCCACCGTGGACTCCGGGCCCACGTCGAAGCGCATCGTGCCCGAAGATGCCTTGCCCGGCGGCGCGAACGGCACCGGGAGGTACACCACGCCGGCCGATTCCACCGCCGGGCCGCGCTCGCCCGGCACGATGACGAAGGCCACGGCGCGGGACGGGAGCTCGCGGTTGTGGCGCTCGACTGTTGCCGAGAGCGGCGGCAGGCCGGCCCCGGTGGGGTCCAGGCCGCCGCGCTTGGCGATGATCCCCACGGTGTGCGGAGCCCCCTCCCCCACGAGGCGCGCCAGCTCGGCGCCGTCGTCGAGCAGCACGAGGCGCAGCCCGCCCCAGTCCAGGGCCCACGAGCTAGACGGAAGCTGCTCGACTACGGTGGAGCTCGGGCCCGAAGGCCCATACACCGGCAGGTAGGGCCGGAGCGCGCGGTACGGATCCGCATCCCCCGCCGGGATGGGCGTGAGCGAAAGAACGAAGCCCGGGGTCTCGGAGCTTGCAAGGCTCGCGAGCCGGCTCGATACGTCACCCCAGACGAGGAGGAAGGAGAACGGCGTCGTGGACAGGGGCTGCGTCTCGAAGTGGTAGGCGAGATCCCCTCCGGCGAGCCAGTAGCGATAGCGCGTCCCCGGCTCCAGCCCCTGGATGGCGAGCTCGTGGCGCTGCACCGGCGGGGGCGGCTCCGCGGCGATCAGGGCCTCGGCGTCGATGGCGCCGGGCCGGTAGCGAACGCTCCCCTGGGACAGAGCGCGAGTGCGCCAGGCGAGCGCCACCTGCGTCTGGCCGACCCGGACAAGCTCGGGCCTCGCCCCCCGCTCGGCCTGCTCCGGCCGGCGCGACAGAACGAGCGCGAGAGCAAGGAGCGCCAGGGCCAGGATGCCCGCGCCGGCGAAACCCTTGCGCATTCGTCCCATCGCGAGTGACTCACCGTACGGGCGGCGGAGCAAGCGCGTCAAGGGCGAGGGCTCAGCCACGCAGGGCCGGCGCATCATCCTACATTGGCGCCATACTGCGAGCGGGGCGCTCGGGGCGCCGATCGGGTCGAGCGCAGCCGATCCCAGAGCGCCCGTGGTGTGAGGATGGGGATGTTGCGGCAGCGCCCGAGCACGAGCAGATCCTTGTCCCCGGACACGATGAGATCCGCCTCGGCGGCCACCGCGGTGCCGATCGCGAGGAGATCACTCCGGTCGCGGCAGCGATCGCTCTCGACGGCGGCAGGCGTCACCCGGCGCAGATGCTCACCAAGGAAGCCGCGGATCGCCGCCGCCCTCGACGCCGGGAGCCGGATCTTCCGCCTCAGCGCTGCCTCCGTCTCGTCCAGAATCGCATCGCTGGTCGCGCAATCGTGGGCGCCGAGACATGCTGCGAATAGGGCGGCGCAGAGCCCTCGTGCCGCGAATGCCGCAACCAGGACGTTTGCGTCGAAGACGATCCTCACGAGAGCGCCTTGAGGACGTCCTCGTCGGTGAGAATCCCCTGCGCCTCGGCAAACGGCAGCACGCTCGCGCGCAACGCGCGGAACCGCCGCACCGCGAGATGGCGGGCCACCGCGTCGCGAATGATGTCGCTCTTCGAGGTCTTCTCGTCCCGCGCCAGGCGCTCGAGCTCGTCCTTGAGCCTCGCCGAGAGCCTGACGGTTACCGTGTCGCCCATGGAGCTGTACCTATGTGTTACAGCGTAGTACGCGGCCTCCGGACCGTCAACCCGGGGAAGAAACACTAGCCCGGCATGAGGGCGACGCGCACGGTGGTCTCGGCCTGGCCCGCGTCGGGAGCCGGGAACCGCGTGGTCTTGCCCTCCCCATGACCTTGGGCGACGATTCTCGGACCCAGTATGTCAGCCCGCGATCAGCCCCAGCAGCCTTGCGCGCAGCTCGGGATCGGCGGCGGTCGCGCGCTTCCGGACCGCCTCGGCACCGCGCTCGCCGCCGATGCGCAGCAGCGCCCGGCACATCGTCTCCACCAGCACGGGATTGGCCTCGCCCTCCGGCCGGCGATCGAGGAGCCTGGCGACGAAGCTCTTCTTGGGTGGATCGAGCAGCCGACACAGGGCGCTCAGGGCGGCCGCCCGGGCGGGCTTGTCGGCGTCGCCCAGGGCGGCCGCGGCCATGATCCGCAGATCGAGGCTGCCGTGACGCTCGGGAGCGATGAGGCCGAGCAGCGCGGCAACCGCCTCGCCGTCGATGCCCCGGATCTGCCGCAGGCCCCGGATGGCGGCAGAGCGGACGGCGTCGTCTGCGTCGCTCAGGCCGTCAAGAAGCTCGGATCGGGACGCTGCCCGGCGCAGCGAGACGAGCGCCTCGAGCGCGGCCCGGCGCAGCGCGGGCTTTTCGTGCTTGAGGTAGGGCGACACGAGCGCGGCGAGCCCCTCGTCCTCCACGGGCGGCACGGCGCGGAGCAAGTCCTCCGCCAGCGCGTCGTCGGCCGCAAGGTCGTCACGACCCAGCTCGCTCGCTAGCGCCGCCACCGCCGGACGGCCCAGCTCCCGCACGACGGCGACGAACCGGGCGCGGGCCGCGGGCTCGAGGGCGCCCGCCGCTCGGACCTTGCACAGCGCCTGCGCGGCGCACGGGCCCGACGCCGACAGCACGTGCAGCGCCGCCTCCCGCGCCGGCCTGTCTCCGTTGAGGGCGACCTCGGCCGTGGGCCGCAGCGTCCGGGCCGAGTCGAGCCGGTCCAGCGCGCGGCGGGCGAGCCGGCGGCTCCCGTCCGTCTCCGATCCGCCCTCGGCCAGCTTCTGGAAGTAGCGCACGAGCTCGCCGAGCGCCACCACCTCGCCATGACCCGCCAGCACCTCCACGGCGTGCTCCAGAATGGCGTGCCGGCGCCCGCGCGACGCATCGTCGGCCATGGCGAGCGATGCCGCGAGCACCCCCTTCGGATCGGCCACGAGATCGTCGGCCAGATCGTCGGCGAGCAGCCGGATCTGCAGCTCCTCCGGCAGATCCTCCAGCCGGAGCAACCCCGCCTGACGCAGCTCCCGCAGCACTGCGTCGCTCTTGTCGCTGCGCTCCCTGGCAAAGCGGCCAACCATCAGCTCCACCAGGCGGCGGTTCGCCTCGCCGGCGCCGGACGACTGCGCCGGCACGCCGGAGGGGCCGGCCTGCCCGCGGATGTCGGCCAGCACGAGCTTGGTCACGAGCACGCACATGGGACCTGCGAGCGCGTCCACGAGCTGGGGCAGCATGTCGACCTGGGCATCCCCGGCATGGTGCCGGACCGCATCATTGATGAGATCGGCATTGTCGAGCATGATCTGGACCTGCCGGGCGTTCGTCAGCGGGCGGATCACCTCGACCAGGAGCTGCTTGCGCAGATCCCGCAGCGCGGCGTCGTCGAGCCCCCGCAGGATGGGCAGGGCGCGCAGATCCCGCGCGATGCGCGAGATGCACAGATCCACCAGCCACGGCAGACCTCGCCCCCGGCCCAGCAGATCCTCGTCGAACAGGACCGAGACCTCGCGCAGGCCGCGCGCCAGGAACTCCTGGCGCATCTGCTCCACCGTGATCTCGGGACCGGAGAGCAGCTCCACCACCGCCCGGAGCTGTGCCTCGTCGATGCGTTCCTTGAGGGTGAGCGAGACGAGCCGGCGGCGCACGAACACCTCGGAGAGCTGGCCGCCGTAGGCCTCGAACACCGAGGGGACGAGCGCCTTGTCCAGATCCTCGCTCGTGCCGGCGGCGCTCTGCACGCTGAGCGTCACGTCGTCGACGCCGCAGCGGCGCGCGAAAGTGAGCTCGCCCCGCCCCCGCAGGGCTCGAGCCGCGGCCTCGCTGAGCTCGCGCGCGGCGCCGGCGTACCCCGGGTGGCCCACCGCATAGTAGCCGACCCGGGCGATGGAGCTGGTCAGGGCAACGAAGAGCTCGCGGAACCCGGACTCGGGCGAGCGCAGCGCCGGGCACGCTGCGGCCTCGGCGGCGCGCTCGGGCTCGGGCTGGGGATCCGAAACCCGGAGCTCGCCGCCCGCTGCCTCGGCGGCGCTGGCAGCAGGGGCCACGCCGGCAGCGGGAGCCGCGGGGCCGGGAGCGGCGCTACGCTCCGGGGTAGGCGCCGCGGCCTCGGCGACGCTCGCCTGCTCCGGCGGTGCGGGCGCGTCGGCCGGAGCCGCGGGG
>JACQWT010000035.1:48364-52336 GCA_016209145.1 Deltaproteobacteria bacterium | reverse complement strand
GCGTCTCGGTGTCCCCTCTCCCTCCGGGAGAGGGGCAGGGGTGAGGGTAACGATCCTGCCGGCGTCACGGATCCCGCAGTCTCGCGAGATCACGCCTCCCGACTTCCGGCCAAGAGCGCTTTTCCCCGACACACTCCTAGGCGCGCACGTGGATGGCCGGTCGCTCGCCGCCGAGGAGCTCGCCGACGAACGCGGCACGCGTGCAGCCCGTCGCGCGCAACTCGGCTACTGCCGCCTCGGCTTGGTCGGCCGGCAGGCAAAGGAGCAGGCCGCCCGAGGTCTGGGCGTCGGCCAGCACCAGGCGCAGGGCCTCGTCGATTGCATCCTCGAAGTCGGTGCAGGCCGAGGCGTACTTCAAGTTGCGCCTGGTGCCGCCCGGCACGCAGCCGGAGCGCGCGAGCGGCAGCACGCCGTCGATGAGCGGCACGGCCGAGGCGCACAACCGCGCTTCGAGGCCGGCGGCCTCGACGAGGTGCCGCAGGTGGCCGAGCAGGCCGAAGCCCGTCACGTCCGTGCATGCCGTCGCTCCGCGCTTCCGGCCCACCTCGGCGGCGGTGTCGTTCAACTGGAGCATCTGCGCCGTGGCGGCGGCGAGCAGGCCCGGCTCGACCGTGCCGGCGCGCACGGCCTGCCCCACGAGCCCGGTTCCCAGGGGCTTGGTGAGCACCAGGGCCTGGCCGGGCCGGGCGAGCCGCTGCGACCAGACGTGCTGCGGATCGACGCTGCCCACGACCGCCAGCCCGCACTTGGGCTCGGTGTCGACGAGGGTGTGCCCGCCCACGATGGCGCAGCCCGCCCGCGCGCATGCCTCGTGCGCGCCGGCGAGGATCTGCTCCAGCACTTGTGTCCCGAGCTCGTCGGTGGGGAAGCCGGCGAAGGACAGGGCCAGCTCCGGCCGGCCGCCCATGGCGTACACGTCGCTCATGGCGTTGACGGCGGCGATGCCGCCGAAAGCGTGCGGATCGTCGACGATGGGCGTGATGACATCGAGAGTCAGCACGAGCGAGCGCCCCGCGCCATCCGGCCGGAAGACGCAGGCGTCCTCGAGCGGGCCGAGCCGGCGGTCCACCCAGTCATGCCCTGGGGCGGGCAGCTTGCTCAGAACCTCGACCAGGCTCTCGGCGGCGAGCTTGCGCGCTCAGCCGCCGCCCTTGACGAGGCCCGTCAGTCGCTTGGTGCTCATGGAGAGAAACGCTAGCACTTCCGGCGCAGGCAGGAAGGCCCCATTGTCAGGGCCTCGGACGAAGTCCGAGGCCGCGGTTGGCCCTTGGCCTTTGGCCCTTAGCAACTTCCCGATATTCCTTGCAGCTAAGGGCTGGTCCCGGCGACTTTGCCGGGACCCTGGGCACGCGCCCGCGTGCGTAGCATTGTCCTCAGATTCGTGCTACCGTGCCGGGCGGCGCGACAGGGCGCGGATCGGGTAGGAGGTGCAGCGATGAAGACGACGATGCTCGCAGTTTCGCTGGCGGGGCTGCTCGCTCCGGGACTGGCGCGGGCGCACGACATGTGGATCGAGAGAGGCAAGGGCGCGTTCGTTCTCCGCTACGGTCATCGCGGGGGCGAGTCGCTGGCCATCGACGCGGCGAAGGTCAAATCCCTCAAGTGCATCGCGGGCGGCGGCCCGGCCAAGGATGTGCTCGGGGCGGCTTCCTTCTCGCCCAAGGAAGTGAAAGCCGCGGCGCAGTGCGTCGCTTTCTCGGCCGTCTTCTACGGTGGATTCTTCTCGCTCACTCCCGACGGGGAGAAGAACCTGCCCAAGAGCCAGGTGCCGGACGCGGTCAAGGCGTGGGAGTCCAAGCAGTTCGCCAAGTGGGTTGACGCTCGGTCCCCTGCCGCCGCGCGCATCATCGGCGATGAGCTGGAGATCGTCCCGGTGACCGATCTGTCGCAGGCGAAGCAGGGGGACAAGGCGACATACCGCGTGCTGGTCAAGGGCAAGCCGGTCTCGGGCGCGATCGCCGCCATCGACCACAAGCCGCTCGGTGAAACGGACAGCGCGGGCGAAGTGCGACTGCGCATAAGATCCGCGTCGCTTGAGGTGGTCAGCGCCACGCTGCGCCGGCGCGTGTCGTCGCCGGACGCCGACGCGCAGGTCTTCGAGGCGAGCCTCTCCTTCGAGGTGGCGAAATGATGCGCGGCGCGCCGGCGCTGGCCGTCGCGCTTCTGGTCGTGCTCCTCCCGCTGGGTCCGGCCGCAGCACACGAGGTTCTGCACACGGTCGAGCGCGGCCGCGCCGTTGCGGTCAAGGCATACTTCGCCGACGGCGAGGAGATGGCCTACGTCCAGTACGAAGTCTACTCGCCCGCGGATCCAAAGATCCCGTACCAGAAAGGCAGGACCGACAGGCGCGGCTACCTTGCGTTCGTGCCGGACGCGCCGGGCAAGTGGCGCGTGCGGATCGTGGACGACACCGGCCACGGACTGGACACCGCGATCGACGCCACCCCACCCGGCGCTTCTGCGCCGGGCCGGTCGCAGGAGCCCGCGTCGGGGGACGCTGTCTCCTCCACGGTGGCCTTCGCGCTGCGCCCCCTGGGCGGGCTGGCCGTCATCGGGCTCCTGTTCGGAGCCCTCTACATGGCATACCGAAGGAGGAAAGCCGGACCATGAGAAGAGCTGTGCCGGCCTGGTTCTAGATCCATGCACATCCCGGATGGTTTTCTGTCTCCCGTAGTCTCGATCCCGGCCCTGGCTGCGGCAACGCCCGTGTGGATCTACGCCGCCAGGAAACACTTCGGTCCGTCAGCGGTCGAGTCGCTCCCGGTCATGGGCTCTGTGACCGCGCTCGCGTTCGTGATCCAGACGATCATGATCCCGGTCCCGGGCGGGACCTCGATCCATCTCCTAGGCGTGACGCTGCTCGCGCTGCGCTACAACCCGCTGGTGGCATTCGTCTGCGAGTCCCTGGTGCTGCTCATGCAGGCGACCTTCTTCGGCGCGGGAGGGTTCACCGTGCTGGGCGTGAACGCGCTCGCCATGGGCCTCCTGGGGCCGGGCGCGGCCTGGCTGGTCCACAGGCTCCTGGGACGGCTGAGTGCCGCGCTCCAGAAGTACGGTGACGTACTCCGGCGCGGCACTCGGGGGGGCGAGTCCGGGCGGGGGGAGCGGAGCGCCCCCCTCTCGGGAGGGCCCGCGGGAGGGGCCTCGGCCTTGCCCCCTTGCAAGGCCGAGGGCCCCTCCCGCGAAGTGGCGCCCGCCGTCGATACGTCACTGAACTTGCGGCGGGCGCCACTGGATACGTCACTGAACTTGCGGCGGGCGCCACTGAGCCAGAAGGCGGCCACGTTCGCGGCGGCCTACGTGGCCATGCAGGTCTCGGCGCTCTCGATCTCCCTCGTGCTCGGGCTCCAGCACGCGCTCTCGGAGAGGTACTTCCCCGTGCCCCTTCCGGTCACGCTCGCGGCCATGATGGTCCCGAGCCTCGTTGTCGCAGGGCCCCTGGAGGGCGCGTACACGGTCCTGGCCCTCGCCCTGCTCCGCAGGTCCAAAGTCCATGGCTTTTCGTGAGCCGCGCCGCAGCCGGGCGCTACTGGGCGCTTGGGCCATCGCGGTGTTCGCCGCGTCCGCGATGATGGACCTCCGGGTGCTCGCCGTGGCCTGCGCGCTCGCGCTGGTCGTGTTCCGGCGCGGCGCGCAGCGCGTGGCGCGCAAGCTCATCATCTCGGTGGTGCCTGTGACTGCCGCGCTCTGTCTCGCGTCCTGGGCGTGGCTGAGGCTGGTGAGCGGGCGCGGCCCGGACCTCGAGCCCTTTGTCGCGCTCCTGCTGCGGGTGGTACTCATCGCCTTTGTCACATTCTCGGTCCTCGATCGCGTCAAGCTCCTTCCGGCGCTCGCTCCCTGGCCGACGCTCACGCGCCTGCTCGCCGTCACGCTCGCGCAGATCTACGCCTTGCGGCTTCTGGCGACGGAGTCGCGGCTCGGTCTGCGCAGCCGGCTTCCGCGCCGGCCCGGCGCGCTTGACGTCCTGCGCGG
>JACQWT010000035.1:0-48297 GCA_016209145.1 Deltaproteobacteria bacterium | reverse complement strand
CAACGGCTGCGGCAAGACCACCCTGCTCAAGCTGCTCGACGCACTGATCTTCCCGTCGGCAGGCGCGGCCCGTTACCACGGCCGGCCGCTCGATGCCGCGACGCTGGGCGACGCCGCGTTCCGGCGGAGGTTCCGCGGCGAGGTGGCTCTGCTCTTCCAGAACGTGGACGCGATGCTCTTCAACACATCCGTGGCCGACGAGATCGCGTTTGGCCCACGCCATCTTGGCCTGCCGGACGTCGCGGCGCGCGTCGTTCGCTGGGCCGAGACGTTCGGCGTGGCCCAGTTCCTCGACCGGCCCCCGTTCGAGCTTTCGGGCGGGGAGAAGAAGCGCGTGGCGCTCGGCGCGATCTTGGCGATCGAGCCGAAGGTGCTGCTTCTCGACGAGGCCACTGCGAGCCTCGATCCTGCCGCGGCCGGCCATCTGCTCGACCTTCTGGCCGGTCTCGACGGCGTCACGGTGGTATCTTCGACTCACAACCTGACGGTCGCAGAGGAGCTTGGCTCGCGGGCCGTCCTGCTCGCGCCAGGCAGGCAGGGAGTGCTCTTCGACGGCCCGACCGCGGCTCTTCTCGCCGACGACAGGCTCCTGGTCGACAGTGGGCTTGCCCACCGTCACCTGCACACCCACGGCAGGGCCCGTCATGCGCACTACCACGTGCACGATTCGGAATGACGGGCGGCGGGCTGATGTGAGAGAGTGCCAGATCCCGGGCCTGTCGTGACTGCCCGCGCAGAGGCAAGATGATCGAGCGCATCGGGATCTCGCTGGACGAGGACCTGCTTCGACGTTTCGACCGGCTGATCGCGGCCAAGGGCTACCAGAACCGCTCCGAGGCGATCCGTGACGTGATCCGCGACTCGCTGGTGCAGCGTGAGTGGTCGGATCCGAAGGGACGCGAGGAGCGGGTCGCGGTCGTCGCGCTCGTCTACGAGCACGATGCCTCGGGCCTCGCCCAGAAGCTGGCCGGGATCCAGCACCAGAGACACCAGGCCGTGGTCTCCGGCCTCCACGTCCACATCGACGCGCACAACTGCCTGGAGGTGCTGATCCTGCGCGGTCGCGCCCAGGAAGTCCTGGCCATGGGAGAGAACCTCATCAGCACCAAAGGCGTGAAATACGGCAAACTCGTCCCGGCCACGACCGGACAGTCGCTGCGGTGATTCAATCTGCTGTTCGCGCGCCGGGCTCGCACGCTTCGCAGCAAGCCGGACCCCGGCTACACGGGCGACATGGCGATCCGGTGCGCGACCTCCAGCCGGCGCCCGCGCTCGACCTCGTGGCTCTAGGGTCTCCGGGCAGATCTTGCGCGCCCGCCCGGATCTCGCTACGCAGGCTCCCATGGCCCGACAGCGAACCCTTGCCATCATCAAGCCCGACGCGATGAAGCAGAACAAGGCCGGCGCCATCATCGCCAGGCTGCAGGAGGCAGGCTTCGAGATCAAGGCGCTGCGCCAGGTAGAGCTCACGCGCAAGCAGGCCGAGGGCTTCTACGACGTGCACCGCGGCAAGAGCTTCTTCATGCCGCTGTGCGAGTTCATGTCGAGCGCGCCCGTGATCGTGATGGTCTTGGAGGCGGACAACGCCATCGACCGGTACCGCGAGGTGATCGGCGCCACCGACCCGGCCAGGGCGGACAAGGACACGATTCGCCGGCTCTATGGCACCAACGTGGGCGAGAACGCGGTGCACGGCTCGGACGCGCGCGAGACGGCGGCGCGCGAGATCGCCTACTTCTTCCCCGGCTGCGAGGTGGCGGCCGCGGTCTGACATGACCGGGTAGAGCGCGCATGGCCCAGCAAGAAGCCAGCGACGCGGCCCGGCTGGAGCGCCTGGTCGACGCGGCCTACGCCGACCGGGCGCTCTTGCGCTCGGCCGAGCACGCCGCCGCCGTGGGCGAGGTGCTGGCCGGGCTGGACCAGGGGCGCTTGCGGGCGGCCTCTGCGCCGGAGGGGCAGGGCGACTGGACGGTGCACGCCTGGATCGCCCGCGCCGTGCTGCTGTACTTTCAGCTTCGCGCCGTGGAGGTGCACGAGGTCGGGCCTGCCCGCCTACGTAAACATCGGCGCGCGCGTGGGCGCCGGCACGCTTGTCGACACCTGGGCGACCGTGGGCAGCCTCGCCCAGATCGGCCGCGACTGCCACCTCGCGGGCGGCGCGGGCATCGGCGGCGTGCTCGAGCCTCCCGGTGCGAGACCCGTGATCGTGGAGGACGGCTGCTTCATCGGCTCGCGCGCCGTCGTCGTCGAGGGCGTGCACGTGGAGCGCGAGGCCGTGATTGGCGCGGGCGTGGTGCTGACGGGCTCGACCCGCCTCATCGACGTCACGGGCCCGGAACCCGTCGAGCACCGCGGCCGGGTGCCGGCGCGCTCCGTGGTCATTCCGGGCACGCGGCCCAAGCGCTTCCCGGCCGGCGAGTTCGGCGTGCCCTGCGCGCTCATCATCGGGCAGCGGCAACAGTCCACCGACCGCAAGGTGTCCCTCAACGCCGCGCTGCGCGACTTCGACGGGTGGGGGGGAGGGGTGGGAGCGTGAGCGCGCACGACCGGCTCGCCGAGACGCTGCGCTGGCTGTGCGCGATCCCGTCGCCGACGGGCGAGGAGGCGGCGCTGTGCCAGGCCCTGATCGAGCGGCTCCGCCCGGCCCGCCTGGCCGGACCGGTGCGCCGGTACGGCGACTCGCTGCTCGTGCCCGTCGGAAGGGGGACCGGGGGTCCCCGGGTTGCCTTGGTGGGCCATCTCGACGTCGTGCGCACCGAGCACGACGGCCCCGTGCGCATCGAGCACGGTCGGCTGTACGGCCCGGGTGCCGCCGACATGAAGTCGGGCCTCGCCCTCATGCTCGATCTCGTCGAGCATTCGCCCGAGCTGTGCGCGGCCCTCGATCTGTCGCTCGTGTTCTACGCCCGGGAGGAGGGGCCGTATTTGGAGAACGAGCTGGAGCTCGTGCTGGAGCGGGATCCGGAGCTGCGCGCCGCCGAGCTCGCGCTGTGCCTGGAGCCGAGCGACAACCAGCTCAGCCTGGGCTGTGCCGGATCGATTCACGCCGAGGTGCGCTTTCGCGGTCGGACGGCGCACAGCGCGCGTCCCTGGGAAGGCGAGAACGCCATCCACCAGGCCGGCTCGCTCTTGCGCGATCTCGCGGCGCTCCCGCCCCGCGAGGAGCTGGTGGGCGGCCTGCTGTTCCGCACAGTGACGAGCGCCACGACGGCCAGCGGGGGACGGGCGCGCAACATCGTGCCGGATGAGTTCCTGGTCAACTTGAACCACCGCTTCGCGCCGAGCTACGCGCTGGGCGAGGCGCAGGCGCAGATCGTGGCGCTGGTGGCCGGCCGCGGGGAGATCCGCTGGCGCGATCTGTGCCCCGCCGCGGCGCCCTGCTCCGATCACCTGCTGCTTGGGGCCCTGCGGCAGGCCGGAGTAGAAGGCGTCGTCCCCAAGCAGGCATGGACCGACGTGGCGCGCTTGGCGCGCTACGGCGTTGCCGCCGCGAGCTTCGGCCCCGGCGTCAACGCGCAGGCCCACCAGCGCAACGAGTGGACGTGCTTGACCAAGCTGGAGCAAGGCAGGACGATCTTGGAGCGGTGGCTGCACGCCATCGGTACCGGAGCCCCCAGCCCATGAGCGCGCTCAGCTCGTTCCTGCTTTCGCGCCAGGCCGTGTCCCTGGAAGCGCTGGCCGGTGCGCTGCGCTCCCAGATCTTGCTTGGCGGCGAGCTCGGAACCAGCCTTCTGGATGAAGGTGCGCTCACCGAGGCGGCGTTGGTTGGTCTGCTCGGTGAGTTCTACGGCTTGCCGCCGGGGCCGACCGGCCGCCTGCCCCCGGTGCCGCCGGAGCTCGATCGCCTGCTGCCGGCACAGGTAGCAGCCGCGTACCGCGTCTACCCGCTCTCGGTGGGCGGCGGGGAGCTGGAGGTGGCGACGAGCCGGTCGCTTTACCCGCTGATTGCGGCCGAGCTCTCCGAGGCGGTAGGGAAGCCGCTGCGCCAGGTCGTCGTGGCGCCCCCGCGCCTGCACGAGGCGCTCTCGAGGCACTGCGGGCTCGATCTCGATCTGCGCACGCGTGGGGTGTTGAGCCGGCTCGCCGGCGCGGCGCCGCCGCCGGCCGAAGCGCCGCCGGCCGAGGCGCCGTTGGCCCAGGCGCCGCCTGCGGCAGCGGTCCAGTTGCCGCCCGAGCCGTCGGCCCCCGAGTCGGTCGGCCCGGCCACGCTGCGGGGCGAGCTGGCGGCGCTCTTGGGCTCGGTGCCGGCCGCGGTGCAGGCCCAGGCCATGCGGCGGGCCTACCGGTATCGGGGCCCGTTCCCGCGCGACGAGGCCGAGCTTCACCTGGCCGAGGCCCGCGACGTGGCCACGGTGCTGGGCGTGCTCGTGCGCTTCTGCCAGCAGTACTTCGAGCGCACCGCTCTGTTCGTCGTCCAGGGCGACCGCATCCAGGGCCGGCTGGTGCACGGCGCGGCGGCCGAGCTTGCCTCCTTCGGCGCGAGCATCGACGAGCCGAGCGTGCTGCGGCGTGCCGTGCAGACCGGCCAGGCGGCGCTGGCGCCGCTCGGCCATGAGGGGCTTGACGCCAAGCTGCACACGCTGCTGCCCGGCGTCGCCGACCGTCAGGTCGCCGTGATCCCGGTGCGCGTGCGCCGGCGCGTGGTCGCACTTTTGTACGGCGACGACATCGTGGAGAGCGTCGACGCCGCGGTCGCCGCCCAGTTGGGGGCCTTTGCCGAGGCGGTCGGCCACGCCCTGATCATTCAGTTGGGGGGCTTCGCCGAGGCGGTCGGCCAAGCCCTGGTCCGGGTGATCCTGGAGCGCAAGCGCAGGCGCGCGTCCCGGCGCTGATCTACTCGCTCAGTGCGGCTGGATGTGCACGCAGATGCCGTTGATGCACTTGAGCAGCTCGTCGCAGCAGTCCAGATCCGAGGAGCACTTCTCGAACTCGGCCGAGCACTCGTTGCCCTTCTGGCCGCAGACCAGATCGCCCGACACGGGATCGGGCTGGCAGAACCCGCCGCAGCACTCGTCACCGCTCTCGCACGGCTCGCCGTCGGCCCGACAGGGAACGTTGACCCAGTAGCCGCGCGCGTTGCCCGCCAAGAGCTCCTGCCCGGGTAGGTAGAAGGCCGGGTGGCTCGGATCGGTGCCCGGCTTGGCGTTGAGATCGACGGCTGCGACCCACAGCTTCTTGGTCGTCGGCGTCTGCGTAAGATCGTGCTCGCGCGGATCGCTCCACCACGGATCGATGGTGGCGACGTTGCCGTACGTGCGGCGGCTCAGGAACACCACCCAGGCGTAGCCACCGGAGGGGATGGGGCTCACGGTGGGCTCGTACTGCAGCACCGTGTCGTCGGCATGGTTGCCGGGCCCCACGGGCAGGTAGCTCTGGCCGTTCTGCTTGCCGTTGAGCCGATCGAGCGGCGCCGCAGTGCCGCTCCCGAGATCCGCCCACCAGAGCTGGCCGCGGCCGCCGTAGCGCGTGGCAAAGTACTCGCTGGCGCCGGGCAGCGAGATCTGGAACACCACCGCGTCGTTGGTCGGCAGGAACGACGGCCAGCCCGGCGCATTCGCGCCCGTGTAGAGCTGCTTGGGGTTGCTGAAGGTGTTGGTCGCGACGTCGAAGTCCATCGCGACGAGCTTCTTGCCGTCGCCCGGGCCGATCTGCGGGTTGCCGGGGCCGGCGTAGAAGTTGAACGCCACGTGCTTGGAGTCGACCGAGAACGCCGGGAAGCCGGCGCGCGTGACGAACTCCGCCAAGCCGACGGCGGGCAGCGCCGTTCCGGTGAACAGCTCGTAGAGCTGCGTCGAGGGCGCGTTGGGGTTGGCGCCGCCCGGCAGCGGCACGCGGTTGCCCAGGCCCTTGCTGCCGTCGGTCAGCATTCCGATCCAGCCGAGGTTGCCGCTCGTCGCCGGGCCATAGACGCTCTCCGTGTAGCCGTTCTTCAGGTCGTAGGACGAGCTCTGCTTGTAGTCGTTGCCGTGCTGCACCACCATGCGGCTGCCGTCGGCCGAGACGCTGTGGCAGACGCGGCACTCGGGCGTACCCCCGTTCTTGCCCGCAACGAGCGCGGGATCGGTGGCGCCCGGCTTGATGACGAGCGTGGCGCCGCCGAACTTGCCGTCGCCGCCGATGCCGCCGTAGTAGTTCTTCGCCAGCTTCGTACCGTAGGACTGGTAGTAGACGGTGCCCTTCAACTGCCCCTTGGCGACGAGCCACGTCTCGGCAATGGGCCCGTAGGCGACGGCGCCTTTCGCGACGACGATCTCGGCGGCCAGAGTGCCGCCGGCGCAGGACAGCGTGGCGGCCTTCCACGTCGCTGGCGGGGCAGGATGGCGCACGAAGGGCGCCCCGGGCGCGAGCGCGGCCGGGCGCCCGAAGAAGCCCTTGTAGTCGTAGTAGTCGCAGTAGAGGTGCAGGAGCACGGCGTCGGCCGCGGCCGACACGCCGGCAGTCCACTGCAACAGGGGCGGCAGGATGCCGGTAGGCCACACCGTCAGGTCGTAGGGGTAGAGCCAGCGCAGATCGCCATCGGGGCTCGGCGCTCCCTCCAGTACCGCGACGAGCCCGCCGTCCACCGCCGGACCAACGCCTTCGCCGCCCACGCCGCCCCAGCCGCCGCTTCCGGGCGGCGGGTCGTTCTGGTCGGCGCCGTTCTGCACGGTCTGGATCTTCACCGTGACCGACGTCGTGAGCTTGCTCTTGCCGACGGTAGCCTCGACCGTCGCCTTGCCCGCGACCTTGCCGGTCGGCGTGAGGAGGCCGGTCTTGTCGATCGAGGCGATCTCGCCGCGGTCGACGAGCCAGAGGGCGGGCACGGGCGAGCCGGTGTTCAGGACCTGGAACGTCACCGTGGGCACAGGCTGCCCGGTGACCACGGTCAGCACCGGATCCTGCGGCGAGATCGCCAGCACCGTGCTCGCGTCGGTTGTGCCGCCGTCGAAGTCGCCCCCGTCGGGATTGAAGCCGGCGCCGCCGCCGCCGTGCAGGCCGCTGCCGCCCGTGCCGCTCTGCCCCCCGCCGCCGGGAGCCACACCGAAAGCCTCGTTGCCCGCGCTGCACGCCCCGCTTATGGCGGCCCCCACGAGGGCCACGAGCAGGCCGGCGCCCAGCGCGGCGCTCTTCCACGTTTGCCTCGTCGCCATGACTTGCAGTGTATCGCCGCCAGGGGGGCGAGTCCACGGACGCTCGCGGCTCTCCGTCTTCCACGGCAAGCCAATCGCTGGGGGCGAACCCGACTTGTGTACCCCCGCAGCAAGGTCCCCCGGCGAGCACGGCGCCCCCGCCGGACTCAATCCATGCGGCCCGTAGCCTGCCCGGCGCGCCGTAGTGCGTGCTCCGCACGGGAGGGGCATACGTCGCACTGCAGGCGCCGAGCACGAGCAGCAGTGGGGCAAGCGGACCGATCGCCGCCAGGCTTGGCCTTCGGGCCGCGGTCACGCCCCGGCCACCACGATGCAACCCCATCCCGGGCCGAGTGCTACTTCTTCCCGTCCTTGACGAGCCAGAGGACGTAGTTGCTCATGCCCGCGCCCTCGACCTCCTTCTCGGTCTTGTAGAGGACGCCGACGCTGTCGATCGCGGAGCGGGCGCTGGCATCGAGGTAGGCGCTCTTGACGCGGTCCCAGAACTTCGAGCCGATCGCGCCGCCGATGCCGCCTCCATGGGGGATCTTGTACCAGACCAGATCCGCCTCCGAGCCGGAGGTCCCGGCCTGGTAGGTGTCACCGCCCGTGCCGGCCGGGTTGCCGGTGTAGTCGTGTCCTGCGACCCGCAAAGTGATGGTGTCGGACATTGTTCTTGCTCTCCCTGTACGGGCGGCCGCCGGGGAGCGGCCGCGGATGCCCCTGAAACGAGCATCACATCATTAGCAGATCTCGGCGATCGTTGACAGGCCTGCTTCCCCAGTCCCCGCTCGCCGCCCCGCTGTAGGCGTGCTCTGCTGCCGCGCGCCATGGCCGAGCCGCGCCGCCGCACTCCGATTCGAGCCTGCGTGGGCGTCGCGCTCCTCTCGGGCTCGCTGCTCGCCTTCCAGATCCTGGTGACGCGCGTGTGCGCGCTGCGCCTGCACTTCCACTTCGGCTTCCTCGTCATCTCCAACTGCCTGCTCGGGATAGGCGCGAGCGGCACGATGCTGACGCTGACCGAGGCGCGCTGGCGCCGGGCGCCGCGCATCTGGATCTGGGCCCTCACCGGCGCCTACCTGGCCTCTCTCGGCCTGGTCTGGCTGCTCCTGTGCCGGCTCCCGGTGCCCGACAGCCTGCGCTATGCCAGCCTGGCCGACGCTGCGCGCTTCCTCGCTTTCAACTCGTGCGCGGCCGTGCCCTTCTTCTTCGGCGGCGCGGCCGTGGGGCTCGTCATCAGCGTGCACGCCGAGCGGGTTCATGCCGTGTACGGTTCCGACCTGGTGGGCGCGGGCGCGGGCTGTGCGCTGTGCCCCGCGCTGCTCTGGCACTTCGGTGCCGGCGGCTGCCTGCTCGCGGTGGCGCTGCTCGCCGCGGCCGCGTTCGCCGTGCTCGCCCCCGCCTCTCGCCGCCGTGGCTCGGCCTCGATCGCCATCGTCGTGGGCTTGCTCTGTCTCGGCTTCATGCCGTCGTTCGATCGGCTCGCGCCCGTGCCGGGCAAGGGCCACCTCGATCTGACCGATCGTGTGCGGGCGGTCTTCGCCCGGCGCGCGGAGTACTCCCGCTGGAGCGCGAACAGCAGAATCGACGTGCTGCCCATCGATCCGGCTCGCCGCCTGCTGCTTGGCCGCGGCGCGGCCACGCTGGGCCTGAGGCTACCGGCGCAGAAGTTCATCCTGCAGGACGGCAGCGCCGGCACGATCGTGTCGGACTTCACCGCAGAGCCCGAGGGCCTGGAGGTGCTGCGGCGCTCGCTCTACGCGCTGGGCCCGAGCCTGCGGCGCCGGCCCGCTGTGCTCGTCATCGGCATGGGCGGCGGCAACGACGTGTGGGCGGCGAAGGAGCTCGGCGCGCGGCGCATCAAGGCCATCGAGCTCAACCAGGCCGTGGTCGAGGTGCACCGCACGGTGGCAAGGAGCTACTCGCGCGCCATGCTGGCCGATCCGCGGGTCCAGATCGCGGTGGACGAGGCCCGCAGCGCCCTCTGGCGCGAGCGGGGACGCTTCGACGTGATCCAGATGTCGGGAGCGGACACGTGGACCGCCCTGGCGAGCGGCGCCTACGTGCTGGCGGAGAACTACCTGTACACGCGCGAGGCCCTGGCCGAGATGTACGATAGGCTGGAAGAGGGGGGCGTGCTGGCGATCATCCGCATGGCCGCCGCCATGGAGACGCTGCGGCTCGTGGCCACCCTGGACGCCGCGCTCGCGGACCGGAATAGTGGCGGGCTTGCCGAGCGCGTGGCGATCCTGGGCGCGAGCCGACTGCTGGCCGCGACCCTCGTCAAAAAGGGGGCCTTCACCGCGCCCGAGATCGAGCACCTCGAGGCCCGCGCCGTCGCAGACGGCTTCGAGCGCATCTACCTCCCGGGCCGCACGCTGGGCGGCGTGGTCGAGCAGTTCGTACGCACCGGCGACAAACGCGGCTTTGTCGCCGCCTTCTCGCGCGATATCAGCCCTGTCTCCGACGACCGGCCATACTTCTTCAACTTCACGCGCTGGCGCGCGCCGCTCGCCTCGGCCAAGCAACTGCGCGAGGTGGCGAGCGTCTCGCAGGGCAACCCGCTGTTCCTGCTCGGCCAGCTCGGCCTGAGCGCGGTGCTGGCGGCTGCCTTCATCCTCGCGCCGCTCGCCGCCTCCGGGCGCCGCCGTGCGGAGCGTCCTGCCGACTCGCGCCGGCTTGCCCGGTTTCTCGCCTTCTTTGCCGCGATTGGCGTCGGCTACATCGCCGTCGAGGTAGCCCTGCTGCAGAAGCTCACGCTGGTCCTGGGCCAGCCGCTGTACTCGCTCGTCGTGACGCTTTGCTCGCTGCTGGTCTGTACCGGGCTGGGCAGCATGGTCTCGGCACGTTGGCCGGGCGGCGCCCGGCGTGCCGCGTGGATCGCCGTGGGGCTGCTCGCGCTGCTGCTCGTGGCGTTCGTGCTGGCCGAGCCCGTGCTGCTCGGCCCGCTGGCGGCGCTGGGCAAGCCGTGGCGCCTGCTGGCGGCGGCCCTCCTCGTCGCCCCGCTGGGCCTGCTGCTTGGCGTTCCCTTCGCGTACGCTGTCGCGCGGCTTCGCCGCGTGGAGGCGGCTTGTGTGCCCTGGGCCTGGGCCGCCAACGGCTCGGCCTCGGTCGTCGGATCGGTGGCGACGGTCGTCGTCTCCATGAACTTCGGCTTCGACGCGGTGCTGCTCGGCGCCGCCGCGATCTACCTGCTCGGCTTCACCGTGTTGGGCGACGCCGGCGGGGCGGCGCCCGCGTCGGCGGGAGCGCCGACGCGCGGCAACGCGACGAACGCCGCCGCATAGATCGCCGACGCGAGGAGGAAGAGCACGGAGAAGCCGATCTCCGCCGCCAGGAGCGGCGCCGCCGCGGCGGCGAGAACGGTGAACAAGCCGTTGGCGGCGAAGGCCCAGGGTACGAGGGGCTGCCAGGGGCCACGCAGCCGCGCGATGCCGGCCACGAAAGGCATGCCCATGAGCACGCCCAGGGGCACCGCCAGGGCGAGCGCCAGGCCGAGGCGCGCGGCGAAGCCCAGCCCGACCAGCGCGGGCAGCGCCCAGGTGCTGGCCGCCCAGGCGAGGGCCAGGCCAGGTGGCAGGGTCAGGCCGAGCCAGCCCCGCGCGCCGTGCGCTCGCCGCGAGAGCGCCGCTCCCACTCCCGCGGCCGCGAGCAGGGAGCCGAGCACGGCGCCGAGGGCCACCGTGGGCTGGCCGAGGAAGAACGTCAGCCGCTGGACGAGCGCAACCTCCACGAGCAGGAAGGCCGCGCCGATGGCGGCGAAGTAGAAGCCGCCCCAGCGCCGGCCCAGCACAGCTCCGGTGCGGCGGCGCGCCGGCAGCACCATCCCGAGCGCGGCCAGGGCGGTGGCGAGCGCCAGGGTCAGGAGCTGCACGCCATGGCCGACGGGCACGGCCGTGGCGTAGACGCTCTCGCTGCGCAACCCCGCGAAGGCCGGCAGCCTCGTCCAGCGGAAGTAGTCGAAGAAGAACGGGGCCTCGTCGGTGGCCGGCGCAATCCGGAAGGGATAGGAAGCGATGAAGCGCTCCCGCCCGCTGGCGTCGCCCACGAGGGCACTGCGAAATGGGCCGGGCTCGGCACGCAGCGGATCGAAGGGCAGCGAGAAGCCCTCCCGGGCAGCGAGGCCGCGCAGCCGCTCCATCTCGGCGGGCGAGATGTCGCGCTCACAGCCGAGGAGCGTGGCCCACTGGCGGCCGCGCAGCACGGCGATCCGCCGCCACGGCTCGACCACGCCGCGCCGTCGCATGGCATGCTCGGCGGTCACGGCGAGCCGCAGCGTCTCGCGCGGCGGATCGAGGAATAGCCGGCAGACCGAGAGACAGCCCCCGGGCGCGAGATGGGCGAAGTAGTCCGCGAATGCCTCGAGCGTGTACAGGTGCGCCTCGGCGAGCGAGTGGGCGCCGCTCGACAGGGCGGTGAACGTGTCCGCCCCGGCCAACTGGATCACGTCGTAGCGCGCGCGGCTGCGGCGCACGAAGGCGCGGCCCTCGGCCTCGACCAGGCGCACCTCGGGTCGGCCGGCGAGATTGCCGGTGAAGGCTCGGTAGGGCCCCCGGAGCAAATCGAGGAGCGCGGGGTTGAGCTCCACGCCGGTGACCTCGCTTGCCCCGTACGCCAAGGCCATCATCACATCCACGCCGCCGCCCACCCCGATCACGAGCGCCCGCGATCCGCGACGCGGGCGCGCCTCCCGGGGACCGAAGCGGGCGCCGCGCAGCACCCACGCGGCCGCGGTCGTGGAGCGAGGCAAGAACGAGAGCTCGGCCGGATCCCGCTCGATCCGGTGCATGGTCGTGGGAGCGGCTCCGTCCTGAAAGGCCATGCGGATGGTCCAGGTCCCGGCGCCCGGGCCCACCTCGCCGGCCATGAGCGGCGGCCCGGCGAACGGCCGGGTGACGTCGACGCGGCCGTGGGCCGTCCAGGCGCGGCGCTCGAGCCACTGCGCGCGCAAGGCCGGAGAATGGAAGCGGGCGATCTCCTTCGTGGGCGCAGGCGCCAGCCAGTCGTCTTCGTCGCGCAGCAGCCCGGCCGCCGCCGCGCACAGCACCAGTGCCGCCAGCGCGCTCGCCCGGCGGGCGCGCCTGGTGCGCGCCAGCAGCAGCGCGGCCGTAGCCAGCAGCAGGACGGCCGCCGCGATCGTGCCGAGCGCGCCGAGCCGCGGCAGCGCGGCCAGCGCCAGGGCGGCGGCGGCCCCGCCGCCGACAAGATCGGCGGCGTAGATGCGGCCGACGCGTTCGGGCCAGCCCGCCAGCGCCGTCCCGATGACGATGCCGGCGCCGAAGAACGGCACGGTGGCGAGCAGGGCCAAGAGCCCGAGCGAGAAAGCGGTGCTCGCGGAGCGGAACAGCTCCAGCGCGTTGGGGTGGATGGCCAGGGCCGCCAGCAGAGAGCCGAGCGCGGCGAGCGCCGCGAGCAAGGCGCGGCGCGCCAGCACATCGGCCAGGCGTTCCTCGCCAGCGCGCACCGCGCCGCCGCGGGCGAAGAGCCACGAGCCCGCGAGGCCGAACCCGAGCAGCGCCAGGCCCACCACCAGGAACGCAAAGTGGTGCCACAGCGCAATGGAGAGCACGCGCGTCAGGGCGATCTGCAGGGCGATGGCCGCGCCGCTCGTGAGCGCGACAGCCACGAGATCGGCGGCGCGAGGCCCGGACGGAGGCGCGGGGGCCGGAGTCACGTGGCTGCGATAGGCCGCGGGGCGGGGGAAGCCAAGCGCTATGCGTTCACGCCCCTTGCCAGTCGGCTCGTCAGGCGGCCGGGGCACGGGTGACGCGCGCACAGCGCGCGTCGGGACCCGAACCCCGTCCCGCAGGGACGGACAGCGCGAGCGCGCCCGGAGGCCCGGCCCGCAGCGTACTCCTGTACGTGAGGAGCCGGGCCGAGGACGCAAGCCGCGATCACGGCCGACTCGGCGAGCCGTGGTTGGCCGCCCGCGCAAGACCCCGCGAACGGATACGCCAAGCGCAACGATGCACGATGACCATGGCGCCTCGCCCGTGCTCCCGGTAAACTAGGAACAAGCCCCGCATGCGCTGGCTCCTAGCTCCTTGTCTCGTCGCCTTGCTCGGTGCGCTTGGCGCCCTCGGCGTCGCCTGCGCCGGCGCCGATCGCGCCATCGATTTGGGCGGGGACGACAACGACGGCAGCGGCGCCGGGTCTCAGACGGGCACGGGCGCCAGCGGTGCGGGCGAGGCCGGCGGTGGCGACGAGGGCGGTGGTAGCGGCGATGGCGGGGGCGTGCCCCCGCCGTGCAAGCCCGCGCCCGAGGCGTGCGACGGCCTGGACGACGACTGCGACGGCAACATCGACAACGGCTGCCCGTGCCAGAACGCCGAGACGCAGGAGTGCTTCTCGGGCGATCCGGGCCTCAAGGGCGTCGGGATCTGCAAGGCCGGAACGCAGACCTGCGTCAACTGGCAGTGGGGGCCGTGCGTGGGCGAGGTCGGGCCGAGCGCGGAGAGCTGCGACGGCAAGGACAACAACTGCGACGGCAACGTGGACGAGGGCAACGCCGGCGGCGGCAACGCCTGCGTCACAGGCAAGCCGGGAGTCTGCTCCCAGGGCATGTTCGTCTGCTCCTCCGGCAGCCTGGTCTGCACGCCCACGCAGCAGGCCGGGGCCGAGAAGTGCGACGGTCTGGACAACAACTGCGACGGCAACGTGGACGAGGGCAACCCCGGCGGCGGCGGAAGCTGCAACACGGGCAAGCCGGGCGTGTGCGCCTCGGGCACCATGACCTGCAAGCAGGGCGGCGTCTCGTGCGTGCAGAGCGTCTCGGCCGGCCCCGAGCAGTGCGGCAACGGCAAGGACGACGACTGCGACGGCCAGACCGACGAGGACTGCGGCTGCGCCCACGACGTGTGCACGGTTGGCGCGGCCTTGAGCAAGGGGTGCAGCGCCTGTGTGTCCAAGATCTGCGCCTCCGACGCCTACTGCTGCGGCAACGACTGGGACAAGCAGTGCACGGGCGAGGTGCAGCAGTACTGCGACAGCGCCGTGTGCGTCGTGAGCTGTCCCCACTCGCCTTGCAGCGCGGGCGGCGGCAACACGCCGTTTCCCAAGTACTGCGATTCGCCGGGGAACTGCGTGGCCACGATCTGCGACCAGGACAGCTACTGCTGCCAGACCGACTGGGACCAGCAGTGCGTGAACGAGGTCGCCCAGTACTGCGGCCTTGGCTGCAACAAGCCGTAGCCCGCTACCCTTGGCGGGAGGTAGCCGTTCACGCATTCCAACACCCGGCTCGTCAGGCGGGGCTGCGCGCATGAGCGCGCCCGGAGGCCCGGGCCGCAGCGTACTCCTGTACGTGAGGACGCGGGCCGAGGACGAAAGCCGCGATCGCGGCCGACTCGGCGAGCCGTCGTTGCTAGCGCCGCAATGCGTGAACGCATACGGCGGGAGAGGGCGCGACCGGCCTACTTCGGCGCGGGCTTCTGACAGAAGCCCTGGATGCACAGGACCTCGGAGTAGTCGCAGCACTCGGCGTCCTCGGTGCAGGCGTTGCCCGTGAGCACGCACTCGCCGGGCTTGGGCGGCTCGCCGCAGACGTACTGGTCGAGGTTCTTGTCGTAGACGCACTGGCCGTTGCAGCACTCGATGCCGGTCGTGCACGGGGCGCCGAGCTCCTTGCAGGGATCGAGGGCGTAGTAGGCGTTCTCGTTCTTGCCGCAGTCGAGCTGCCCGCGCACGTAGAACGGCGGGTGCGAGGAGTCGCCCGCCACCGGCGGATCGTCGATGGCCGTGATCCAGAGCTGCTGCCGGTTCTTGTTCACGAGCTGGTTGCCGTAGCTGCGCCGCGAGATGAAGACGAGCCAGTAGTAGCCGCCGGCGCTCTTGGGGGCGAAGACCGGGTTGAAGCTCTTGCCGTCGCCCTGCTCCGCCTGGATGAGCTCGGCCGTGTTCGCGCCGTCGATGGAGACGAGCCACAGCGTGCCGTTGCCGGTGGTGCGCGAGCCGCTCGTCGGCCGGCCGTAGGCGATGAACTTGGTGTCGGGCGAGAAGCTCGGGTAGGCGGGCCGTCCCTGGCCGCCGCCCTTGGGCACGATGGTCACATCGCTCTTTTTCTGGTTCGCGTTGTTGTCGTAATCGGCGACGACGAGGTCGCCCTCGCCTGCATCGAAGGTCCAGTAGCCGCTCTTCATGCCGCAGATGGCCGCGAGCTTGTTGCCGTCGGGCGACCAGGCGCCCTCGCCGCAGCCCGGTCCCATGGCATTCTGCAAGATGGCCTGGCCGTTCGCGGAGCTGATGATGTGCAGGTAGGACTGCGGCGCGCTCTTCGAGCCGCCGTTGTCCGAGTACATGATCTTCGATCCGTCGTGGTTGTAGGCCGCGAAGGTGCCGGCGATGCCGGTCGCCTGGACGATGGGGCCAAGGACGGCCGGGTCCTGGGTCAGATCGATGGACTGGAAGGGGAAGGGCGAGCCGATGGAGAACGAGGCGAAGAGCTGCTTGCCGTCGCGGCTCACGGTGTGGCAGCCCCAGCACTGGTTCGTCTTGTAGAACTCGTCGGTGGTGGGTGAGCTCGGCTTGATGCGCAGGATCCGGCCGTTGCTGCCGCCGCCGCCGCAGGCGTCGGGCAGCTCCCAGTAGTAGACGCTGCCGTAGACGAAGCCCTGCGCGATGTGCAGCACGAGGCCCTTGGGCTGATAGGCCGTGGGCCCGCTCTTGCGCGCCAGCTCCACCGCCAGCGGGTCGCTGATGGGGCCCTGTCCCGAGAACTCGATGTCCTCCCACTGGCTCTGCGGCATCTCGTACTTGCTGGGCGAGGCGGGCGCGGCGAAGTACTCGACGTAGTCGTAGAGCTTCGATTTCATGTGCAGCCGGTAGACGTCGCCGGGCGAGCCGCCGTTCCACTGGAGCTGCGGCGCGAGCACGCGCAGCGGCAGCACCGTCTCCGGATAGGGGTAGACAAGGGAGAGCTGCGGATCGGCGCCGGCCGGATTGTCGAACAGGGCCTGGTCCGTGCCCAGGCCCGCCACCTTGCCGGTCGGCACGAAGATGGCATCGGTCTTGATGTCGCCCACCGCAGGGCTGCCGAAGACCCAGGTGACCTTGCTGGTGACGTCCTGGCCGTTCAGGAGCGCCTTGAACTGCTGGGTCGGGATGTTGCCATCTACCACGGCGAGCTCGGGGTTCTCGGGGCTGATCACGAGCACGCCCGACGGGGCCGCGCCCGAGCCGCCGGTGCTGCACAGGAAGCACCCTCCTTCGCCGCCGCCGCTCGACGAGCCGCTGGCCGTGGCGCCGGAGCCCGCGGTGCCGGAGCTGGCCTGTCCTGAGCTGGAGCTCGATCCGAAGCGTCCACCTTCGCCGGCCGAGCAACCGATCCAGGCCGCCACGGCCACGGCCACGACGAGCAACCCGAGCGAGTACGAGCGCGTTCTCATGGAGCCACTCCCACATGCACGGTCGCTGCCCGCACCGCGCGGGCAGCGCCGCTCGGCCATCTGCCGTCTACTCCTCAAGGATACCGGAACAGCGGCCAGCTTGCACACGCCTTCGTCCGCCCCGCTCCTCGCGGCCGGGACGGCGGCGGTCAACGGGGCGCCCGGCGCCGGCGCGCGCCGGCCGCCCCGAGCGCCGCCGCAGCGGCGAGCGCGAGCAGCCCGGGCCACGTCGGCGCGGGCGCGCCGACGCGGCAGCCGCAGCCGCCTTGCCGGGGCGGGACCTCGGGAGGCCCGGCCGGCTCCTCGCCGACCGGCGCCTCCGGCTCCTCCGTCGCGGCCTCGCCCTCGGCGCTGCCCGGCTCTGCCCCGGCGTCCGCCCCGGGCTCCTCCTTGGGCTTGGGCTTCGGCTTGGGCGGCGGGCTGCCGTGGAAGATGATGCTGCGCCGGTCCTGGACGTCGTTCTCGCCCTCGAGCACGATGCGCATGGTCCGGCCGACCTGCTTGCCGCCCTCGATCTTCACCGTCATGTCGTACTCGCCGGCGAAGAAGTCGGAGCTGCGGCCGAGGGGGAAGTCGAAGCGGGTCTTGCGGAAGACCTGTCCGGTCGCGTCGGCGAAGTCCACGTCCATGGGCAGGTTGATGTCCGGCTGCCCGGTCACGTCCTTCTTCTCGACCTTCGGAGTCTCCGGCGAGCCGTCATCGACGTAGCGCTCGAACAACACCTTCGGCTTGAAGTTGAAGATCATGGAGACGTGGCCGAAGTGAGGCACGGATCCGTAGTCGATGGTCACCTTGAGGCGCCAGCGACCGCCCGACATCTCCTTGACGCGGGTTTCCTTCACGTCGATGGAGCCGATGGCCCAGGCGGGCGCCGCCAGGCAGAGCAGGGCCAGCGCGGCAGCCGCGCCGGCCAGCACGGCGCGCCGGACGAAGCGGAACGAGGACGGGTGACGGTTCTGAGCGAGCGTCATGGAGTCTCCGAGCGTAGTATCAAATCATATCGGCAGCCACAGGCGCTTGTCCTGGAGCGGCTGGTAGCAGTCGCTGCGTGCCCGGTCCTCGTCCTTGGTGCAGGGCGCATCGAGCAGGCACTCGGCGATGTCGTCCTGGGCGCGCTCGTTGTACATCGTGGTGAACAGCGCCTGGTGGTAGCTCGGCAACCGCTCGACGCCCGCGTGGCACTCGGCCGGCTCCACCTCCTCGCAGACCTTCATGCGGCGGCAGCGGGCGTCGACCAGCGCGTTCCGGGCGGGGTCGGCGGGAGCGAGCTCCACCAGCACCTGCTCGGTGCAGGCGGAGATCATGCTGCGGCTGTCCGGCAACGCGCCCTGCTCGGCCTCGTAGCGGCCGCGGAAGCAGGGGATCATCAGAGCGATGAACTCGGCCGAGCCGGCCGGGTCGGCCGCCTCGCAGTCGGCCCGGTGGCTCCACTTGCCGCCCTCGCCATACAGCTCCGTCAGCAGCGCGCACCAGCGCCGGTGGGCGGCCTCGACCTTGCCGTGGTCCGGGTAGACCGCCGGCCGGCCCCGCCCGCAGGCGGCGGCGAGAGCCGCGGCGAGCAGAAGCGGGCGGAACAGGTGTGCCATGGCCATGAGCTTAGAAGGGTGTGCGCCGCCGGATCCACTCCATCGTGCGCCGCAGCCGCGCGGCGTCCGCGGGCGAGAGCTGCTCCGTCGTCGCGACCTTGGGGACGGTGCCCGTGTCCGGCTCGAGGCGCGCCGAGTCCACGAGGGCGAGCCCATCCTCTTCGAGCGTCGAATCGACCACCAGGCACGTGGCGGAATCGCTCGCCTTGATGGCCGCGCGGTACTCGCACCAGCCGTCCGGGCCAGGCGCGGAGGCGACGCGCTTGAGAAAGGCCACGCCGCCCATGGCGTCGCAGCCAACGGTATAGGCCCGCACGACCTGGCACTTGGAGCCGGCGGGGACCTTCGCGAACATGGAAGCCATCATGCCGGTGCCGTCGGCCGAGGTGCCGCGGCCGAAGAACATCACCCCCGGCTCGAGCACGGCGCAGTGCAGGCCCGTACGGCACAGCCCGCCGGTTTCGTAGCGGATGTTGACCTCCTCGGGCTTGTTGTTGAAGCCGCGCCAGCCAAGTTGCGGGTGCCAGCCCTCGGGCACGGCCGAGAACTCGAAGTCGCCGTCAACGAGCAGGTTGCCGGGCGGGCCGCCGAACGGACTACGCAGCTCGACGGTGCGCTTGAGCACGCCTGCCTCTGGCAGCGGCGCGGCGCCGCCCGCGCCCGAGCCGGTTGTGGAGCCGCCGCCGCCCTGGGCCGCGGCGCCGGCGGTGCCGGCCTCGGGCGGTGCCAGGGGATGGGGCGGGCCGTGGTCGCCGAAGCCGCAGCCGAGGAGCAGCAGCACGGAGCCGAGAGAAGCGCAGAGCGGCTTTCTCACGGCTTCTTCTTCAGCTCCTGCCGCACCCAGGCGAGCGCGGCCTCGTGCAGGGTGTCCTTGCCGGCCAGCAGATCGGACTGGCGGGGCTCGATCTGCACGTCGGGCTCGACGCCGTGGCCGATGAGGCCGCGGCCGTCGAAGGCAATGGTGTCGCCCGAGGCGATCTGGTGCGACAGCCCTCCCCAGTAGACGTAGTTGACGTAGGTGGAGAAGCCCCCGGCGGTGGCGTGGGGCGCGAACAGGCGCGCCTTCTTCGCCCCCTTCATCCCGAAGGGGAAGTAGTCGCTGGCCGAGCCGTCCCGGTGCAGGAGCACGGCCACCGGGAGATCGGGGTCCCAGTCGTCGGCGCCGGCCACGTACGGGGAGATCTCCTTGAACTTCTCGAAGATGGCGATGCCCTCGGCCGGGTTTGCCGGGCCGTCGAAGCCGCTCGTGGCAATGGGCATGCGGATCACGGCCACCGCCTGCTTGGGCCGCACCAGCGCCGTGGCGTGCTCGGCCCCGTCGAGCGTGCCGCCGTTGCCGGCGCGGTGGTCGAGGATGACCCCACGGGCCTTCTGCCGGAACTCGGCGAAGGCTTCGCTCAAGTTCTTGTGCACCCAGCTATTGGGCTCGCCGCCGTAGAGCGTGTCCCAAACCAGGCCGTAGATCGCCTCCCCGGCCGAGGTGCCTTCGATGGGACCGCGGAAGAACTGCCACCAGACGCCGTGGTCGGGCTTCGGGCTCTTGGCGCCGAGGTGGTACAGGGGCCGATTGTCGCAAGCGACCTGCCCGCCGGGCTCGTCGGTGAGCTCGCTTGCGAGCACCGTCTCGGCCGCGGGACCACAGCTCTGCGAGCCCGCATCGCAGCGAACGACCGTGAAGCTCTTGGCGTAGGCCACGATGAGATCGCGCATGCGCTCGGCGAGCTCGGCGAAGACCGCGGAGTCCGACGCCTGCCAGCGGCCCCAGTCGACGTCGATGAGACCCAGGGCCCACTCGATGGGGTGCTGCCCGTCGACCGCCACCAGCCGGTCGCCCCGTTTCAGGCCCTGCGTGCCGTCCTCGCCGACGTGCGAGACGAGCAGGTCGGCGTACTTGGGGTGGCGCGGCCAGACCTGCTGCGACAGATCGCCTTCTCCCTCGATGAAGCAGGCGTTGAGCCGCCGGCGCGCGCCCGCGCCCGGGAAGCCGCTCGACGCGTGCGTGTGCCAGTCGTGCAGGCGGCGAATGGCCATGGCCCAGCCGTTCCAGAACGTCCAGGGGTCGCTGGCCTGCCGGATCGAGTCGAGGATGGCGAGCGAGGCCGGCAGATCCTCCAGCCGCGTCTTGCGACCGCCGAAGAAGACGCGGAGCTCGCTCTGCATCACGTCCACGACATCGTTGCGCAGCGCCGCAGCGGGAAGCGGCGGCACGAACAGGCGGCCGAGCCGGCAGCGCTCATGCACGCAGATCCGGTCGGCGCCGCAGACGGGGTCGCGCGCGCCCAGGCAGGAGCGCTGCGCGACGAAGGAGCCGGAGGGCACGAGCTCGAAGGCATCGACGTCGACGCCGGCGCGGTCGGCGTAGTCGGTGAGCCGCAGCACGACGGCCTCGGCCTGCGCGCCGTCGACGGGCAAGTCGTTCGAGCCCAGCTCGACCCAGCCGTCGCTCGTCACGCGCCCGGTCGGGAACAGCTTCGCCCACATGGAATCGAGGCCCGAGCGCGCCGGGTAGAGCACCGAGACCTGGGCGTCGAGCGAGCCGTGCCGCAGCCAAAGGGAGGCGCGGTAGGAGCCCTTGCTCGCCGGAAGGCTCAAGAGCAGGCGCTCGGCGCAGCCCGACAGAGCGTTGACGCGCAGGTGCGTGGCGCCCTCGAGCGCGTCGGCCGCCTCCACCCTCTCGATCATGGGCGGGACGCACTTCTGCTCGGCGCCCTCGGGCAGGTAGCGCACGATGTCGTCGTCGAAGCGCAGGAGCACGACGGCGTGGGGATCGGGCACGAACTCGCCCAGGGCGTCGAAGGAGCCGGCGCGCGCCGGGACGGCGTAAAGCGAGAGCAGCGCCGCGGCCGCGAGCGCCGCAGCCGGGGCCGCGGGCCGACGCCGGCGGTGCGCTACTTGCACAGCAAGTTGTTGACGCCGGTGCACCACGACGCGTAGCCGTACATCGCCGAATTGACCTGGTTGCAGTTGTTGAGCACGGCGTTCTGGCCGCCGTTGTAGTAGAGCGACTGGTAGGAGCCGCTCGTGATCACGCTGAAGCTCTGCGCGCCGGAGTAGCCGCCGAGCTGGCACCACCAGTGGGCGAACTGGTTGTGGTTGTCCGAGCAGTTGCCGCCCGCGAAGACCTGGGGCTTGGGCTGACCGCACACGGTTTGCAGGGCGCAGAAGCCGTTGACCACCGGATCGTTGTTCTTGCAAAGGACACACTGGCCGGCGGCGCAGTTCTGTCCGCCGCCACAGGCCTTGCCGCAGCTTCCGCAGTTGTTCGCATCGGTGAGCAGGCTCACCTCGCAGCCGTTGCCCGCGTTCTTGTCGCAGTCGGCGAAGTTGGCGTTGCACTGGCCGATGCCGCACTTGCCGCCGGCGCAGGCCGGCGTGCCGTTCGCCACGGACGGGCACTTGTTGGCGCAGGCGCCGCAGTTGTTGAGGTCGGCCGACAGGTCGGCCTCGCAGCCGTCGTTGTCGGTGCCGTTGCAGTTGCCGCGGCCGGCGACACAGACGATGCCACACACGCCCTTGGCGCACGCCGCCGAGGCGTTCGGGCCACCCGCGCAGATCTTGCCGCAGGAACCGCAATTGGCCGGGTCGAAATCGGTGCTGGTGCAGACATTGCTGCACATCACCAGCGGCTGCGGGCACAGGCTGGTGCACTTGCCCTGGCTGCACGCCTCGTTCTGGCCGCAGGCCTTGCCGCAGGAGCCGCAGTTGGCCGGGTCGGTCTTGAGGTCCGCGCAGGCGTTGCCGCACTTGGTCGTGCCGCCGACGCAGACCAGGCCGCAAGCGCCGGCCGAGCAGACCTGTCCGCCCGCGCAGGCCTGAGCGCAGGAGCCGCAGTTGGCCGGGTCCGTCTTGAGATCCACGCAGGCGTTGCCGCACTTGGTCGTCCCGCCCAGGCACTGGAGGGCGCACTGGCCGGCCGAGCAGACCTGCCCGCCGGGGCAGGCCTGGCCGCAGCCGCCACAGTTGGCCGGGTCGGTCTTGATGTCCACGCAGGCGTTGCCGCACTTGGTGGTCCCGCCCAGACACTGGAGGGCGCACTGCCCGCCCGAGCACACCTGTCCGCCCGGACAGGCCTGGTCGCAGGCCCCGCAGTTGGCCGGGTCGTTTTGCGTGTCCACGCACTTGCCGCCGCACTTGGTGGTGCCGCCGGCGCAGTCCAGGCCGCACTGGCCGGCGGAGCAGACCTGCCCCTTCTGGCAAGCCTTGCCGCAGCCGCCGCAGTTGGCCGGATCGAGCTGCGTGCTGACGCAGGCGTTGCCGCACTTGGTGGTGCCGCCGGCGCCGTCCAGGCCGCACTTCTCCGCCGAGCACACCTCGCCGGGGCCGCAGGCCACGCCACAGCCGCCGCAGTGCTTCGGATCGGTTTCGGGGTCCACGCACCCGCCGCCGCACTTGGTCGTGCCGCCGACGCAGACCAGGCCGCACTGCCCGGCCGAGCACACCTCGCCCGGGCCGCAGGCCACGCCACAGCCGCCGCAGTTGGCGGGATCGAGCTGCGTGTTGGTGCAGGAGTTGCCGCACTTGGTGGTGCCGCCGCTGCACACCAATCCGCAGGAGCCGGCCGAGCACACCTCGCCCGCGCCGCAGGCGTTGCCGCAGCCGCCGCAGTTGGCGGGATCGAGGTCGGTCGAGACGCACAGGCCGCTGCACTTGGTCGTGCCGCCGGCGCAGTCCAGGCCGCACTGGCCCTCCGAGCACACCTTGCCGGCCTCGCAGACGTTGCCGCAGCTTCCGCAGTTGGCGGGATCGACCGCAGTATCGACGCACTCGGTGCCGCACTTGACGCCGCCGCCCAGGCACTGCAGCCCGCACTGGCCCGCGGAGCAGATCTGGCCGGCGCCGCAGGCGTTGTTGCACGCGCCGCAATGCCCCGGATCCGAGTCGGTCGTCACGCAGCGGTCGCCGCACTTGGTGGTGCCGCCCAGGCACGTGACGCCGCACTGGCTGGCCGAGCAGACTTGTCCCTCGGGGCAGGCGTTGCCGCAAGAGCCGCAGTTGGCGGGATCGAGGGCGGTGGGCACGCACTTGCCGGAGCACTCGGTCAAGCCGGCCGCACAGCTCGGGCCGGCGCCGCCGGCTCCGGTCGTCGAGGTCAACACACCCGGCTCACTTCCTCCGCAGCCGGCCGCAAGCACGAGCGCCACGCCGCCGGCGGCGAGGCGGAGAGATGGACGTCCAAGGGCACAAAGCATGTTGGGAACCTCCGGTGGGGCCGAGTGACTCGGCACGGGCCGGCGGTTATGATAGCGCCTCTCGCGTAGAAAGGGGGCCACGATCCCATGAAGAAGGGCAAGAAGTCGTTTCTCGACAAGATGCGGCCGGACATGCAACCCGAGCTCGTGGGCGACCCGCGCAGCGACGGCAGGATGCTCATCCCGACGCCGAAGCTCGTCGCAGCCGTTGTGCGCTCGGTGCCCCGGGGCAAGCTCATCACGCCGAGCGCTATCCGGGCACGGCTTGCCCGCGAGCACGGCGCCGACCTCACCTGCCCGCTGACCACGGGGATCTTCTTGAACATCGTGGCCGGGGCTGCCCAGGAGGAGCTGGACGCGGGCCGCCGCGCCGTGGCGCCCTACTGGCGCGTGGTCAAGGACAACGGCGCGCTGTGCGCGAAGTTCCCGGCGGGCGTCGCGCGGCAGGCCGAGCTCCTGCGCGTCGAGGGGCACCGCGTGGTGCAGCCGGCGCGCGGCAAGGTGCCGCGCGTCGAGGGGTTCGCGGCGAGGTTGGTGGCGGGCTAGCCCGCAGCGCCGAGAAGAGCCCCACGCAGGTCGGATACGGCGGACAGATCCTCGACGCCGGCCAAGTCGAGATCGAGCGCCGCGGCCAGCGTCGCCGCGCTGCCGAGCGCCGTGTCGCCCACGGCCGAGGCCGCCCCGAGCTCCACGCGCGACGCGGGCGGGGCGAGCGCCGCCAGCGACGAGACGCCGCAACCGCGGATGCCGCAGGGCACGATCCACCGGTAGCAGCCAAGGTCCACGTTCACGTTGAGCGCGAACCCGTGCGTCGTGACCTGTCGCGCGAGGCGCAGGCCGATGGCGCCGATCTTGACCGGCCGGGTCGCGGCGGCTCGCCTGAACCAGCGGCCGGGGTGGGCGGCGTCGGCCCACACGCCCACCAGCTCGTCATCGCTCCCGGCCTCGACCCCGTGCTGGTGTGCGATGCGGACCATCGCCTCGCCGAGCTGCGCCACGTAGGCGCGCAAGCCGCCGCGGCGCGGGGCGAGGTCGACGAGGGGGTAGGCGACGAGCTGGCCGGGGCCGTGGTAGGTCGCTCCGCCGCCGCGATCCGTGCGCACGACGGGCACTACGGGCGGCACGGCGAGAAGCTGAGCGGGATCGGCGTTGCGCCCGAGCGTCACGACCGGCTCGTGCTCGAGCAAGAGGACGGTGTCGCTCAGCTTGCCCGCGGCGCGCATCCGCACGAGCTCGGACTGAAGCTCGTGGACCGGACCGTAGGCGCGGCGTCCGAGCCAGAGAGCGCGCGCTTTCGGCCGCTCAGAGCGGCCCATGGGCGGGCGCCTCGAAGCCGTCGAGGAAGACGCGTGCGACGCCCGGGTCGAACTGGGTGCCGCGGCAGCGCGCGATTTCCGCGGCGGCGACCTCGTGGGGCAGCCGGCGCCGGTAGGACCGATCGCTGGTCATGGCGTCGTAGGTGTCGGCCACGGCGATGATGCGCGCCATCACCGGAATCGCCTCGGCGGCGAGCTGGCACGGGTAGCCGCGGCCGTCGAAGCGCTCGTGGTGCAGGTGCACGCCCGGGATGAGCGGATGCAGGAACCGGATGGGCTCGAGGATCTCGCGCCCGTGCACCGGATGGCGCTTGAACGCCTCGTACTCGTCCGCCGTGAGCTTGCCGGGCTTGTTGAGGTCGAGCCGGCAGCCGATCTTGCCGATGTCGTGCATCAGCGAGCTCTGCCGCACGAGCTCCACCTCGGCCGCGGCCAGGCCGAGCCGGGCGGCCAGCGAGGTCGCGTAGCGGGCCACGCGGTCGGAGTGGCCGGACGTGTAGGGGTCCATCTTGTCGATGGCACGCGCCAGCCCCTCGATGGTCTGCTGGAAGGTTTCCTGCAAGTCGGAGAACAGGCGGGCGTTCTCGATGGCGGCGGCGGCGCGGGCGGCGATGATGCTCAGCACCTTGCGCTGGCCTTCGTCGATGCGCCGGCCGGGCGTGGCCGAGGCCAGGGCGATGAAGCCCACCGAGCGGCTTCCCACGCGCAGGGGCACGGCCGCGAACGAGCTCAGCTCCCCGTCCGAGAGCGCGAAGAAGCAGCTCGAGGCCGGCCCGTGCGCCAGCAAGGGCTCCTCGCCGCCGAGCCGAGAACGCACCCGCTCGGAGTCGAGGGTTGCCTGCTCCAGGCGCCCGTCCAGCCCCTCGCGCTGCCGGCGCACGCGCTCGAACAGGGGCCGCTCGCCGTCGTCGAGCCAGATGCTCACGAAGTCGGCGTGCAGCTCGTTCAGGCAGCTCGCGACGACGGTGTCGATCACCTGCTCGAGCGAGAGGCTGGCGGAGATGGCCTCGCTGACCCGGTACAGCGACAGGGCTTCGCGCAAGCGGATGTTCTCGGCCGCCATGCGCTGCTTGTCCAGCGCCCGCGTGAGCACGAGCAGCACCTGGTCGAGCTTGAACGGCTTCAGGATATAGTCGTAGGCGCCGCGCTTCATGGCGTCGATGGCGGTCTCCACCGTGCCGTAGCCGGTCATGATCACCGACACCGTGCCGGGCGCCACCGCCGCGAGCTGCTCGAGCAGCGCCAGGCCGCCCATGCGCGGCATCTTGAGGTCGGTCAGCACGAGGTCGAATGGCTCGCGGGAGAGCAGGGCGAGCGCGTCGACTCCGTCGGCCGCCTTTGCGACCTGCATGCCCTCCAGGGCCAGGAAGTCGCCCACGACGTCGCAGATCGCCCCTTCGTCGTCGACGACGAGCACACGGGGCCGATCGGGCGGCACGGTCGAGCTCATGTGGGCGGCATCCTACTCCGGCTCCGGCGCGGGCGTAACCCCGGCGCAGCCACCCGACGTGGGCCGGCGTGAGTCGGGGCGGGGACTGTGGTAGGCCCCAGTTGCCGGCCCCGTGCGCCGGCAGGAGCAGAGCGTGAGAGCCGCCTGGCTGTTTCCGGGCCAAGGAGCCCAGCTCGTGGGCATGGGCCGCGACCTGTGCGATGCATCGCCCGCCGCGCGAGGGATCTTCGCGCGCGCCGACGCCGCGCTCGGCGAGTCGCTGAGCCGGCTCTGCTTCGACGGGCCCATCGAGACGCTGACGCTGACGGCCAACACTCAGCCGGCGGTGCTGGCGACCAGCCTGGCCGTGCTGGCGGCCCTGCGCGAGCGCCATCCGGGCCTGCCGCTGCCCGTCTGCGCTGCCGGCCACTCCCTGGGCGAGTACAGCGCCCTCGTGGCCGCCGGGGCGATCGAGCTCGAGGACGGCGTGCGCCTGTGCCGGCTTCGCGGTGCCGCGATGCAGCAGGCGGCTCCGCTCGCGTCGGGGGCCATGTCGGCAATCGTGGGGCTGGACGCCGAGGTCGTCGAGCGGCTCTGCGCCGAGGTTGCGCGTACTCGGGAGGGCCAGGTGGTCAGCCCGGCCAACTTCAACGCCCCCGACCAGACCGTCATCGCCGGGCACGCTTCGGCGGTGGCGGCGGTCGAGGCCCTGGCCTGGGAGCGAGGTGCGCGCTCCGTCGCCCTGAAGGTGAGCGCGCCCTTCCATTGCTCGCTCATGGCCCCGGCGCGACAGCAGCTCGATCCCGTGTTGCGGCAGACTCGGCTTGGCCCCTTGCGCTTTCCCGTCCTGGCGAACGTGGATGCCGAGCCGAGGCAGGAGCCGGAGACCGTGCGCGAGGCGTTGCTGCGGCAGCTCGACAGCCCCGTACAGTGGGTCGGCACGTTGCGCCGGCTTGGCCAGCTCTCCGTCACCCACGTGCTGGAGATCGGGCCCGGCCGGGTGCTGGCGGGGCTCGTCAAGCGGACGGCGCGCGACATCGAGGTGCTCAGCGTCGGCACGATGGCTGCGATCGCGAAGGTGCCGGCCTTCCTCGGCCTCGAGCTGGGGCCGGCCATGAGCTGAAGGAGGCGCGCAGGGATGTTCGACCTGAGCAGGAAGGTGGCGATCGTCACCGGCGCCTCGCGCGGCATTGGCCGGGCCGTGGCCGAGGCGCTGGCAGGCCAAGGCGCCCACGTCATCGTCAACTACACCAGGAGCGAGGCGCTGGCCGAGCAGGTGGTCCAGGGCATTCTCGGCCGGGGCGGCAGCGCCGAGGCCGTCCGGTTCGACGTGGCCGACATGGGCCGGGCCGAGCAAGTCGTGAGCGAGGTCGCCCAGCGGCGCGGCCGGCTCGACATCCTCGTGGCCAATGCCGGCATTGCCATCGACGGCGTGCTCCTGCGGATCAAGGAAGAGGATCTGGACCGCGTCATTGCGGTCAACATCAAGGGGACGCTCGCCTGCGCCCGCGCCGCGATCCGGGTGATGATGCGCGCGCGGGCCGGGCGCGTTGTCGTGCTCTCGAGCGTGGCCGGCGACGTCGGCAACGCCGGGCAGGCGGCGTACGCCACCACGAAGGCCGCGCTGCAGGGCCTCACCAAGACTCTGGCGCGCGAGTACGCCAGTCGCAACATCACGGTGAACGCCATTTCGCCCGGGCTGATCGAGACGGACATGACCGCGGGACTGCCCGCGCCCGTGCGCGAGCACGCCCTGCGAGGGATCCCGCTCGGGCGCACGGGGAGGCCGGAAGAAGTGGCGGCCGCGGCGGTGTTCCTGTGCTCGGACGAGGCGGGCTACGTGACCGGCCAAATCTTGCGTGTTAACGGGGGGTTATACGTCTAGCACCTGGTCCCGGCGCCGTTGGCCGGCCACTCGTCGGGAAGGGGTCGCGGCGAATTCGTGGGTGCAAACTGCGGCGTGATCGAGTAGGGAGGGAAACCCTGAGGCCGGCCGCCCCATGCGCAGACACCGGGGCAGGCTATTTGTGGAGGACCCATGGGGGAAGGTCAAGACATCACAGCTTCCGAGGTGATCCGAATCATCAGCGAGCAGCTCGACGTCGACGCTGCCGAGATCACGCCGCAGGCCACGTTCATCGACGACCTCGGGGCGGACTCGCTTGGGCTCGTGGAGCTCGTGCTGGCCTTCGAAGAGGCGTTCGAGATCGACATCCCGGATGAGGACACGGAGCACATTCGCACCGTCCAGGATGCCATCGACTACATCAGGAAGAACGCAGGGCGCTGAGGCCCGAGGGTGCGGGCGTCGGCAGCCCCGCCCCGGCATGGGGAGTTTCGCCGAGGGAGAAGTTGGGCTAGGGATGGGGGCGCCCGTCCCCAAGGCCGCGCCATGGTGCCGAGCCATATGACTCAGCAACTCGATCGACAGTTCGATGTAGAGTGCATGCTCTCGGCCATCGAGCAGGCCAGCGCATCGCGGCCGTCGCCGAATCCGCCGGTCGGCGCGCTGGTGGTCTCCCCTGCCGGCGAGGTGATCGCCGCCGCGCACCACGAGGCTGCAGGCAAGGATCACGCCGAGCGCGTCGCGCTCGCCATGGCGGGCGAGGCCGCGCGCGGGGCGACTCTCTACGTGACCCTCGAGCCGTGCAACCACGAGGGGCAGACTCCACCTTGCGCTGACGCCATCCTGCGGGCGGGCGTGGCGCGCGTCGTGGTTGGCTGCCTCGACCCGAACCCGCACGTGCCCGGCGGTGGAGCCAAGCGCCTTGAGCAGGCGGGAGTGGGCGTGGAGGTGGGCGTGGCCGGTGCCGAGGCGCGCGCTCTGATAGCGCCCTGGACGAAGTTCATCACCACGGGGACGCCGTACGTGGCGCTCAAGCTGGCCGTGTCCCTCGATGGGCGCATCGCCAGCCGTAGCGGCGCCTCCAAGTGGGTGACCGGACCGGAGGCCCGCGCCAAGGTGCAGCAGCTTCGCAGCCTGCGTGACGCCGTGGCGATCGGTATTGGCACGGCCATCTCGGACGATCCGCTCTTGACGGTACGCGACGAAACCCTGCTCGCCAACCGCGCGAGCCCCGTGCGGGTCGTGTTCGACACCCATCTGCGCCTGGCGGCCACGGCCCGCCTGGCAGCGACGGCGCGCGAGGTGCGCACCTGGCTCGTGGCCGGCATGGACGCGCCACAGCAGGCCGAGGAGGCCCTGGTCAAGGCGGGCTGCGCCGTGTTGCGCGTGCCCAACTCGGCCGAGGGCCGCGTTGAAGTGGCGGCCGCGCTCCGGAGCCTGGGCGACCGCGGGGTGGTGAGCGTGCTCGTCGAGGGCGGCGCCGAGCTGGCCGGTAGCCTCTTGGCCGGGCGGTTGGCGGACGAGTTGCACGTATTCGTGGCGCCCCTGCTGCTGGGACCCCGGGGGCGGCCGGGTGCCGTCGACTGGGCCGGGCCCGACACGCCCGAGGACGCGCCCCGCATCGTGGAGCCCCGTTGGGAGGTGTGCGGCCGGGACGCCTACGTGAGCGGCGTGGTCGCGTATCCGGGGCGCGCGGGCTGATCTGCTAGGTCCGAAAATCGTCGCGTGGCGCGAAGAAAAACGAACCGCCAAGACGCCAAGGGCGCCAAGATCGAATCCGATTTTGTTTTTTCCTTGGCGTTCTCGGCGCCTTGGCGGTTCATCTTCTGGCTTGGGTTGCGGGCGAAGCCCGCGCTATAGAGGAGTACCCATGGGACTCGACCTGATCGTGAAGAACGGCACGGTGGTGACGGCCGACGACAGCTTCCAGGCCGATGTCGGCATCTCCGGGGAACGCATCGTCGCGGTCGGTCAAAGCCTGGCCGGCTGGGGCGGGGCAGCGGCCCGCGCCATCGACGCGGCTGGCAAGCTGGTCATCCCCGGCTGCGTGGACGTCCACGTGCACTTGCAGCTCCCGTTCTGCGGCACCGTCTCGTCGGACGACTTCTTGTCGGGCACGCGGGCCGCGGCGCGCGGCGGCGTGACCACGATCATCGACTACGCCATCCAGGACGTGGACAAGGGCCTGTGGGCCGGGATCGAGAAGCGCATGCAGGAGGCCGACGGCAAGGTTTGCGTCGACTACGGGCTACACTCGATCGTCATCCGCTGGGGTCAGGCCGCGCGGGCGGAGATGCCCAAGGTCATCGCGCGCGGCGTGCCGACCTTCAAGATGTTCATGGTGTACGAGGCCGAGGGTTGGCAGTCGGACGACGCCGCCCTGTTCGGCGCCCTGTGCGAGACCAAGGACAACGGCGGGCGGATCCTGGTGCACGCCGAGAGCGAGCGGGTGATGAGCTCGCTCATCAAGAAGTACAAAGGCCAGGACGTGGGCGCCTGGGGCCACGTGCTCTCGCGGCCGAACTTCGTCGAGGAGGAAGCCATCGGGCGGGCGGTGAAGTGGGCCGAGGCGAGCGGCGGGCGCCTGTACATCGTGCACATGTCCACGGGCGGCGGCGCGGACATCGTCAAGCAAGCCCGCGCGCGGGGCACCAACGTCTACGCCGAAACCTGCCCGCAGTACCTGCTGCTCACCGACGAGGTCTTCAAGGACCGAGAGCGGGGCCACCTTTACGCCACCTGCCCGCAGGTCAAGAAGGCGGCGGACAGCGAGCGGCTGTGGCGGGGCCTGGTGGACGGCGAAGTGTGCATCGTGTCCACCGACACCTGCACGTTCAACACGAAGCAGAAGGCGATGTGGAACGGTGACTTCACCAAGATGGCCTTCGGCATGCCCGGCACCGAAACCATGGTGCCCGCCATCTACACTCACGGGGTCAAGGCCGGCCGCTTCGACGTGAGCCACATGGTCAGGCTGTGCGCCACCAACCCGGCCCGCCTGCACGGGCTGTACCCGCGTAAGGGCACCATCGCGCCCGGCTCGGACGCCGATCTCGCGATCATCGATCCGAACAGGACCAAGGTGGTCGACCACCGCGAGCTCGACACGAACTGCGACTGGTCTCCGTACCAGGGCATGGAGCTCGGGGGCTTCCCCGACGTTACCGTCTGCCGCGGTCAGGTGGTGGTCGACGGCGGCAAGTTCGTGGGCAAGCCCGGCTACGGACGATTCATCGAGCGCAACGCGGGAACGGAACTCTGAGAGCCCTTCTCGCCATCCTGCGCCGCGCCCGAGGGTCGTTTCACGGACGCATCGGTTGGCGCTTCGGCGTGGCGGTGGCGGCAGCGCTGCTCGCGGGTGCGGCAAGCGGCGTGCTGCCCGCCGTGGTCGGCCAGGCCCTCGGCGCCGTCGCGGGCCCGGCCGGTGGCTCCGCGCGTCCCGCTTCGGGCTTCGCCCGTCTGGTGGCCGCGCTGATGCCGGCGAGCTCGGCCTGGCTCGTGGTGCTCGTCACGCTTGCGGCCACGGTGGCCGTGGTCGCCGTGAGCGTGCTCTCGACCAGGCTCGGCTCGTCGCTCACCGGTGAGGTCACGGCGGCGGTGCGCATCGAGATGCTGTCGAGCGTGCTCGGAGCCTCGGCGCGCGACGTGGCGGCCGCCGGCGCGGCCATCGCCGGCGCGGGGAAGCCACGCCCGCCCGGCGCCGGGCCGCAGTCGGCGCCGGCCGGCAAGGCGGCGGGCGGGGCGCCCGCGGCGCGGTTCGCGCCCGACGGGACCGAGGTGGTCAAGCTCGCCGTCTCCCGCGAGGCGGCGATGGTGAGCGAGTTCGCCGTCTCCGTGCTGACGGGGCTGCCGCAGGCGGTGGCCACCCTGCTCGTGCTCGCCTACGAGCTTTGTGTGGGCGGCGCCTGGTTCGCCCTGCTCGGCGGCATCGGGCTGTTCCTTCTCTCCCGCCTGGTCGCCAATCGCGCCGCGCGGCGCGTGGGCGCGGCCAGCCGCGAGCTGCAGAGCGCGGACGCGGCCGTGTTCGCCAGCCTCCAGGAGAAGCTCGGCGGCATCGAAGATCTGCGGCTCTGGGGCGCGCGTGGCGAGGCGGTGGCGGAGTTCGCCCAGGTGGCGCGCCAGGTGTCGGAGGCGCGTACCCGCTTCGCCGCGGCGCTGGCTCTGTCCGGCCAGATCAAGAGCGTCTTCACGGCCATGAGCCCGCTGCTCATCGTGGTGGCGCTGGAGCTGGCCGGGGGCGGGCACGACGCCGGCGAGGTGGCCCAGCTCCTGCTCGTCGTGCCGCTGCTCCTGAGCCGTCTCGAGGCCCTCGACAGCCTGCGTATGGGGCTCATCGAGCGCGCCCCGCTGATCGATGCCAGCGCGCGACTGCTCGCGCTGCCCGAGGCTCCCGTGCGCGCGCCCGAGGCCCTGCGCCTCGAGCCGGACGAGATCGAGGGCGCGCTCAGCTTCGAGAACGTGCGCTTCACGCCGCCGGGCGCCGCGCGTCCGGTCATCGACGGTGTGACGCTGACGATCCCGGCGGGGGCCATCGTCGGGATCTGCGGCCCCTCGGGCGGCGGCAAGTCGGTGCTGCTGCGGCTGCTGCTCCGGCTCGACGATCCCGACGTCGGAAGCATCTGCCTCGACGGCGTCGATCTGCGCCGCCTCGAACCGGCCCAGCTTCCCCAGCTCTTCGGCGTGCTCCGGCAGACCTCCCAGCTCCCGCAACGGCCGGTGCGCGAGAGCTTGGGCCTCGGCCTGCAACCCAAGCCCTCGCGGCAGGCGATGGTCGAGGTGCTCGGGCGCGTGAGAATGGATGAGCTGGCGGCGGAGAGGAGCCCGGATCGGAGCCTCGACACCGCCTACCGTGCCAACCCGGCCAACTTCTCCGGCGGTGAGCTGCGCCGCCTGCTTTTGGCGCGCATGCTGCTCGGGCCGGCCCGCGTGTTCGTGCTGGACGAGCCCGAGGCGGGCCTGCCGAGCGGCACGGCGGAGGAGATCATCCAGACCGTAGTGGCGCAGGCCCGCGGCCGAACGCTGCTCGTGGTCACGCATGCGCCGCACCTGCTGGGCTCGCGCTTCAACGTGGTGCTGGCCCAAGGTAGGGTGGTGGCGGTGGGGCCACACGCGGAGCTGGTCGAGTCCTGCCAGATCTACCGCGATCTGCTCGCCGACGCTCTCAAGGGCGCGGCCGGCTGAGCGCTGCCGGAAGTCCTTCGCGCGCCGGCGCAAGCCGTCTACCATCGTCCGCGATGAGCCCCGCCGTCACCTCGTTTGCGGTCCGCTTGCGCGATCTGCTTTCCACCGTCGAGGTCGCAGCCGTGCTCGGCGCCAACGAGACCCGGCTGCGCGGCCTGGGCGAGCAGCTCCAGTTCGCGTGTCTGGCCGTTCCGTGTGCCGAGGCCCTGGTGGCGATCGAGATCGGCCACCTTGGTCGCTTGCAGGTGCCGGGCGTGGCCACGGCCGAGGGCTGGCGTGCGGCCGAGCTGGAGTTTCCGCCGAGCGGCACGCCGTTCGCCTTCCTGCTGGGCGGCGGGAGCGGGTTCGCCGCCGAGATCGCCCCGGGCGATGCCCTGCTCGAGGTGCTGCGGCCGGTGCTCGAGACCGAGCCGCGTCACGCCGTGCTTCTCCCGCTGCGCCTTGGCGCCGGCGTCGTGGGCGGGGCGGCGCTCTTGCGCGTGGACGAGCCCATGGGCGACGCGGAGCTCGCCCTGGGCGAGCGCCTGGCCGAGGTGCTGGCGCTGACGATCGAGTCGTTCCGCACGGAGCGGATCCTCTTCGAGATCTTCGCCCGCGCGTTGCCGGAGCTGTGCGGCCCGGAGGCGCCGACGGGCCTGCCCGCCGCGATCGAGCAGTACGTGCACGGCCTGCGCCTCACCCCCGCCTACCGGCGCAAGCTGGCGCTGGCCGAGGCGGTCGGCCGTATCGCCGCCCACGGCGACGCCGAGACCCGGCTCGCGGCGGACGTGCTCGGCCGCGTCGAAGCTTACCTGCACGCCCTCGTGAGCGGCGCCGAGCCGGCGGGCGGCACGGGACGGGCATGAGCGAGAGCGTGCCGCAGGTGGGACGCCGCCCCGGCGAGGGCGCGCGCGTGGCGCTGATCGACTCGGGCGTCGACGGCTCGCACCCGTGGTTTGCGGCGGCCCTGCTCCGCCACGTGCGGGTCGAGCGCACGGGCGACGCGTTCGGCGTCGTGCCGGACGAAGGCGGCGACCAGAGCGGGCACGGCACGGCCTGCGCCGGCATCATCCACCGGGTCGCGCCGGGCGCGCTGGTCACGAGCGTGCGCGCGCTGGGGCCGGACGGCCGCTGCTCGCGCGCCGCCTTGCTCGCCGCCCTGGAGCACTGCGTGCGGGAACGCTACGCCGTGGTGAACCTGAGCCTCGGCATCGACGTGCCGCGCAAGGCCACCCTTGGCCCCGCCGACCAGCGGCCCATTCTGGCGCTGTACGAGTTGGCCGATGCGGCGGCCACGGCCGGCGTGGTGCTGGTGGCGGCGGGCCCGAACGTCGCGGCCTTCCGCACCTATCCGGGCAGGTTCAAGTCGCTCGTCGGCGTCGGGCGCAACTGCTGTCACAATCTGGACGGCTTGCAGACGGCGCGCACCGCCGACCACGAGATCCTCGCGCCCGGCACCGACATCCTGGCTCCGGCCCTGGGCGGCGGCGAGCGGCGCTGGACCGGTACCTCGTTCGCCTGTCCGGTGGTAGCCGGCCACATCGCGCGCATCGTCGCGGAGAGGCCGGGCCTGCCCGTCGAATCCGTCAAGGCCGCGCTGCACGCGCTGGCTGCTGCGGCCGAGGCGCGGCGACGTGAGGAGCCCAAGCCATGAAGCCATTGGATGTGCTCTCCGAGATTTCCCCGATCGCGCAGCTACTGCGCGAGGCTCCGGCGGATCCCGTGCGGCAGGAACTGGACCGCCTCGACGGCCTGCCGCTCGCTCCTCTCGCGGTCGCCGGCCGGCGCTTCGCCCGCGGAGCGCTATGCCTGCGCGAGGGACGCCTCGACGACGCCTGCGCCGCGCTGGGTGAGGCGGCGGCCGAGCTGGAGGGCCTGGGCGAGGCCGAGGCCGGCGCTCTGGCGCGCTGCGAGGCATGGCTCGCCGCCATCCGGCGCGGGCCGCGCAAGATCTACGCCGAGGCCGCCGGTGCGCTGGAGCGAATCGAGGCCGCCGCCCCGAGCCGCCTGGTCCGGGTCGTGGCCGGGCACTACCGGGGGGTGGCGCTGCGCAGCGCGGGCCAGCCGGAGGCGACGCTGCGCGTGCTGCTCGCGGCGCTGGCACAGTCGGAGGGCCTGCTCGCGGAACGGGGGCAACTGCTCAACTCGCTCGGAACGCTCTACGTCGTGATGGGCGCGTACGGCGCTGCTCAGGCGGTGCTCGAGCACGCGGCCGAGCTCAACCACCAGGTGGGCGATCGCGTCAGCGAAGCCATCAGCTTCGGCCAGCTCGGCAGCGCGGCGCTGGGACGCGGCGAGCTCGAGGCGGCGCGGCGCTACCTGCAGCGCCAGGAGTGGCTGGCCTCGCGCGTGGGCGACGCGTTCGGCCAGGCGCGCGCGTTGACCATGCTGGGCGATCTAGCGATCGACCTTGGTCGGCCGGACGATGCCGCCCTGCTGGCCGAGCAGGCGCGCCAGCTCGCCGCCGCGGTGCACCCGCCGCTGGGCATGTGGATCGGCTACGCCACGCGCACTCTCGGCCGGGCCAAGAGCGAGCTGGGCGATCCCGGGGCGCTCTTGGAGCTCGAGGCCGCGCGCGAGCAGTTCCGCAAGATCGGCAACCAGTTGGGGGAGGCGCTCGCCCTCTGGGACATGGCTCGACATGGCGGCGCCGGCGCCATGCGCGACCCGGCGCAAGGCATGGACCCCTGGCGCCGCAGCGCGTGGGCCCTGGCCGGCCTCGGGCTGAGCGCGCGGGTGGCCCAGGTCCTCAGCGATCTGCGCGGCCTGCTTGACGACCAGGAGCAAGCGCGCGCGGTGGGTCAGGCCATCGCCGCCGCTGCCCAGAGCTTTCCCCACCTGAGCACGGCCCAGGAGATCGAGCTCGTGTACAGCGAGCCGGACATGCTGGCCGAGCTCGCCACGCGCCGGATCGAAGGTCAGCGCAACCTCGGCCGGCTGGCCGCGCTCACGCTCGCGCCGCCCGGGCTGTTCGTGGCCGTGGCCCTGGGCGTGCGCATCGGTCGCGACGAGCGCGCCGTCCCCTCGGCGCGCGCGGCGGCCGCGCTGGCGGGCCGGTTGCCCGGCGCGGCGGTCTGGATCTGGGCCTCGGAGGCGAGCAGCCAGGAGATCGCCCGCGACCTTAGCTCGCTGCGCGCGGCGTGCGGCGACGACACGCGCGCTGCCGTGGCGTGGTTCCCCGCGGGGCGCGTGCGGGCGGCGCCGCTCGCCGGCGAGCTGGGCGCGCTCCTGGGCGGCGTCGAGATCGGGCCGCTGCTCGCCGCGGCCCTGGGCGCGGGGCCGGCGGCCTTGCTGCGCGATCCGGCCGTCGCCTGGGACGGCGAGGCCGAAGCGCTGGCGCGCTTGTCCGGCTACGCCAGCGCGACGGCCGAGGGGCTCGGCGGAGGCTAGGCCTTCTTGCGCCCGCTTCTGGGGTGCTCGGAGTCGGGCGCAGGCGTCGAGCTGAGATCCTCTTCGGGCCGTAGCTCGTCGAGGATCTCCCGCAGTCGGGGAATGATGTCCCAGGCGGCCTGCCCGGCGGCCGCGGCGTCGGCGTAGTGCTCCGGGGCGATCGGAACGAGCGAGACGCCACGCTGGCTGAGCCGCTCGGTCAGGTCCACGCCGCGGTCGTGGTCGAGCAGCGCCTGCGGGTCGGCGATGAGGCAGGCCACCGGCGCGGCCAGCGCCTGGATGGCCAGATCCACGTCGCCGGCGCTCTCGCAGGCCACGTCGAGCTCTTTCTCGAGCACCGCCGCCATGACGCTGCGGGGGACCGAGTCGGCGAGCAGGAGCAGGATGCGGGCTCCGCCGTCGCGGCGCGCCTCGGGCGCGCCCGGCGCGGGCGGCTGCCGGTGGCGCGCGGCCCGCGCGATGAGCGCCTGCACGCAGGAGCAGAGCTGGGCGGGCTCGAAGGGTTGGCGGACGAAGCCCGCCCCGAGCTTGGCGGCCACGGTGGCGACCCGCTCGGACTCCGAGACGAGCACGAGCGCGACGCGCCGCGAACGCTTGGCGCAGCGCTGCCGCAGGGCTTGGTCCAGCGCATCGGCCTGCAGGACAACGGCGTGCGCCAGCACGACTTCGGCGCGCAGGAGGGCCTCGGTCGCGTCGAAGGCGTGCTCGACCCGGTAGCGACGGGGATCGAAGGCGGCGCGCAACCGAACCGCCGCGCGGGGATCCTGCGACGCCAAGATGACGCGGGGTCGTCCCACGCTAGGATTATACCAGATGCCGCGAGAACTGAGAGCGCAGACGCGCCCTAGCCTACTGTGGCACAATTCGTCTCATGAGAGCGCAGTCCACCGCCATCTCTCTTCGCGTCCCGCTCGTGCTGGCGCTGCTGGCGCTGCCGCCGGCGCTGCTCCAGGCGTGCTCGTCCACAGATGCAACCCTCCCGGCGCTTCCCCACGCCAGCCAGGGCGGGAGCTCGCCCGCGGGCTGCACCGCCAAGGCCGACTGCTCCGGCGACGAGTACTGCAAGGACGGGCAGTGCCTGTCCTGCTCCTGTGCGCCCGGGGAGCAGTGCACGGCCGACGGATCGTGCGTGCCCGAGGAGAGCTGCCCCGGCGGGTGCGGGGAAGGCCAGTTCTGCAGCGCCGCCGGCGAGTGCATTGCCGCGGGCACTTGCAAGGTGGACGCGGATTGCGACCAGGGCTCGGGTCTCGCCTGCGACCTCCAGATCGGCCAATGCGTGCCCGGCGGCTCGTGCGGCGAGCAGCAGTTCGAGATCACGGCCCAGCCGCCCAACATGATGATCGTGCTCGATCGCACCGGCAGCATGGACAAGGGCGTGCCGAACACCGGCAAGAGCCGCTGGGAGGTCGCGAGCGAAGCCGTGGCCAAGGTGCTCGCGGACTTCTCGGTCAAGATCAAGTTCGGCCTCGTGGTCTTCTCGGCCTGCAAGTCGGGGGGCTGTGCGCCGGGCGTGATCAACAACCCGATCGGATCGAGCGCGGCGGACATCAACAAGACCATCGCGAACACCAATCTGTGCGACAGCGGAGATCCCGAGACCGTCATCGGGGGCACGCTCAAGAAGCTCCAGGGCGAGCCGACCTTGCAGGAGGCCGGGCGCGACAACGTCGTGCTGCTCATCACCGACGGGCAGGACAACTGCGGGGGCGGCGGCGCCAAGGCGGCGGCGGATCTGCTCGCGCAGCCCGTGCCGGTGCCGGTCTACGTCGTGGGCTTCTCGGGCGACGTGAATGCCGGGGAGCTGACGGCCATCGCCACGGCGGCGGGCACGGCCCCCTACTACCAGGCCGACAGCCCCGACGAGCTCCAGCAGGCCCTGGCCGGCATCGCCGCCGGCGTGGCGAGCTGCACCTTCAAGCTCGCCGCACAGCCGCCCGGGGACAAGCTCTGGGTCTTCTTCAACAAGGACCCCAACCCGGTGCCGAGCGATCCCAAGGACGGCTGGACCTACGATCCGGCTACGAACACGCTCTCTTTCCACGGGGCGGCGTGCGAGAAGCTGAAGAGCGGCCAGGTTACGGACATCGACGTGATCTTCGCTTGCACGCAGCCTACGCCGGAGTGAATCAGGCGGGCGCCGCCGCGCCCGGCCCAACCTACGGAGCCCCTGGAATCCAGCTTCTCACGTTGTTCGCCTTGCGCCGGCGCGGTACAATGTCTCCATGCGCTGGGTGTTGGCGGGGCTGGTTGTGGCCTTGGCGGCGTGCGGCGGCCGGATGAACCTAGCCGGCACGGGGGGCGCTCCTGCGGCTCCCGACTCGCCGGGTGGCTCGGAGGGAGGTGGACGTACGGCGTCCGGGTCGCTTGGCGGGGCGGGCGCGAGCGGATCGGCTACCCCTGCGTCGTCTGTTGGGTCGGGCGGCGGCAAGGCACAGCCGAACGACGCGGCGTATCCATACTGCAAGTGGGAAGGCCCGGGAGGCTACGAGAAGTACTGCGCCCCCACGTACACGGGCTGGGGCCACTACAACTGGCACGTCGAAGGCGACGGCTCGTCCTTCTGCGGCGGCGGCCCCGACTCCCCCAAGTGCAACGCCTGCGCCTGCCGCGTTGCCTGTGGTCTCGTCCAGGGGAAGGATGGAAAGGGAGGGGGCGAGCCGTCCTGGGCGGACTGCCCGGCGCCTGCGACGGGCACGGCGCAGCCCGAGTGCCTCCACATGAACTCCAAGAACGGCGAGTGCTGGCTCACGTGCGACCATGGCGAGCTGTGCCCCGTGGGCATGTCTTGCGTGGACAACCTCGAGTTTTCCCGGCAGCTCTGTGCCTGGGTGACCGAGTAGCCGGACGCTGGCGCCGCCCGCCCGCGCGGCCTTTGCCGTTGGCAGCTCCATCCGCGCGAGATCCTTGCCGTCGAGGCATGGGCCAAGAAGTGCCGGCAGACGTGGCCATGGCCTGGCGCCCGCCGCGGCGAATGTGGAATGTGGAACAGCAGCGATCGGCAAGGTCAAGCGGCGGGCCGCAAGGGCGATGACCTCGCCCGGCGCCTGGAGGGGTTCGCCGTCGCACTGCTCCGGAGCCTGCCCGGCCTCGATCCTTTCTGCTACTCCAGGGATCACATTCCACATTCCCTGTTCTCTGCTTCACATTCCACGGTTTCGTGGCCCTCATCCTCCCGCACCTCGGGCCGCCGAGCTGTCAACGGCGATGGGGCCGGGGGGTGAGGTCACTAGATGACGCCGCAGGGAAAGTCGGGGTTCCCGCGACCCCCAGATCGGGCAGGCACCGCTGCGGCTGGCCCCCGGTCGGGTCGTGGACTATGAGGGGGCCACGATGCCCACGAACGGCAACAGTCGATCCACACGCGTCAAGGTCCTCGCCGCCGCCCTGCTGGCGCTGGCGGCGGCCGCGGCTGCGCCGGACGCGCACGCCCAGCCGCGCCGGTGTCGGCCGCCCAAGCAGTGGTACGCCGGAGCGTGCCGGGAGGCCGCCGACATCGAGAAGATGAAAGCGGAGGAAGCGGCGCGCCGCGCTGCCGCTGAGCCGCCGGCCGACGCCCGGCCACCCGACGCCGAGCCGGTCGCGCCGCCGGAGAAGCCGCCGGCGGGTGAGGAGGCGGCGGAGAAGGCCGCCGCGCCGGCCGAGCCCGCCGACGCGGGCGAGCCGCCGCCGGAGCCGGTCGAGAGCCGCGAGCCGCCGCTCTTGGGGCTGCCGGTCGCGCCGCCGGCGAAGGCCGTCGCGGCCCCTGCGCCGGCCGAGCCGCCGAAGAAGCCCGCGGCCGAGGCGAGCCGCGCGGAGCGGGGCGAGATCGGCGAGCGGCCGAGCGAGGTTTACGCCGAGGACTGGTGGACCATGACGCGGCCGGTGTTCGACATCCACGGCTACTACCGGGTCCGGGCCGAGTTCTTCCACAACTTCGCGCTCGGTCGCAAGGACATCAAGCCCTTCTGGCCGCAACCCGTCGACAACCAGTACGTCGACATGAACGGCACGGCCCACCAGGTCGTGCTGTGCGGCGACGATCCCTTGGCCCTCGAACCGTGCGAGAGCAACACGCAGGCGGGGGCCAACATGCGCTTCCGGCTCGCCCCGGAGCTGCACATCAGCGACAACCTGCGCGTGCTGACGCAGATCGATCTGCTCGACAACGTCGTGCTCGGCTCGACCCCCGAGGGCTATACGAACGCGCCCGCCGGCGGCGACGGCGGCTACGCCGTGGTGGCCCGCGGCGGCTACTCGCCCACGAGCGCCTTTGCCGCCACGCAGTGGGCGCCCGTGGCCGGCCAGACCAGCCTGCGCGACTCGATCGTGGTCAAGCGCGTCTGGGGCGAGTACGTGACGCCCATCGGCCAGATCCGCTTCGGTCGCATGCCCAGCCACTGGGGCCTGGGCATCTTCGTCAACGGCGGCGACGGCTACGACTCGGACTGGCAGTCCACCGCCGACCGGCTGATGTTCATCACCGGCTACCGGCCCTGGGACCTGTACGCCGGGGCAGCCTGGGATTTCGCCAACGAGGGGGCGACCAGCGCTTCGCTCTCCGAGCAGCAGGGCCAGCCGTTCGATCTCGCTCAGGGCGACGACGTCGACCAGTGGGTTTTCGTCCTCATGCGCCGCCGCGCTGCCGAGCTGCAGAAGCTGGAGCTGGCGCAAGGCAAGCCCGTGTTCAACGGCGGCGTCTACTTCGTCTACCGCCACCAGAAGCTCGCCAACGACGTCACCGACTCGAGCGGGGCGGCTTCTCTCGGCGCGTCGGCCAACACGTTGTCCAAGGGCCTGCTGCGCCGCGGCGCCGAGGCATTCATCCCGGACGGGTGGTTCCAGTTCCTCTACGAAAAGTTCCGCTTCGAGGCGGAGTTTGCGGCGATCGTGGGGTCGATGGAGAGCACGGTGCGCGTGCTGGGGGGCGGCTCGGACTACAAGAACGCGGGCGACCCGAGCGAGCCGGGGTGGCTGATCCGCATGTTCGGGCTGGCGGCGCAAGCCGAGTACCGCGCGCTCGAGGACAAGCTCGGACTGCAGTTCGACTTCGGCTGGGCCAGCGGCGACCCCGACGTCGAGTCGCTGGCTCCTCTCGGCCAGGAGCTGCAGCCGCAGCTCACCTCCGACCGCACCTTCTCCACGTTCCGCTTCCACCCGGACTACCGGGTCGATCTGATCCTGTTCCGCAACATCCTGACCCGGGTGCAGGGCGCGTACTACTTCAAGCCCGCCGTGGGCTACGACTTCCTGCGCGACACGGACGGCCAGCGCATCGGCGGTCAGGCGGCGCTCATCTGGAGCCGGGCGAGCGAGTTCATCCAGACTCCCGGCCACGCCCGCGATCTCGGCGTGGAGCTCAACTTCAAGCTCTACTACCAGGCCAAGGACGGCGTGCTAAACGACGATCCGGACAAGATGGGCGGCTTCTACACCTCGATCCAGTACGGCGTGCTGTTCCCCCTGGACGGCCTGGGCTTCCTGCCGCTTCCGCCGGCAGAGTCACGAGATCGTGCCGAGCGCCCCACTGGTGCCCGCCCGCGACCCGACGCTGATGTTCGTCAACGCCGGCATGGTCCAGTTCAAGGACGTGTTCACCGGCCGCGAGGGCCGCGTGTGCCAGCGGGCCTGCTCCAGCCAGAAGTGCATCCGCATCAGCGGCAAGCACAACGACTTGGAGAATGTCGGCGTGACGGCGCGGCACCACACTTTCTTCGAGATGCTCGGCAACTTCAGCTTCGGCGACTACTTCAAGGAGGAGGCGATCTACTACGCCTGGCAGCTCCTCACCGACGTGCTGGGCGTCGATCGGAGCCGTCTCGTCGTCACCGTCTTCGGCGGCGAGGGCGACCTCGATGCCGACGACGAGGCAGCCGGGCTGTGGCGGAAGATTTCCGGCCTCCCGCCGGAGCGCATCCTGCGCTGCGGCATGGCCGACAACTTCTGGAGCATGGGCGAGACCGGGCCCTGTGGGCCCTGCTCGGAAGTTCATTACTTTCACGGCGATAGCGTCGATCTTTCACGTTTTGGCGCGGAACCGGCCGTGGACGGGAGGGGCTGGACCGAGATCTGGAACCTCGTCTTCATGCAGTACGACCGGCCCGAGAAGGATGCCGCCGTCGTGCGCCTGCCTGCGCCCTGCATCGACACGGGCGCGGGGCTGGAGCGGCTGGCGGGCGTGCTTCAGGGGGTGAGCTCCAACTACGACACGGACGTCTTGCGCCGCCTCATCGACCGCGCGGCCCGGCTCGCCGGCAAGACGTACGGCGGCACCGGCGGCGCGGACGATGTCTCCCTTCGGGTCATCGCCGACCACGCCCGCACCACGGCCTTCCTTCTGGCCGAAGGGGTGATGCCCGACCGGCAGAAGCGCGAGTACGTGCTGCGCCGCGTGATGCGGCGCGCCGTCCGCCACGGCCACCGGCTCGGCATCGAGCGGCCGTTTCTGCACGAGGTCGTCCGGGAAGTCGTGGAGGCCATGGGGGAGGATTACCCGGAGCTCGGCGAGCGGGCCTTGCTGCTCGCCCGCGTGACCGAGGGCGAGGAGGAGCGCTTCCGGGCGACCCTGCGGCGCGGCATCCGGCTCCTGGACGAGCAGCTCGAGGCGCTCCGGGCCACGGGCGGAAGGCAGGTCTCGGCCGCGGTGGCCGCGGATCTCTACACCACGTATGGCTTCCCGGTGGATCTGACGGCGGTCATCGCCGCCGAGCACGGCTTGGGCGTGGACGTTGCCGGCGCCGAGGAGATCGTCCGTGGCGCCGAGCGGGCGGACGGTCCGATCGATCCCCACGCGGCCGTCGATCCCGCGCACCGCGCGATCGCGGGCCTGGCGTGCAGGACCGAGTTCGCGGGCTACGAGACGGAGCGCGAGACGAGCCGCATCTTGGGCCTGGTTCGGCTCGGTGGGGACACGGAGCGCTCGATCGTGCAGGTCGCGCGGCGCGGGGAGCGTGCCGAGATCGCGGTGGCGCGCACCCCGTTCTACGCCGAGGCGGGCGGACAGGTGGGCGACGTGGGGGTGGTAGTCGCCGCCACCGGCCGCGCGCTCGTCACCGACGCGCAGCGTCCTTTCGGCGAGGTGACGCTGCACGTGGCGCTGGTGGAGGAGGGCGAGCTGCGGGTGGGGCAAGAGGCAACGCTCGAGGTCGATCGCGCGGCACGCTCGGCCACGCGGCGCAATCACTCGGCCACGCACCTGCTGCACTGGGCGCTGCGCACCGTGCTGGGCGAGCACGCCCAGCAGAAGGGCTCGCGCGTGGGGCCGGACGTGCTGCGCTTCGACTTCGCCCACAACCAGCCGATGACCCGCGCCGAGATCGAGCGCGTCGAGGATCTGGTGGGCGCCAAGATTCTGACCAACGCGCCGATTGCGACCGAGGTGCTGCCGCGGGCGGAGGCGAGGGCCCGCGGCGCCATGGCGATCTTCGAGGAGAAGTACGGCGAGACGGTGCGCATGGTTTCGATGACCGCGGACTCGGTCGAGCTGTGCGGCGGGACCCACGCAGGGCGTCTCGGCGACATCGGCCTGTTCAAGATCCTGTCCGAGGGCGGCACGGCGGCGGGCGTGCGGCGGATCTTCGCCGCCACGGGGACGAACGCCCTCGTGTGGGTGCGCGAGCTGGAGCACGAGATGGCGCGGGCCCGCGCCGCAGCCAAGGCGCCGAGCGGAGATTTGGCGGAGAGAATCGAGAAGCTCCTCGCCCACGAGCGCCAGCTCGAGCGCAGGGTCGCGGAGCTCGAACGCCAGGTCGCCGAGAGCGGGGGCGCTGCCGGCGGCGGCGCTGCGGCGATGCTGGCGGGGGCGCGCGAGATTGCCGGGGTCAAGGTGCTCGCGCGGCGCGTCGCGGACGGCACCGGCATGGCGACGCTGCGCGAGCTGGCGGAGAAGCTGCGCGACCAGCTCGGCGGACCGGCGGCCGTGCTGCTCGCCGCCGTGGCCGAGGGTAAGGCGTCCTTCGCGCTCATGGTGAGCAAGAGCGCTACAACCCGGCTCAAGGCCGGCGCGCTGATCAAGCCGGTGGCCGCCCTTGTGGGCGGCTCGGGCGGCGGCCGTCCGGACATGGCGCAGGCGGGCGGCACCGAGGTGGCGCGGATCGACGAGGCGATCGCGGCGCTGTACGCTGAGGTGGAGCAGGCGCTCCGAGGCGGATAGGACTTCGAGGAGCAGATGATCGTCGCGTTCACCGCGGCCAACCTCGTGCCCCGGGCCCGCGCGCACCACCTCTGGTACCGGCGCACGCTCGCCGGCTATCCGCCCGAGCGGCGGGCGGTCATTCCTTACTTGCTCTGAAGGCCGGCCGCTCTGCGGCCAGGCGCTCGTAGAGCGCGACGTACTGGTCGGTGACCGAGCCGATCGAGAAGTGCCGGCGCGCGAACGCAGCCTGCCGCCGGCCCATCTCGTGGCGCAGCTCGGCGTCGGCGAGCAGCGCGGCGAGGGTATCGGCCAGAGCCGTCGCATCGCCGCGCGGCACGAGCACGAGCGAGTCGCGATCGCGCAGCTCCAGGCCGGGGAAGTTGTCGGTGCGCACCGAGGCCACGACCGGCACGCCGGCGGCCATCACCTCCATGCTGGCGGTGCCGAGCCCCCAGCCCTCGAGGTCGTGCGTCTCCACGTCCGCCGCCACGACGTAGGCGGGGATCTCGTGCTTGGGCACGTCGCCCGCGAGCACGATCGCGTCGCGTACGCCGAGCTCCTCCGCGCGCGCGAGGAAGCGGTGGTCGTAGATCTGCCCGACGACCAGGACGACCACGTCCGGCACGAGCTGGCGCAGGCGCGGCAGAGCCTCGACCAGCGCGAGCCGGTCGCGAAACATGGGGATGACGTGGCCCACCGACAGCACCAGAGGGCGGTCTCCCACCCCGTGCCGGGCGCGGGCGTCGCAGGCATGCGCGCCGCCGTCGCCGGCGAAGCGCCCCACGTCGACGCCGATGGGAATGTTGCTGATGCAGCGCGCGGGCCGCCGGTAGCGGCGGCGCACGTAGCCGTCCATGAAGCGGTCCGGGGCCACGACGTGCGCGCGGGAAAGGCGGAACAGGGCGTGCACCAGCGTGTGGTCGACGGCGGCGAGCACGGCGGCCAGACGGCGATCGGAGTGGACCAGCGCCGTGTGGATGGTGGCCACGACGGGAACGCGGCGGCGGATCGCCCAAAGCTCGGCCTGCAACGACAGGTCGAAGATCTGGTTCTGGAGGTGGACCACCGCGGGCCGCAGCTCATCCAGGCGCCGCCACAGGCGCCGGAGGTTGTGCGGCGAGCAGGTGACGTTCAGGGTGTAGTGAAACGCGATGCGCAGCGGCGGCAGCGTCCAGGCCGGAAGCCGGAGCACGCCGTAGCCGTCCTCGACGCTCTCCCCCGGCGCCTGGCCCACGGCGCTGGTCACCACCAGCACGTCGTGGCCGCGCCGGCCGAGCTCCTTGGCGAGCTCCTCGGTGAAGTGCGCGCTCCCGCCGGTGCGGGGTCGAAAGAAGTTGCTTACCAGGGCGAGGCGCATCTCAGCCGGAGAGGGGCAGGAAGCTGACCCGGCCGTCGGCCTCGAGTACGACCCGCGCGATAGGCTGCGCCGGGACGCCCGCGACGACGGTGTAGGGCGGCACGTCCGCGGTCACGACCGCGCCCGCCCCCACCACGGCGCCCTGCCCGATCGATACGCCCATGAGCACGATCGCCCCCGCGCCGATGAACACGTGGTCGCCGATGCTGGTGGGCTTGCGCTCTACCTCGCGGAAGCGACGGCCGCTGACGCAGCGGCGCACCGAGGAGTGCGTGTAGATCTGCGCCCCGGAGCTGATGTCGCAGCCCTGGCCGATACGCAGGCCCCCGGAGCCGTCGATCACGGTGAACGCCCCGATCCAGGTGCCCTCGCCGATCTCGGGCTCGCCCACGATCCAGGCGTGCTCGTTGTAGCGGTTGGGCGGAAGCGCTGCTCCCATCCTAGCCTCCCAGCTCGGCGAGCATGTTCCGGCCGAGCTCGACTATCCCCGCCTCCACGGGGATCCGTGGCTCCCAGGCGAGCTCGGCCCGGATGCGGCTGATGTCGGCGGCGCGCTTGGTGACCAGCGTCGGGCGCGGGCGGAACTGCGGCTCCAGCGCGCGGCCCGTCGCGGCAACGAGCAGCTTCGCCAGCTTGGCGACCGAGGCGTCGATGCCCGTGCCGACGTTCAAGACAAGGCCGCTCTTCTGCGTGGTGTAGGCCATCACCGTCGCGCGCGCGACGTCGTCGACGTGCACGAAGTCCATCGACTGCGCCCCGTCGCCGTCGATGATGGGCGGCTCGCCGCGGGCCACGCGCCGCAGAAAGACCTGGATCACCGAGGTGTAGTAGGCGTCGGTCTTCTGGCCGGGCCCGTAGACGTTGAAGTACCGCAGCACGTTCGACGCCAGGCCGTGGCGCGCGGCGTAGAAGCCGAGGAGGTGCTCGGCGGCGCGCTTGGCAATGCAGTAGGGGGTCTGCGGTCGCAGGGGATCGTCCTCGTGCATCGGTAGCTTCTCGGGCTCGCCGTACACCGAGGCACTCGAGGCGAACACCACGCGCCGCACGGCGCGGCGGGCCGCCGCGGCGAAGACGTGCTGCGCGCCGACGAGGTTGACGTCGAGGCTCTCCGCGGGATCGTCGATGCTCTTGTTGATGCACAGGGCGGCGAGGTGGATCACGCCCTCGACGCCGTCCACCGCCGCGTCGACCGTGCCCCGGTAGCGCACGTCTCCCTCTACGAAGTCCATGGCCGCGCTCCGGCGCTGCGCCGCGACCACGGCCGGGTCGGCCCGATAGAGGTTGTCGAGCGCGGGGACCGTAGACTTCCAGCAGGTGGCTGGCATAGGTGCCGAAGTTCGCCTGCACGCCACCGGCGCGCAGCTTCTGCGCGATCCGGTCGCGGTCGAGCCCGGGCCCGAGCGTGAGCACGTACGACTGCCACGAGGTCTGGCGATCGGCGGGCGAGGGGGGCAACGTCACGCCGTCGATCCCGCCCAGCAGCTCGCCGTAGCGGCGCGCGACCTCGGCCCGCCGCGCCATCAGGGCGTCCAGCCGGTCGAGCTGTGCGAGGGCAATCGCGGCCTGGATGTCGCTCAGCTTGTAGTTGTAGCCAAGGTGCGTGACTCGCGGCACGCTGAGTTGGTCGCGCGCTTGGCGAGCGAGCGCCGGCTCGATGCCGAACGCCGCGCGTGAGCGCACGGCGGCGGCGAGCCGGTCGTCGTCGGTCGTGACGAGCCCTCCTTCTCCGCAAGTGATGCCCTTGCGGCCGTGCAAGGAGAAACAGGCGGCGGCGCCGAGCTGGCCGGCAGGCCGGCCCCGGTAGCTCGAGCCGAGCGCCGCGGCCGCATCCTCCAGCAGGAAGAGGCCGCGTGGCTCCACGATGTCCCGCAGCTCGTCGTAGTCGGCGCACAGGCCGAAGGCGTCCACGGCAATCACGCCGCGGGTGCGCGGCGTGACCGCCTCGAGCACGCGCCCGGGATCGATGGTGAAGTAGTCGGGGCGCACATCGACGAACACCGGCTCGGCCCCCACGAACAGCACCGCGTGGCCGGTCGCCGGGAAGGTGTAGTCGGCTACGATCACCTCGTCGCCGGGGCCGACGCCGAGAGCGAGCAGACAGAGGTGGAGCGCCGCGGTGCAGTTGGAGACCGCGACGGCGTGCCGCGTGCCCACGCGCGCGCCGATCGCGGCCTCGAGCTCGCCGCCGGCCGGCCCCTGGCCGGCGACCCAGCCCGACTGGAGCACGCGCCGCACGCGTTCGAGCTCCTCGGCTCCGAAGCTCGGAGCGGCGAGACGGATCGTCGGCGCCGCTGTGGCCGCCGTTGCCGTGCAGGAAGAGGCGTCGCGCGGGGACATGATGCTCGCTCCGGCAGCGCGCCCTCTGCGGCGCGCGCCGCAGCGGCGGAGCGACCATAGGCTCGGGAGGGGGCACTGTCCAGCG
>JACQWT010000224.1 GCA_016209145.1 Deltaproteobacteria bacterium | reverse complement strand
CGTGGGCGACGGTTGCGTCCGCCCGGCCCCACGCCAGCGCGGCGCCTTCGGCATACGCGCCCGGTTCGGCGGCGACCGCGGCGGTCGAGCCCCCGGCGTGCAGCGGCGAGATCCACCTGTACGCGGCGCACGGCTGGGTCGTCTCGGGGGGCCCGTCCCCGGTGCAGGCGCCCGGGCGCTACCGGTGGCCCTGCGGCCGCTACTCGCTCACCGCCATCTCGCGCGTAGATCCGGCCGACAGGCGCAGCGCGCAGGCCACGGTGCGGGACGGCGCCAGTGCGGTGGTGGATCTGCGCTGATGCTGGGCATCGGCCGGGCGGGCCGCTACGCTTCGCAGCCGTGGCTGGCGAGGCGAGCACTCTCCTGGTCGATCGCGCGGGGGCTCTGGCCTGCTATCGGGCGCCGCGCTTCGCCGTGGAGATGGTCAAGGGGCCGGACGCCGGCCTGCGCGCCGACTCGACTGACGGCCGGCTCACCGTTGGCACGGCCGAGGGCGTCGGCCTGCGCCTGACCGATCCCACGGTCAGCCGCTTCCATGCCGAGCTCGAGGCCACGGTGCGCGGCATCGCGTTGCGCGATCTCGGGAGCACGAACGGCACCTGGTACGGCGGCGTCGCCGTGGGCGAAATCGTCCTGCACGGCGAGGCCGAGCTGCGCTTCGGCCGCAGCCGGGGCCGGCTCCTCCTGCCGGGCGAGCACGCGGCGCTGGAGGCGAGCGGCCAGAGCTCGTTCGGCGAGCTCGTCGGGGCCTCACCCGGGATGCGGCGCGTCTACCTTCTGCTCGAGCGCGCCGCGCCGACGACGGCGCCGGTGCTCATCACCGGCGAGAGCGGCACCGGCAAAGAGCTTGCGGCGCGCGCCGTGCACCGCGCGAGCCCGCGGCGAAGCGGCCCCTTCGAGGTGGTCGACTGCGGCGGGCTGCCGCCGACGCTCATCGAGAGCGAGCTGTTCGGCCACGAGCGCGGCGCGTTCACCGGCGCCGTGCAGGAGCGCGAGGGAGCCTTCGAGCGGGCCGACGGCGGCACGCTCTTCCTCGACGAGCTGGGCGAGCTGCCGCTGGAGCTGCAGCCCAAGCTGCTCCGGGCGCTGGGCGAGCGCGAGATCCGCCGTCTGGGCGCGCCGCGGTCCCGCCGCGTGGACGTGCGCGTGCTGGCGGCCACCAATCGCGACCTGCGGCGCGAGGTCAACGCCGGCTCTTTCCGCGCGGACCTGTTCTACCGGCTGGCGGTCGTTCAGATCGAGCTTCCGCCGCTGCGCGAGCGGATCGAGGATCTGCCGCTCGTGGCGGGCGAGCTCGTCCGCCGCATCTGCGCCGAGCGCGAGCTCGACGCGCCGGCCGAGCTCGATGCCGATCTCCTCGATGCCCTGTCGCGGCACCGCTGGCCGGGCAACGTGCGCGAGCTGCGCAACTACCTGGAGCAGCTCCTCATCCTGCGGCTGGCGCCCGAGCTTCCGGGCGCCGAGCCGGGGCAGGCGGGGGGCAGGAGCGCGCCCGGCGATGCCGACTTCGACGAGCTCGCCCGGCTTCCGTTGCGGCTTGCCAAGACCGAGCTCGTGGAGCGCTTCGAGCGGCGCTACCTTGCCCGACTGCTCGCCGACTGCGGCGGGAACGTGGCCGAGGCGGCCCGGCGCGCCGGCGTGGACCGCGGCACGCTGTTCCGGTCCATCCGGCGCCACGGCATTGACGTGGAGCGCTAGGCGCTAGTGGCGCGTCCCACAAGTCGTGCAGAGAAATGGTGGCCGGGACGCGCCACGCGGGTGGGGGTCCGGGGGAGGCGGCGCCCGCGCCACGCGGGTGGGGGTCCGGGGGAGGCGGCGCCCCGCCTCCCCCGGTAGGGCCCGCGGGGAGGGCACGCCGCTTGCGCGGCCGAAGGCCGCAATTGCAAGCGGCGTGGCCTTCCCCGCGAAGTGGGCCGTCCCGCCCCCCTATCCGCGGGACTTGCGGGACGGCCCACTAGTCGCAGCCGCCGCGCGGACAGAACACCGCCTCGCGCGCGCTGTCGAGCCCGAAGCCCAGGGCCACGGCGCCGCCGACGAGGGCAATGCCGGCCAGCGGCCAGACGTACCACGGGATCCCGGCCGAGGGGGGCGCGCAGCTCTCGCCCAGCACCGCGCACACGGCGGCGCCAAGGTCCTCCTCGCTCGCGCCGAGGGCGAGCGCCCGGGGGGAGCGCACGCTCTTGCCGCTTGTCGCGTCGATCAGCTCGATCCGCACCTGTGCGGCCGCGCCCGGCCGCGCGGAGAGCACGAGGAGCTGCTCGGCGCCCGCCCACTGGGCCTGGCCGAGCCGCAGCTCGCCGGCGGGGACGCGGCGCGAGCCGGCGGCGACCTCCTCCAACTGCCGGTGCAGGGTAGCAAGGCGCACCTCCTCCAGCGCGAACCGTGCCGCGCTCGCGGGCTGCAGCACCCGGCGCTCGGTGCGCGGCTCGGCGCGAAAGCGGCGCAGCGTGACGAAGTGGTCGCCCAGGCGCACGTCGACGCTGAGCGGGGTCGTCCCCGGGGCCTTGCGCCCGTCGATCCACACCTCGGCACCGGCCGGATCGGTCTCGATGCGCACCGGCCCGCGCGAGCGCGCCAGGATCTCGCGGCGCGCCTCTTCCCGCGCCTCCTCGGCCTCCTGGCGATGGATGCCCGTCGGGGGCTCGCTCTCGTCGAGCAGCGCGGCCGCCAGGAAGTGCGGCCGGGCGTTGGCGGGGCGCTGGCCCAGGGTCATGCACGAGCCGATCTGCACGTGCAGGTCGCGCAGCAAGCCGAGCTCGTTCGACCCGGCCAGGAGCTCGATCGCGTCGCCCATGGCCCCGGCCGCCTCGCGGGCGCATTCGTCCCAGGCCGCCTCGCTCTCCCTTTGCCTCGCCCGCTCGAGCGCGAGCGAGATGGCCGCCACCCGCTCGCCCGCGGCCACTTCCTCGGCCGAGCGCCCCCGGGAGGGGGAGACCGGCCGCAGGGGCTTGACGACGCGGCGGCCCTGTACTGCCGCCTCGATGCGCCCCGCCACGGCGGCAGGGACTGCGCCCTCACGCAGCACGGCCACGGGCGGCCCGGAGGCGGCAGCGAGCTGGGAGAGCAGGAGCAGGACGGAGCAGCCCGCCACGAGGCCGCTGCCGGGGCACAAGCTCAGATATCCGGCACGCACGCGCCGTACTCGATAGAGCCGATCTGGATGGGAGTCTGGAAACTGCCGCAGCTCGTCCCGTTCGGGCAAGAGGGGTTCTTCACGCTGCAGTACGTCAGGCACAGCGTCTCCTTGCTGTTGTCCGGCTTGGTCAGCGTGAAGCAGCCGATGCCGGGCGCGCACTGGTTCGAGCCGAAGCAGCTCTCGCCCTGCTTCTTGCTCCCGGAGCCCGTGCAGTCGGTCAGCCAGCGGTTGGGCGGGTCCGGCTCCTGGGCGATGTCGCACTTCATGCCCTCGACCTTGCAGCCCGTGTTGGTGATGGGGTCGCAGTTGACCGTGCAGACCTTGGCGCCCTCGATGGGCTTGCTGAAGGCCTGGAGCTGGATGACGCACAGCCCGCCCGGGGGAGCGCAGTCCTCGTCGGCGGCGCAGAACTTGTGGCACGTGAGCTTGCTGCCGACGCCGGTCTTCAGGCACATGAAGCCGGCGTCGCAGGTGTCCACCGTGCACTGCTCGGCCCACCCCACCGGCTTGGGGTCAATCGGCTGGCAGACGCGCTTCGCCTCGACCTTGTTGACCGTGCACTTCTCGCCCTTGGGGCACCCGCACTGCGGCACGACCAGCTTGCAGGGCTCCTCGACGCACACGGCGCTGCCGCCCTCGCCTCCGGCGCCGCCCTGCCCGCCGCCGCCCGCAGCGCCGCCTTCGCCGGCCGCGCCCGCCGCGGCGCCGGCTCCCGCGGCGCCGGTGCCGGTCGTCGCGGCGCCGCCCGCGCCCTCCGGCGCCGTCTCGCTCGACGCACCCTTGGCGCAGTGGCTCACACTCGGAGCGACGATCAGCCCGAGCAACGCGGGCCAGAGCCAGAACCGCCAGGCGCAGCGCAACACAGCCCTCCAAGACAAGAGTACGCCGAACGGCCGCCAGGTCAATGCTCCGCTGCACCCTCGGCCCGCGGGTCGCCGAGCGCCTTGGAGAAGACCAGCCGCGCCCGACCGGGGCCGGCGTAGTCCTCGATGCGCTGGGCCGTCCAGCCCAGCGCCGCGTGGAAGTGGACCGAGCCCTCGTTGGCCGTGGTCGTGATGGCCTTGAGGCTCCGGCATCCCGCGGTGGCGCACGCCTTCTCGAAGGACGCGTAGAGCATGCTGCCCACGCCGCGGCGCCGGTACTCCGGATGTATGCCGACCAGGTGGACGTAGCCGACGGGGCCCGGCCGGCCGGGGGCGACGAACCCGAAGAGGAAGCCGACCAGCCGGCCGCCCGTCTCGACGACGCGCCCCAGCTCACCGAGCTCGTAGAAGAAGATGGGGTGGGCCAGGGTGCCGGTGGGCCCGCCCCACCAGTCGTCGATCACGCGCACGATGCGGTCGTAGTCGGCCTTGGTCAGGGGCCGGGCGGTCAGCTCCGAGGTTGACATGGCGGATCGGTGGACGCTCCACCCTCCCGGGTAGGGGCCTTGCGCGGGCCCATCAAGGAAAAAAGCAACGGCCCGCCAAGACGCCAGGAAACGGAACCGCGCTTTTCTGGATGCGGGCACGCCGGCCAATTGTTCGCGATCGGCCGGCGAAGGTCGCTTCGTAGCTTCTCAAAAGCCGGTGGCTCCTGGCCAGGGTCCCCAGCACCAGCCCTTGAGAAGCCACCAGGCTCCGCCATGTCGCGCAACCCCGACCCTCACGGCCAGGGTCCGAGTTGCGCAACACCTCCAGGCTCCGCCATGTCTGCCAGTTTGCACCTTCATGCCGCCACCTGATTTGCAGGGTCATGCAGCCAGAGGGGCGGGTCGAGTGACCGGGTTGGAGGATGCCTCGTATCGGCCGCGGCGTCGAGCTTTTTGGGGGCTCGCGAGGGCCTTGGGCGGGCGCGCTTTTGCAGGACCATGCGGCCACCCCGGTCGGGAACGCCCAAAGGGGGGTCGACCCGGGCGCGCGGTTCGACGGCGGCGCGCAGTTGCACATCGGCGGTGTCGTGCTCGTGGCTTCTGGTCTTCTTCTCCGGTTCTCCTTCTCCTTTCAAAACCCGTCGTCATCGGAGCTCTGTGGGCGG
>JACQWT010000034.1 GCA_016209145.1 Deltaproteobacteria bacterium | reverse complement strand
GGTGCGCCGGGCGGTCAAGCTCCGGGACCGGTGCCATTGCCGCGTGCCTGGCTGCACCCGGAGGCGCTACGTCGAAGTGCATCACATCCAGCCCCAGGCCCAGGGCGGAGCGCACTCGCGGGCGGGCTGTCTATGCTTGTGCTCTACCCACCATGCGTTGCTGCACGAAGGCCAGTTGCGCATCGAGGGTGACGCCGACGGGGAGCTGCGGTTCTACGACGCGGCCGGGGCGCTCGTCGGCGAGCCGCAGCCGGAGAGCGGCGCGGGGCAGATGACCCAAGGTGGGTCATGCGCCGCAGTGGATGGCGCGAGGAGCCGCCCGCAGGGCGGCGAGCGGCGGCCGATGACCCAAGGTGGGTCATGGACCGGCGTGGACCTGTCGGCGCAGGCCGGCAGCGTGCTGAGGGCAATGGGGGCGCGGGGCGGCTGGCACGTAGACGCCCTGTGCACGCTGAGCGGTTTGCCGGCTTCGGCCGTCTCGTGCGCCCTGCTCGAGCTGGAGCTCGGCGGTCGGGTCAGGCGCACGATCCACGGGATCGATCCGGTCGCGTAGGCCGGTAGCTCCGGCGGCCCGGCGGCGCCGGCCGTCGTCGCCGCCGAGGGCGCACCTCGGGTCGTCTGCTCGGCTGCGGCGTTGACAGACGGCGCGCCCGCGGCCATCGTAGTGGTCAGGCGAGCGCGGGCCTTGGGTCGTGCCCGGCGAAACCTCTGCCTGTTGGGGACTGCGATGCCCATCGTGATCGAGATGCCCGACGACGCCGCGTCCGTGCTTCGGCGGAGCCCCGCCGACTTCGCCCGCGCCGTGAGGGAGGCGGCCGTGGCGAAGTGGTACGAGCTCGGGCTCGTGTCGCAAAGCCGAGCCGCGGAGATCCTGGGGATCACCCGCGCTGCCTTGGTGCAGGTGCTCGACCGTCACCAGGTGGCGGCGATCCAGACGACCGCCGACGACCTGGAGGAGGAAGTGGCGCGTGGCTAGGCGCTGGCTCCTGAACGCGTCGCCAATCATCGCGCTCGGCCGCATCGGCGCACTTCCGCTGCTGCCGGGCCTGGCAACGGAGATGGTCGTGCCGGAGGCGGTCCGGCGCGAGGTCGAAGCCCCGGGCGCTCGGGATCCGGCGTTCGTGGATCTCCAGTCCATCGAGAGGCTGCGGATCGTGCGCGTGGCTCGGATTCCGGAGCCGGTGGCTGGATGGGCCCTCGGCGCCGGCGAGTCAGAGGTCATCGCGTGGGCGATCGAGCACCCGGCATTCGAGGTCGTGCTCGACGACCTCGCGGCCCGCAACTGCGCGCAGGCGCTGAGGCTGCCCGTGCGCGGCACGCTGGGGATCCTGGTGCTGGCGAGAAGATCGGGCCTGGTCCCGGCCCTGCGACCGCTGGTTGAAGCCCTGGTCGGGGCGGGCTTCCGGGCCCACCCCGACGTGCTCCGGCGGGCGCTCGCGCTCGCGGGCGAGGGCGAGGCGGCCTGACCGGCTCGCGGCACGCGCCGGACGCCCTGGCGGGGCCGACCAGCAGCCTCCCGGCCGCGTTGGCTCGGCGCGGGAGGCAAGCGAGGTCTGCGCGCCGGCGTCGAAAAGCTGCCCGGCGCGCCCGGCTTTGACCTCGGATGTCAAGCCCCCGTGCCACCATGAACCATGTCGATCTCGCCGCCAGTGCCCTGCCCTGACCCGCCCGCCACCGCGCCGCCCGAGCGCCCCAAGTTGCTGCCGGGCCTCGTGGTCGCGCGGGCCGCCCCGCCCGAGCTCGTGCCCGCGCGCATGGTCAACGAGGTGCTCTACTGCGAGCGCCTGATGCACCTCGAGTGGGTGCAGGGCCTGTTCGCCGACAACGCCTTCACCGTCGAGGGCCGGCTCGTGCACCGGCGCGCGGACCACCCGGGCGGCGCACTGCCACCGGCGGGCTCGCCGGCGGACACGGCCGGCGCGCCGGCCGCCCCGGCGGGCGGGGCCGGCTCGATGGAGGCCTCGGCCGGCCCGGCGGAGACATCGGCCGGCCGCGAAGCTGCCGGAGGCGACGCGGAGGACGACGACGGCGCGGCCCCGGGCCCGCCGCCCTACACCGCGCGCTCGGTGTGGCTCTCCTCGGAGGCGCTCGGCCTCACCGCCAAGATCGACGTGGTCGAGGGCGAAGAGGACGGCACGGTCCTGCCCATCGAGTACAAGCGGGGCAAGGTGCCCGACGTGCCCGAGGGGGCCAGGCTGCCCGAGCGCGCGCAGCTCTGCGCGCACGTGCTACCGCTGCGACGAGGGCGCGCTCTACTTCGCCGGCTCGCGGCGGCGCGTGCCCGTGCGGATCGACGACGAGCTCGTGCGGCGCACGACCGCGGCGGTGGCCCGTGCCAAGGAGATCGCCTCCGGCGACGACCCGCCCCCGCCGCTCGTGGACGACCCGCGTTGCAACGGCTGCTCGCTCGTGGGGATCTGCCTGCCCGACGAGACCAACCTGCTGCGGCGCCTGGAGGGCGCCGAGATCGCCACCCCTCCGCCGGCGCCCGCCGCGCCGGCCAGCGATCCGCTGGATCTGTCGGAGGGCGATCCGTGGGGTCTAGCAAGCGAGGAGCAGGTGGCGGCCGAGCGCGAGGCGGCGGTCCTGCGCCGGCTGCACCCGGCGCGCGACGACGCCGTGCCGCTGTACGTCCAGGACCAGGGGGCGCGCGTGAGCCTCGCGGGCGAGGAGTTGGTCGTGCGCTCGAAGGCGGGCGCCACCCCCGCCCGGCTGGTGCACACCTCGCAGGTGGCCCTGCTCGGCAACGCCCAGATCACCACCCAGGCCATCCGCGCCCTGCTCGAACGCGGCATCCCGCTGTGCTTCTTCAGCTACGGCGGCTGGTTCCTCGGGCGCGCCTCCGGCCTCGACCCGAAGAACGTCGATCTGCGGATCGCGCAGCACCGGGCCGCGGCCGACGATGAGCTCTGTCTACGGATGGCGCGCGGCTTCGTCGTCTCGAAGATCAAGAACTGCCGCACCATGCTACGCCGCAACCATGCCTCGCCCGATGCGGTCGCCCTGGGCGAGCTCGATCAGCTCGCCCGCAAGGCGGCCGAAGTCTCTTCCCCCGAGTCGCTGCTCGGGCTCGAAGGCACCGCGGCCCGCGTCTACTTCGGCCAGTTCACCGGGATGCTGAAGGGCGAGGCGGCGCGTCTCGGGACCTTCAACCTCGAAGGGCGCAACCGGCGGCCACCGCGCGACCCGGTCGACGCGCTGCTCTCCTACGCCTACGCCCTGCTCACCAAGGACTTCGCCGTGACGCTCGCCACGGTGGGCCTCGACCCCATGCTCGGCTTCTATCACCAGCGCCGCTTCGGCCGCCCGGCGCTGGCGCTCGATCTCATGGAGGAGCTCCGGCCGCTCGTCGCCGACTCCGTCGTCATCGGCGCCATCAACAACGCCGTGGTCACCGCAACCGACTTCGTCACGACCGCCGCCGCCGTCGCCCTCGCCCCGCCCGCGCGCAAGCGCATGCTCCTCGCCTACGAGCGGCGCATGGACCACCTCGTGATCCACCCCGTGTTCGGCTACCGCATAAGCTACCGCCGCGTCCTCGAGGTGCAGGCCCGCCTGCTCGGCCGGGTCCTGACAGGCGAGCTCACCGAGTACCCGGCTTTCCGCACCCGCTAGGAGTCTGTCGGAGAAAAAACTAAGTGCGCGGAATTGTTCGGTTCCAGCGTCAGAGTAAAGTGAGCGATTTCGATAACTTGGACCATTTCGAGCACGCTTTCTCCGACACACTCCTAGCGCGGCATCCCTCATGCCTCAATCGGGCCGCCGCCCGAAGGCGGCGGAGATGATCGTAGCTGGCGCGGTAAGCCACCGTC
>JACQWT010000234.1 GCA_016209145.1 Deltaproteobacteria bacterium | reverse complement strand
CACGGGCCGGCCGCTGGCACAGATCGTGGGGTTGCCGGCGGAGCCGCGGTAGGGATCAGGGCGCGGCGGCAGCCACCGCGCCCGGCGCCGTGACGACCGGCGGCCGGAAGACGAGACGCACGAGCGTGCCCTGGCCGGGCTGGCTCGCGATCTCGATCTCCCCGTCGTGCTCGTCCATCACGCGACGCGCGATGGCCAGGCCCAGGCCGGAACCCTCGCCGATGGGCTTGGTGGTGAAGAAGGGGTCGAGCACGCGCGGCAGGTGCTCGGGCGGGATGCCGCAGCCGTGGTCCTCGATTTCCAGGACCAAGGCCGGCTCGGGACCGGCTTCGAGCCGCGAGCGCACCACTATCGTGTCGCCCGCCTGGCTGGCGTCGATGGCGTTGCTGACCACGGCGCTCAGGCCCTCGACCACGCGGTCGGCGCTAAGCCTCGCCTCGCCCGTGAACCCGGCCTCGCGCCGCAGCACGATCCCCCTCTTGCTGGCCTGCACGCTCATCAGATCGAGCACGTCGTCGAGCAGGGTGCCGACCGGCGTGGGACGGCGCTCGGGCGCGCCGCCGCGCGTGAGCGCCAGTAGCCGGCGCGTGACCTTCTCGATGCGCCCCAGGCCGTCGCGCATCAGCGACAGGATCTCCCCCGAAACTGGCTCCCCGCGCTTGGCCTGCGCCTCGATGATATCGACGCAGTTGAGCACGCCGTGCAGCGGGTTACGCACGGTGTGCGCCACGCCGGCCGAAAGCTCGCCCACGCGGGCCATGCGCTCGCGCGAGCGGGCGATGCGCTCGTGATCGAGCTGCCGGGCATCGCCGCGCTTGCGCTCGATGACGCCGGCCAGCACGTCCGCCACCGCCACCAGGAAGTCGAGCTCCCCTTCATCGCGCTGGTGGCCGGCGTCCACGCAGGCGCTGAGCACGCCGAGCACGGCGCCCCCGTCCCGGATGGGAAGGCAGTAGTGGCCGTGGGGCGCCATGCCCTCGACGACACGCTCGTGGATGAGGTCGTCGGAGCGGGCGAACTGGGCTTGTCCCGTGGCGGCGGCCCGGCCGCAGACGCATTCGCCCGGCCGCAGACGCGCGCAGGCCTTGAGCAGGGCCGGCTCGATCCCGCGCTGCGCGGCCATCACCAGCTCGCCGCTCTGCTCGTCGACGAGGAAGATGGCTCCCCGCGGCTCGGAGCAAAGCCAGGGGATGGTTACGACATAGTCCGTCACTCCCTGGAGGATGGTCGGCAGCGGGAGCGGCTCCAGGGAGAGCTTGAGCACGGCGTTGACCAGGCGCTGGGCATCGAGGCCGCGGCGGACGCGCTCCTCGGCGCGGCACTGGTCGGTCACGTCGCGCGCCGTGTGCAGGAAGACGGGCAGGCCGCCGGCCGTCTCGTAGCGGGTGGGGTAGAGGCCCGAGCGAAGCACGCGGTGGCGCTCGTGGTCGACGATGTCGCACTCGACCGCGCCGTCCGCGCACAGGGCCTGCTCGAGCGGGCATCCGGGGTAGGGCTCGTCGGTCCCGTGCACCACCTGGGCACAGTGGCCGCCGACAATGGCGCAGGGATCGACGCCGAGCGATTCCTGCACGGCGGCGTTGGCGCAGAGGATCCGGTGCTCCCCGTCGACCAGTATCACATAGAAAGGGAACGCATCGAGGATGCCCTGGAGATCCGCTCCGCTCGCCCCGCCGCGCTGCCCGCGAAGCCGCAGCGTTCCCAGCGGATCGGCCGCCAGGCAACGGGCCGCGGCAGGGCACGATGGCGCTGCTACGGCTTGTGCTGGCTTCGGAGAGCTCACGGATCGCGCCTCACGCGGCGGAAAGTTTAGCACCGTTTCACTGGTAGACGTGGGCCGACTGGCCGGCAGTGGGCAGGAGACTCACGCCGAGGTAGGTGAACATCACGGCGGCGAAGCCGGCGATGAGCACGCCGGCGCTGCGGCGCTCGGTCCAGCCGGGAGAGCGCCGCAAGTGCAGGTAGATGACGTAGATGAGCCACGTGATGAGCGACCAGTTCTCCTTGGGATCCCAGACCCAGTAGTCGCCCCATGCGCTCTTGGCCCACAGCGCGCCGATCACCAGGCCGACGCTGATCGAGGCGAAGCCGAACTTCGTCACTGTGTGCATCAGCTCGCCGTAGCCAACGACGCGGCTGCCGCCCAGATTCGAGAACGTCACCGTCGCGCCGGGCCGCGCCAGGTGGACGGCGGCCAGGGCCGCCGCGAGGAAGAGTGCGGCATACCCGAGGAAGTAGACCACGACGTGGGGCACGAACCAGGCGCTCTGTAGAGCGGCGGGAAGGGCAATCGTGTCTACGTCTGCCTTGACGGCGGCGTAGCCGAGGATGGCCAGCACGAAGGCGCTCGCCAACAGCCCGAGCAGCGCGAGCCGGTAGAACCGCTCCACCACGGCGTAGAGCAGCGCTACCGAGGCGGCGAAAAGCACCAGCGACTCGTAGAGCGTCTTGAACGGCGGCCGGCCCGCATCGAGGTAGCGGGCGACGAGGATCCAGACCGTGGCGCCCGCCGCGCCCAGGAAGAGAAGCGTCGCGAGCCGATCGAGAAGCCGGCGCCGCGCGAGCAGAGAAAGCCCATGGGCGGCGACGGCCGCGGCCACGAGCACGAGCGCGGTGACGAACGGAGCTCCGAGCCTGCCAAGCGCGATCATGCCGCCACCTCCGCCTTCACCCTGCGCCGGCCGAGCGCGCGCAGGTACAGCCTCTGCACTACGCCGAGCAGCATCGCGCCCAGGCCGAGGTAGACAAGCCACAGACCGGGGTCGCGCACCACCTCGATGCCCGAGTAGCGCAGGTTCTCGGGATCGTAGTTGCTCTGATAGAGCGCGTAGCCACCGAAGCTCAGGGGATCGCCTACCGCGATCTCCCGGCGCGCGACGACCTGTCCCGCGTCGAGGATCGAGAGCGTGCTCGTGTAGTTCTTCGCCTCGGTGTCGCGCAGGCGCAGCACGGCCACGTAGCGGCCGTCGGCGAACGGCAGGGCGTGCTCCCCGGGTCCCGTGCCGAGCTCGCCCTGGGCCACCTCCTGCCCTGCCTCCAGCACGACCAGGCGCGCGCTCGGGCCGCCCGAAGTGCCCCCTTCGTGCCGGTAGACGGGCACCGTCCCGGCGGCGTGCTCGCTGCCGTGCGAAGCCGCGAAGTCAGGCATGTTGGCGAAGAGCCACCCTTGGTACTCCACCTCACCCTGCTCGCCGCCCTGCCGGATCTCGACGTGCAGGGCCGGGTTCTCGGGCCGGTCGGAGAGGCTGCGCGGCTGCTTGGTCTCCAGATCGTAGGTGAAGTGCGGCAGGTAGTCGCCGACGCTCACGTGGCGGCCGGCCAGGTTGGCGTAGCTCTGGTGGGGCTCGACTCTCTGTGTCAGGGCGCCCACCTGCAAGACATGTCGCTCCGGCGCGGGCGCACCGGCGCCGCCGGAGTATGCGTCCACGCGCACGCCGTGACGCTCGTCCACGGCCACGACCTCACCGCGCTGCGCCTCCGGCGCGATGGCGAGCTTCGGCCGGAAGTCGTCGCCGCGCTCCCCCGTGCCGGTGCGCTCGAACACGTAGACGCGGTAGACCGGGGCGTTCGCCTCGAGCCGGAAGTCATCCAGGCGCACCGCGAACGGCAGGCGTGTCTCCCGCCGCGTGCCCGCGCGCCAGTCGTCCACCAAGGCCCGATCCGCTGCCTCGCCCACCTCCAGGTCGATGCGACCTCTGACGCCGCCGAACTGGCCCACCAGGGCGCCTGCCGCGACCAAGACCACGCCGAGGTGCGCGGCCGCGTGCCCCAGCCGCTGCCACGTCCACGCGACGCGTCGCAACGCGGTCACGCCGAGCGACATGCAGGCGAGCAGCACGAGCGCCGAGAACCAGAGGGAGTGGAAGAGGTCGTCCAGGAAGAGCGCGCGCAAGGCGCCCGACGCGGTGCCGAAGATCCGGCCGAACGCCGCCGCAGCGGCGCGCTGTGGGACCACCGTTCCCAACATCGTGGCCAAGGTGAGCGACGACAGGACCGTCACGACGAACGGAGTCGACACGAGCACGTCGCCCTGGCGGCGCAACCTGCCGCGCGCCGCCACGATGGCCAACACCGTGCCCGCCCCGGCCGCGCCGACGAGCACGCGGCGCGTGGCCGACTCACCGGCGGATGCGCAGAGGAGGCCATGCTGCAGCGCCAGCGCCACGGCCGCCGCCAGGGCACACCAGAGAGCCGAACGCCCGTAGGAGGCCTTCTGCATGCTTTGGGCGGTGGCAACAAGCGGACCACATGCCCCGGCGCGCCACAACGGACGAAAACACGGCCGGCCCGCCCCTGATTGCCGCGAGCGGTGCCGAGTATTCGGCCGACCTGCCGATCCTGCGGCATAAGAATCGTTTTCCTTTCGACAGCGGCCATAAAGGCACGTTATCCGAGGATTCGGCGTCAGGTGCCGGATGTTCGTCGCGGGCGGCCGCGCCAGCAGCGACGGGTCAGATCCCGCGCGCCGGCGAAACGGTGCCAAATGACCGGGGAATCGAGCCTGCGCGCCGCCGTCCGGGGCCGCATGGGGGACGGGCGCGGCGCATGGCACACATCATGCAATAGTGGCCGCCGGACGAGTGTGGGCCCCAATGCTCGACGTGTGTGAGGTGTCCAGATGATGCTGCCAGCGACTCTTCAGCGATGGTTTTGCTACTGCGCCGTTGCCGCCATGGCGACAGCGCTCGGTTGCACCGGGCCGGCGGGGGCCGATGGCGCGCCCGGCGTGGACGGCGGGCCTGGCGAGCAGGGCCCGAAGGGTGACAAGGGCCCCCAGGGCGAGCAGGGCGGGCAGGGCCCCCAGGGCGACCAAGGCGACAAGGGCGACCAAGGCGACAAGGGCGACACGCCGGTGGCCCTGGGCACGATCACCGGAACCGTGTCGTTCAAAGACGTGGATCTCGGCTCCTACGCCCTGAAGTTCCACAAGACGGCCTGGCTCGACGCGACCGTGCCGGCGGTCGGTGTCGTTGCCAACGCTACGACGAACGTGGCGGTCAAGCTCTCGGTCGATCTGGCGGCCACGCAGGCGCCGGCCATCGTCGTGACGAACAACCTTCTGGCGGGCTTCGGCGCGCCTGTCACGGTCAAGGCTACGGTCACCGACGCCGACAGCGACGTGAGCAAGCTGAAGTATGTGTGGACGCAGAAGTCGGGCCCCACGGCCGTGCTGGGCGGCGCCGATACGGACACGGTCAAGCTCACCACACGCGCCTTCAAGGATGCCAAGGTGCTCAAGCAAGCGCGCTTCGGGCCGCTGGGGATCTCGCCGGAGGAGGCGAACAGCTACTCGCTCGAGTTGGCCGTCACCGATCCCGAGGGGCACACCACCAAGGCCACCGTGTCGCTGATGTCGACGCCGGAGACCTCAGGACTTGCCACCGTGGCTCTCGGCGTTCCCGCCTGGTTCCAGGGGGATGCGCAGCAGAGCTGGAGCTGGACGCTCGACACGAGCGGAGCGGCCGGGTCCAAGGCCGTGCTCGTGGACGGCGCGACGCAGTTCCCGCGCTTCACGCCGGACGTGAAGGGCAAGTACGTGCTTGCCGAGTCGGTGTCGAAGAAGACGCTCGCCCTCTACGCCGGCCCCTGGGTCGGCGTCACGGGCAAGACCGACGACTGCACGAGCTGCCATGACGGCAAGACCTCGGCCGACCAGTTCACCCCGTTCAAGACCACGAGGCACTACTCGGCCGCCCAGCGCAAGATGGACGGCAAGGAGGGCACGAGCTTTAAGCGAAGCTGCCTCGCCTGCCACAGCGTCGGTGACTCCACGGTAGCTGACAACAACGGCTTCGACGATGCCGAGAAGAAGGCCGCCTGGAAGTTCCCCGCGAAGCTGCAAGACGGCAACTGGAACGACTTCCTCTCCAAGTACCCCGATGTCGCCAAGCTCGCCGGCATCCAGTGCGAGAACTGCCACGGCCCGCAGGACACCAAGGCCCACCCCTCGGACAAGACCGCCCGCGTATCGTGGGGCGTGGAGGTGTGCGCCACCTGCCACAACAAGGGCTCGCACCACGTCAAGCCGGCCCAGTGGCTCACCGGCAAGCACTCCGAGTGGGAGCTGGCGCTCGACGAGGCTACCTTCGAGAAGCGCGGCACGAGCGCGGCCCACTGCGGCCGGTGCCATGCCGCCCAGGGCTACGCCCGCTACGTGGCACAGCTCCAGAGCGGCTACACCGGGAACCTGACCAAGGACGGCAAGCCGCTGGCGCAGGATAAGTCCAACGCCGCCGACGAGGCATTCCTGCGCGCCATCGGACTGCAGACCGCCACGGTGCAGCCGATCACCTGCGCCGCGTGCCACGATCCGCACGACGCGAGCCACGAGGGCCAGCTCCGGGCGTACGATACCTTGCCCGGGCTGCCGAACGGCATGGGCCAGATCAAGGGCGCCGGGGCCGGCGTAGCCTGCATGGCCTGCCACAATACGCGCAACGGCGAGCACAGCGACTTCGTCGCGCCACCCTCCTCGTTCTCCGGCCCCCACGCGCCGGCGCAGACGGACACGGTCTACGGCTTCAACGCCTTCTTCGTGCCGCGCTACAACCCCTCGCCCCATCTGGCGGTCGAAGGCATCTGCGCGGGGTGCCACGAGGCTATTCCTACCGAGGCGCAGGAAGCCCTGGGACAGGAGAGCAACCACTCCTTCCAGGCCGACGAGTCGAGCTGCAAGAAGTGCCACTCTGACCTCGTCAACGGCGAGGGCCTCCAGGAGGCCGTCGAGCTACAGCTCGCGAGCCTCGGGGCGACGCTGGCGGCAAAGGTTGCCAAGGCCTTCAACGACGCCGTCGTGGCCAACGGCTCGGTCATGGTGCGCGCCTGGGACGAGAAGACCGACTACTACTCGAGCCCGAAGGACCCGAACGTCGCGATCGATCAGCCGGTGCTCTCGGTCGACCACGAGCACATCCACGGCCAGATCTCCTGGATCTTCCATCTCGCCAATCCGGTCACCGTCAACTGGGTCGACAAACAGGGCAACCCCGCCGGCTCGTCGAACATCAAGGATATCTACGCCCGCGCGGGCGACGTCAAGACCGGCAACCCGCTCGCCACGCTCTTCGCGCCGAGTGCGGTCGTGATGAAGGCCCACTGGAACTGGGAGCTGCTCGAGGCCGACGGGACGCGCGGCATTCACAACCCGAGCTTCTACCAGCTCGTCATCGCCAAGACGAACGAGCAGCTCGCGCTGCTGCCGTAGCGTAGAGCCATCCCCCTATTGACCTCCTCCGTGCATCCGGTACTCTGCCGGGCGTGGAGACGCGGTTTGCCGAGTACGTGCGCGCCCATCGCGAACGGTTCCGGCAGGAGGCCAGCGAACGGGCGGCGTTGGCAGCGCAGGCGTGGGAGGCGGCTTGCCGCGCCGGCGCATCGCTGGTCGGCGAGCTCGGAGCCGCGCGCGTGCTGTTGATCGGGTCGCTCGCGCGCGGCGATTTCCGCCTGGGCTCGGACATCGATCTCGTGGTCGAGGGCCTTGCCCCGCAGCGCTTCTTCGCGGCCTGCGCGGCGGCTGACCGCCTCGGCGGGATCTTCGCCGTGGACCTGGTGCCGTTCGAGGATGCATCTGCTCTCACGCGTCGCCGGCTGGCGAGCGAGGGCAAGGAGATCGCCCGTGCTTCGTAGCCCGGACGAGGCCCTGAGGCTGGCCGAGGACGTACGCGCCGAGATCGAGGCCATCGCGCGCGTGGTCGCCGACGCCGAGCAGATCCTCGCGCGGTCAGGGCCAGGCGAGCCCGAGCGCATGTTGGTCTATGCGGCGGGGGCCGTCCTGCACTCGTTCTACACGGGGGTCGAGATCGCCCGCAACCCAAGCAAGAAGATAAACCGCCAAGGCGCCGAGAACGCCAAGGAAGAAACATAATCGGATTCGATCTTGGCGCCCTTGGCGTCTTGGCGGTTCGTTTTTCTTCGCGCCACGCGACGCGCGCCCTCGATGAGTACCTCGCCTTCCGCCACCGGTTTCGGAGCCTCTACGCCTTTGACCTCGACTGGTCGAAGGTGCGTGACCTGCTGGCGCGCCTGCGCACCACCTGGGAGCAGGTCGAGCCCGACCTGGCGCAGATCGAGTCGTTCCTGAGAGCGGTCCACGCGGGCGCGTAAGCCCCTGCCCGAGTTGGTATCAACCTGGCCGCACAAAGCCCGCTGCGGCCGCGGCGCCGGGCTCGAGGTCGTCGACGCTGTCGATGAGAAGCTGCAGCATGTACTTCAGGTTGTGCGCCCAGGCGCCGGGCTCCTTGCGGCTGAGCTGGTAGTTGTGCGCCGCCTTCATGAGCGCGCCGTCCCAGCCCTTGAAGGAGTTGTTGGCCACGGCGTCGGCCGGGTGGCAGGCCCCGCTCGCCACATCGTGCTTGTCGGCAAAGAAGTACGGATAGGCGGCGCCGTCGTAGCAGACGGGCTTGCCCAACTTGACCGCGTAGCCGTGCATCCCGGCGAGCAGCGCCGCGGCGATGGTGTCGACCTCGTCGCCCAGGGGCTCGGAGCCGTCCTTGTCGCCGTCGTAGTCCGTGTTGTCCCAGCGGATCTCGTGGGCGCTGTCCGCGTTGCCGTGGCAGGAGTCGCACGCCTGGGCCGCGAAGGTGTCCTGCACGTCGAAGCTGTGGCGGCTCTTGTCCGGGCGGTGGCAGAAGACGCAGGCGCTGCCGCCCTTGTGCTCCCGGGCGCCACCGTAGCTCTTGCCGGGGTACTGGTATCCGACGGCCGCCTTGCTCCCCTGCCAGAGCGCCGCCGCCGGCAAGTAGTGCACGTTCAGGAACTTGAAGCTCTGGGCGGCGATGGCCGCGTCGATGTCTGCCTTGGCGACGCGACCGGCGTGGCATGTCCCACACAGGTTGCTGGTCCCCCCGAGGTCGAGGGTGATCTTGGCGGCCGCCGTCGCGCTTGCAGGGAAGGTCACGCTCGGGACCGCAATGGCGTTCTTGCCGGGCGGCGCGGTCGCGGCGTCGGCGTGGCAGGCGCCGCACTCCAGGCCGTTGCCCGGCTCGCTTGTCTTGATGCTGACGGCGTTGTTCACGTAGAAGAGCAGCCCCTCGGCGCCGCCGTGGCAGGTGGCGCAGCTCGCCGCGACTCCGCCGTCCTTGTCCCAGTGGCGCGACGCCTCCGCAGAGCCGTCGAAGTGGCCCGGATCGACGCGCTCGGCCGCGCCGAGCTGGGGCGACTCGAGCACGACATCGAGATCGACAATCGAGTCGTACAGCAGTTGGGCCACGTACTTCGCGTTGTGGGCATAGCCGCCGGGGTCGGTACGGGACAGGTGGTAGTTGTACGCGGCGCGCACGAGCCGCGGCGTCCACTTCGCGTAATTGTTGTTGGGGCTGGCCTCGCTCCCGTCGCACTGGCCGTTGCCGTTCGTGTCGGCGAACCAGGGTGGGTAGGAGGCGGCGTCGTAGCAGATCTTGTCCGTCGCGGGCTGGAGCGCGCTCGGGTACGCCTGGATGGCCGCGAGCAGCTTCGCCTGTAGGCCATCGATCTCGAAGCCCATCCCCTCCGTCCTATCTCCGTCGCCGTCGTAGTCGCGCGCCAGCGAGGACATCATGCGGATGTTCTTCAGATCGCCGAGCTTGCTCGCGCCCGCGTGGCAGCTCGCGCACTCGTCCACCCGCACCTGGAGCGAGTGCGGATCGTGGCAGTCGGTGCAGCCGTCCTTGCCCGGCACGTGGCGGAAGCGCCAGTCGTAGCTCCTGCCGGCGTACTGGTAGCCCACGGCCACCCGGCCTCCGTTCCGGATCGCGCCCGCGGGCAGGTAGTGGACGTTCTGGAAGCCGAGCTTGTCGCTCACCTCGTCGTCGATCTTGACGCCCGCCTTGGCAATGGCCTCGTTCACGGTGGCGGCGGACTCGCGCCCCTGGTGGCAGGTCAGGCAGCGCGCCTCGGCGCTGCCCAGGCCGCCCAACTGCACGCCCGGGCTTTCCTCCGTGCCCGGGAAAACCACGGTGGACAGGCTCGATGCCTCGTCGTTGTGGCAGGCCTGGCACTCGATGACCGTCCCGATCGGCGCCGGCTTGTCCACGGCGAAGGCCGGGCTGCCGTCCGCGCCCAAGTAGTCCATGAACCCGGGCGTGCTGTGGCAGCGCGCACAGGCGGCAGGCACCTGCTTGGGGTCGGCCAGGTTCCAGTGGTTGAAGGCCTCGGACTGGTAGTTGGCGTGGCCGGAGCTCTTCCAGTCGTCGTAGTCCGGGACCGCGGCGGCGACCACCAGGTCGCGGTGCCCGCTCGTGCCGGTATCGGCGCCCGTCGCGGTGACGCTCACCTCTCCGGGCGACTTCCCGGTGACGAGGCCCTGCGCGTCGACCGCCGCCACGGCGTCGTCGCTGGAGCTCCAGGCGTAGGCCGAGTCCTCGCCGTTCTCGGTCTTGGCCGCGAGCTGGACGCTGGCTCCTACATCCACGAGCACGCCGCCCGAGATCGTCACCACAGGCTCCGGCGGCGGCGGGCCGGCCACGACGACGAGCGCGTGCTCGCCCACGGCGCCGGTATCCGCGCCGGTGGCGAGGATGGCCGTCTCGCCCGGCAGCACTCCGGTGACCAGGCCGCTCTGGTCCACCGTGGCGATCTTCTCGTCCTCGCTGTGCCAGGCGTAGCCGGAATCGATCCCGTCGGCCGTCGCCGCCGCGAGTTGGAGGCTCTTGCCAACCTCGACGCCGTGGCCTCCGGCGACGGTCACGCGCGGCTCGGGGGCCTGTGTGGTGGTCGTGGTCGTGGTGCCGGTCGTCGTCGTGGCCGGCGGCTCCGGCTGGGGCAGATCCTCCGGTGAGCATGCCCCGATGGCGCACAGCGCAAGCAGCGCCGAGAGCGCCGCGGTTCTGGCGGATGGATGGCGCACCATTGGCTCCGGTATTGGCTGTGAGACGGAAACCGGGCGCAGCCGGCCCCCCGCCCATGCCCGAGCGCCGGAGCACGGCGCGCCCAGCCGCAGACAGTGCAAGCGCCGTACCGGGCGACGCCGAGATCCCGGCCTCGGGACCGAGGGTGTACTGTTCGTGCACCGGATTCGCGTCAGCCGCGCAAGGTGCTCGCCGGTCAGGGCGAACGGGGTTGGGGCCCCGTTCGCGGGGGCGCAACGATTTCACCCTTGGGTCGCGGGCCTGAGCCCGCGGTATGGATGTTGCAGCGCTCGCTTCGTGATGATTGCCCCCACCGACCGCATTGCCACGGTGGCCGCCGAGCTACGCGAGCGCACGCGCCGCGTGCTCGGCGAGGAGATCGAACGAACCCTGCGCAAGAGGCTCAGGCACCTTCCCGAGGAGGACCGTGCGAGCATTCGCACCATGATCGAGGCCGCGACCGAGAGTCTGCTGTGCGCGCCTTCCGCTCGCTTGCAGGCCCTGGCCGAACATCCCGAGGTCGCGGCTAGCCGGGGCGCGGCCATGCGCGAGCTGTTCGGGCTGGGCTAATCGCTTGACTTGGCCGGCTCGCGCCGTCCGAGTTTGCTCTGCAGCGTCGTTCGGGGCAGGCCGAGCAGCGCGGCCGCCTGCTTCTGCTGCCCGCCGCTGCGCCCCATGGCCCAGCGGATGAGCCGCTGCTCGAAGCGGCTCACGGCCTCGTTGAACGGCACCCCCTCGCGCCCCTCGAGGTGGACGGAGAAGAGCTCGTCCGGACCATCATCGGGCGCGGCGCGCAGGAAGTCGGGCAAGCACGCGGGGCCGATCACGCCGCCCTGGCAGACGATGACCGCCGACTCCATGGCGTGGCGCAGCTCGCGTACGTTGCCCGGCCAGCGGTAGCGCCGCAGGCAGGCGGCGGCTTCCGGGCCCAGGCTCACTTCCTTGGCTCCTGCCGCCTGAGCGAGCAGCCGCACGAAGTGCTCGGCCAAGAGCAGGATGTCCTCGCCGCGCTCGCGCAGCGCGGGGATGCGCAGCTCCAGGGCCCGCAGCCGGTAGTACAGGTCGCGCCGGAAACGGCCTTCGGCCGCGGTGCGGTCGAGGTCGATCTTGCTCGTCGCCACCACGCGCACGTCCACCGCGATCTCGCGGCTTCCGCCCACGCGCACGAAGCGCCCCTCCTCGAGCGCGCGCAGCAGCTTGACCTGCAGGCCGAGCGGGAGGTCGTCGACGTCGTCGAGCAGCAGCGTCCCGCCGTCGGCGCGCTCGAAGGCGCCGAAGCGCTGCCCCGTCGCTCCCGTGAAGGCTCCCTTCTCGTGCCCGAACAGCTCGCTCTCGGCCAGCTCGGTGGGGATGGCGCCGCAGGCCACGGCCACGAACGGCCGGTGGGAGCGGGGCCCGAGCTGGTGCAGCGCCCGCGAGACCATTTCCTTGCCGGTGCCGGTCTCGCCCGTGATGAGCACGGGCGCGAGGTGACGGGCGAAAGAGCGCAGCCGCTCGGTCAGCTCGCGCATGGCCGGCGAGCGCCCCACTATGCCGCAGCACTGTTCCTCGTCGTCGGCCAGCAGGGCCCGCAGGCCGCGCACCTCGCGGCGCACACCGCGTAGCTCCTCCAGCTTGCGCAGCCGATGCTCCAGCTCCTGGAAGCTGAACGGCTTGGTCAGGAAGTCGGCCGCCCCGTCCTTGATGGCCTCCACCGCGGTCTCCACCGTGCCGTAGGCGGTCATCACGATCACGTCGATGTCGCGCCAGTCGCGGCGCACGGCGCGCAGCAGCGCCAGGCCGTCCATGCCGGGCATGCGCAGGTCGCAAAGCACCACGTCCCAGGGTTGGGTGGACAGGCGCTCCAGCGCCCCCTGGCCGCTGTCCGCGGCCGCAGCCACGAAGCAGGCGTCGCGAAGCTGGCGCACGGCAGTCTCGCGCGAGATCCTCTCATCGTCGACCACCAGAACGCGCAAGGCGGGGCTCTTCTCCGCCTCCTGCGCCCCGGGCCGCTGCGAAGCCGGCCGCTGCCCGGCCCGGCCACCGCAACCCGACGCAAGAGGGGGCGCGGCGGCCGGCGGCTCGACCGCAGGGGACTCGGGCTCTGCCTGGACGGCCGTGTGATCGCTTGCCAATGGTCCTGCCTCCATCTCCTGCAATGGCACGGGGGGCGGCACGCCGCCAGGGAGACGGCAGTGCCCCCTGGTCACGCTTGCAACGGCGGTGCCAGGAGGATCGCCCACCTGGCGCCGGCCGGAATCGGCCGGCAGCAAGGCGTCGAGCCGGCCGCTCGGCCGGATCCGCCGGCCGCTCGGCGTGGCCGGACAAGCTGTCACCGGAACGGATGGCAGGTCGCGCAGCCGGGGGTGTCGGCGTAGTGATCGCGCTTGTCCTCGTGGCAACTGAGGCAGGCCGGACGCCCGGCGGCCCCGGACGCGTGCCGGTCGTGGCACGCGGCGCAGTTGCGGTGCTCGGGGCGCGCGTGGGCGCCCGCGCTGGCGACGTCGTTGTGGCAGCCCGTACAGCCCGGCTGCCCCTTCTGGTGGGGCCGGTGGCAGGAGCCGCAGTTCGCGTGGGTGGGCCCGCGGGAGCGCGTGGCCGTTGCCTGCCGGGCATGGCACTGCTGGCAGGCTGCCGCGCTCGCGGCCGGCGCGTGGGGCTGGTGGCAGGACGCGCAGGCGTGCTTGGAGCCGGCTTGTGCGCCGGCCTGGGCCGCGTGGCACTGGCTGCAAGCCGGCACCAGGCCGGGCCGATGCGGCTCGTGGCAGCGGGCGCAGTCCCGGTGGCCGCCATGCGCGGCGGATCCGGCCTGCTTGGCGTGGCACGAGGAGCAGGGCGCCGTCTCGGACTTGGCGCGGTGCGGGAGGTGGCAGCCAACGCAGCGGTGCTTCTCGGAGGCGACGGGCGGCACGGCATCGTGGCACTTGAGGCAGTCGCCGCCGCCGGCACCCGGCAGCCCGTGCGCCTGGTGGCACTGCCGGCAGTCGCCGCGGTGGCTGCCCATCTTCGCGGCCTGGTGGCAGGCCGCGCAGCCCGCTGTGCCCGCCGCGAAGCTGTGCTGTGCATGACAGGAGCTGCAGCGGCCGTGCGGGGTGCCTTGTACCTGCTGCGCATGCTGGGCCTGGTCGCGGTGACAGCGCGCGCAGCGCGCCGCGGCCTCGCCCACGGCGTGCGTTGGATGGCAGTTGCCGCAGGCCGCGTGCGCGCCGCGCCCACTGCCCGCGTGCCCGGCTTGTTCGGCGTGGCAGGCGGAGCATTCCTCGGCCGCGGCCCTGCTCTCGTGGGGCGCGTGGCAGCCGATGCAGCTCGGGTGACGATCGCCGGCCTGCCGGGCGTGGCATTCGCGACAGGAGCTCGCGGCGCCGCCGGACCGGTGCGGGGCGTGGCAACCCGTGCATTGTGCATGGGTCTGCGTGCCCGCGTTCCAAGTCGCGAGCAGCGCGGCCTGCTTCTCGTGGCAGCTCGCGCAGCCGGAGGGCGGGCTGGCGAAGTCGTGGGGGCGGTGGCAGCTCGTGCACCCCTGGTGGCGCGCTGCCGCAGTCTGGCTCTTCGGGTCGGCGTGCCCGTCGTGGCAGCGCGCACAGCTCTTTCCGGCCGCGCCGCGCCGGGAGTGCACGCCGTGGCAAGCGGCGCAGTCCGCGTGCGCGCCTTCGCCGGCAGCGGCCGCCTCCTTGGCAATACCGCCGTGACAGCGGCCGCAGTCGCGCCCCGTGGTGCGTGCCGCGGCGGACGCCCGGTGCGGGTCGTGACAGAGCTTGCAGGTGAACAGGCTCCCGTGGACCATCTGCGCGTACACCGCCGCCGCGGGCTCGGTGCGGGCGAAGCGGTCGCTGCGATCGGCCGACTTCTGTCCGCCGTGGCAGCGCTGGCAGTCGTTGGCCGCGGCCTGGCCGCCTACGGTGCTGCGCGCGAGGAAGTTATGGCAGCACAAGCAATCCACCTTGCTCATGCCCGGCTCGCGCACTTGCACGCCGGCGTGGCACTTGCCGCAGGCCGTGACCTGCGGCCGGGCCTCGTGGGCGCTGCCGCCGTGGCACGTGGTGCAGGCGATGCTCCGCGCTCCGAGCGAGTGCTGCTGGTGGCCGAGCGAGTCGGCGATCTGCATGGCGCTGACGGGGTTGGAAAGGTGGCAGCGGCGGCACTGCGTCGCGTCCAGGACGGCGTGCGGCGCGGCCTTCTTGCCCTGCCCCCGCAGCACCTGACGCAGCAACGGAGCCATCCGGACGTCGTGGCACTCGCGGCACGCGAGGCCCCGATGAGCGCTGCCCGAAGCCCGTGCGCCGCTCTGCGGATGGCAGCGAGAGCAGGCGGCGTCCGTGCGCAAGTAGTGCGACCCGGCCGCCGTGCCCAGAACAAGCGTTGCCACCACGGCGGCCACGGCCAGCACAGCGCGCCGGCGCGTGCGCGCCGAGCCGCCGCGACCTAGCCGGCTCCACATCATCATCTTCGCCCACCTGCTTTGCAGGCCCCGCGCCAGGCGGGCCATCCGCCCCGAGCGGCTCTACCGGGGCACGGCGATTGCTTTTGCTCGCGCGAGCGGCCGAGCGCCGCGCGGTCGGTGACCGCAGCCCCCCGCACCACAAGCCAAATGGGACGCCCGGGGCCGAAAGATCGGCATGGTCGGCCGAGAACATGGCACGGCGCATCATGACTGGAGAGGAGCGATGAGGCCTCTTCCGGCGCGCCCGCGCATCGCGTGCGCCTTGGCAGCGCTGCTGCTCCTGGGCGCGGTGCTAGGCTGCTCCGGCGAGCGGGTGCAGGCTCCCCCGGGGCGCGCGGACGGCTCCGCCGCTCCGGCCGAGCCAGCCGAGCCGGACACCCGCATCGATGCCTTGCGCACCTCGGTGCACGCCAAGCTCGACTGCTCCGACTGCCACGGCCGGCAGGCGCGCGCCCCGGGACCCGGGACGAGCTTCGAGAAGGCGCGCTGCGATCACTGCCACGCAGAGGTCACGCGAGCCTATGACCAGAGCATCCACGGCCAGGTTCTGGCCCAGGGGAAGACTGATGCGGCGCGCTGCGTGCACTGCCACGGCGCGCACGACATCCACGCCGCGAAGGACGCGCGCTCTCGCGTCTACAGGCTGCGGCTACCGACCACCTGCGGCGGCTGCCACAAGAACCCCGAACTGGCGCGGCGGCTCGGCATCTCCCAGCCGCGTGCCGCGAGCCTGTACGTCGAGAGCATCCACGGCCGAGCCCTGTTGAAGGACGGTCTGGTCGTCGCCCCCTCGTGCGTCGAGTGCCACGGCAGCAGCCACGACATTCGCAAGGCATCCGATCCGCGCTCCTCGGTTCACCCCCGCAACGTACCGCACACCTGCGGCCGCTGCCACGCGGGGATCGACGCCGCGTACGAACGCAGCGTGCACGGCCGCGCGCTGGCTGCGGGCAAGCGCCGCGCGGCGGAGTGCGTGGACTGCCACAGCGCCCACGAGATCGCCGCACCTGCCGACCCGAGCTTCAAGCTGCTCAGCGACGAGCGCTGCGGCCGGTGCCACCAGAATCGGCTGCGCCGCTACCGGGAAACCTACCACGGCCGGGCCGCCGCGCTCGGCCTGGCGGCGGTGGCCTCGTGCGCCGACTGCCACGGCCACCACGATGTCCTGCCGGTGGCCGATCCGGGCTCGCGCCTGTCGGCGCAGAACCGGCTGGCCACCTGCCGGCAATGCCACCCGAGCGCGCCCCACAACTTCGCCAACTTCATGGCGCACGGCGACCACTCGGATCGCAAGAACTACCCGGGCCTCTACTGGGCGTACCTGCTCATGACCGCCCTGTTGGTTGGGGTCTTCGGCTTCATCGGCGCGCACACCCTGCTGTGGCTCGGGCGCACGCTGCTGCACTGGCGGCGCGACCCCCGGGCGTTCGCCGAGGCCAAGCGGCGCGCACGCGACGAGCGCGGAGCCAGGCTCTTCGAGCGTTTCCGCCCGGTCGATCGGTTCTGCCACCTGCTCGTGATCACGAGCTTCATGCTGCTCGTGCTCACGGGCATGCCGCTGAAGTTCTACTACACGAGCTGGGCACAGGACGTGTTCGAGGTCATCGGCGGCGCGGTGGTAGCCGCGTTCCTGCATCGGGTCGGCGCCGTCATGACCTTCTCGTACTTCGCCATACACATCGCCAGCCTGGTGAGCCTGGTGCGCAGGGCTCGGGAGCGATACTGCGACGAGACCGGGAAGCTGTGCCTGCGCCGCCTGCTCGGCTTCGTCTTCGGTCCGGACTCACCCATGCCGCGCCTGCAGGACGCGAAGGATCTGTGGGCGCACCTCAAGTGGTTCCTCGGCCGCGGCCCGCGCCCGCGTTTCGATCGCTGGACGTACTACGAGAAGTTCGACTACTTCGCGGTCTTCTGGGGCGTGGCCATCATCGGCCTGTCGGGCCTCGTCATGTGGTTCCCGACCAGGGCGACGGTCCTCTTGCCGGGCTGGGCCATCAACCTCAGCCACATCATCCACAGCGACGAGGCGCTGCTCGCCGCCGGCTTCATCTTCGTCTTCCACTTCCTCAACAGCAACTTGCGGCCGGAGAAGTTCCCGTTTGACGTCGTGATGTTCTCCGGCCGCATCACCGAGGAGGAGATGCGCCACGAGCGCCCCGCCCTCTACGCGCGGCTGGTGGCGGAAGGCCGGCTCGATCCGAGGCCGCCGTCCGAGGACTGGGCCCGCGGCTGGAACACGATCATGAGGACCTTCGCCGCCGCGGCCCTGGCCACGGGCCTGGCGCTGGCCGCGGCCATCTTCTGGGCGCTGGCTACGCACTGATGCGCCGATCTTGCACTACCGATGGCAGTCGCCGCACTCCCGGCGCGGCCGGAAGCCCGCCGCGTGGCACTGGTGGCAGCGCACACGTCCGTGAGCCTCGATCTCCAGGTACTTGCGCGGCATCTCCCAGGGATGCCAGTCCTGGCGTGGATCCGCCAGGATGTCGCCGAGCGAAGCCATCGGACCGCGCTGGGGCGCGGTGTGGCAGGCGGTGCAGCTCGAGTTCAGCTTCTTGCCGTCGTCGGAGACGTGCCGACCGTCGTGGCAGCGGAAGCAGCCCGGCCAGTGCCGGTGGCCGATGTTGTCGGGGTACGTGCTCCAGCCCACATTCATCTCGGGGAAGTTCGACCGCTCGAAGATCTCGACCACGGCGGCGACGGCCTGGTCCAGCACGGCGGCTTGCCGCGCCGCCAGCTCGGGATACCGCGTCCGGTAGAAGCTACGGATCTCCTGCGGGATGCCGTCGTGCGCTTCGGCGCGGGCCCGATAGGGCCGCACCAGCGCGTCCACCGCCAGCTTCTTGATCCAAGGCAGCTCCGGTGAGATGGCGCCGAAAGCTATGGCGCGGTCGACTGCGCCCTCGGGCGGGGCAAAGCCGTGCGAGGGCCGGTTGTGGCAGTCCATGCAGTCCATCTCGTGTCGCGGCAAGGCGGCGACCTGCTCGGCGGAAAGCTGGGTGGCTTCGGCCCGGTATGTCCGCACGTGTCCGTTCTGCGCGCGGACCGTCATCCACGGGATCCGCTGCTGCTGGGGATCCTCGGCCGCGAAGGTCACGGTGTTCGAGAGGATCATGTGCCAGTGGATCCCGGCCTTCTCCCCATGGGAAGGGTCACCGCCGCCCGTGCGCATGAGCAGGCTGATCTGCTCCGGGCTGTTCTTCTCGTCGTAACGAAAGTGCGGGATCTGGACCAGGGTTGCCCCGAAGAACTTGCGCGGCCAGTGGCAGTGCTCGCAGGTCTCCCGCGCCGGGCGCAGGTGCTTGATCGGCGTCGGGATGGGACGCGGGTACGTCCTGAAGGTGGTAGCGAACACCTGCTGGAGGCCCGAGATCTTCGACTGCACATACCAGCTCGCGCCCTTGTCCACGTGGCAGTCGACGCACGGCACGCGCGCGTGGGGCGAGCCGCTGTAGGCAACGTACTCGGGCTGCATCACGCCATGGCAGATGCGACCGCAGAAGGTCTCGGAGCCGGTAAAGAGGTAAGCGTTGTATCCCACCCAGGCGAGGATGACGGCCAGCACGCTGCCCGCAACCAGGACTTGGCCGAAGCGACGCCGCTGCCGCGGATCGTTGAGATCGAGCCGAGGATACGGCAGCTCCGCCGCCGCGCCCGTGCGCTTGCGGCGCATGGCCTCCCGCCGCATCCCGTAGAGCGCCAGCGCGATCCCGGCGAGCAGAATGGCCGGGAAGATCAGGTAGGTAAAGATGCCGACGTACGGGCTCGGCTGCTTGATCGTCAGCTCGCCGACCAGCGCAAACACGATCAGGACGGCCGCCGCGAGCACGATGAGCCCGCCCACGTAGCTCAACGTGTTGCGGTAGAGCCCGCCGGCGAAGGCCCTCCGGCTGGCCGGCGCCGGGTCCTGCCCGGCGTCGCCGGGCCGCCCGCTCGGCGCCTCGGCTCCACTGCTGCCGTCGGGACCTGGGGCGGTAGTGCCGCGCCGCCTTCGGCCGAATGCTTGGAATCGCTTGATCACGGGGACCACCGCTGCCTGCGCCGGCCTGATGCATCCCTTGTGCCCGACCTGGAGCGGCAGCGGGTGCGCTCGCGCCCGCTGTGGTGCGGCTACGCCGAGAATTCGGCACGTCTCGCCCCCGTCTGCTGCCCGGCCGCGCGGCGTCGGGGCCGGCGGGGAGCCGAAAGCCGGGTACGCCTCTTGCTCCAGGGGAGTCGCTGCTCCTGTCGCCCGGGCTGCCCCTCGCTCTGGCGCGGGCAGAGGCGATTGGCACATGCTGTCTCCCCGCCGCTCTCTTCCCGCGCTCTTGAGCACCGCGGTTGCGCTGCTGGTCGCCGGGACCGGGTACGGCGAGCCGAAGCTCGCTGCCGGCGACAAGCTGGACGTCCGGGCGCGCTGGGAGAGCTACCTGCAGCTTTTCCGCCGCACCTCGATGCCGGGGCCGTACGGGGTGGCGGTGGCCGACTCCCTCGCGGCGCCGCTCTACCAGTACTCCTCGCTGCGCATAGACGGCCTCGATGCGCCCTGGCGCGAGGACAGCATCGACGTCGAGCTCGGAGCGTGGGGAAGTGTCGCGCTCGACGAGGCGGGCCCCGAGCGGCGCGTGGATGGCGACGTGACCATCGCCAGCGTGCGCCAGAAGCTCGGCCCGGGCTACGTGGAGCTGGGGCGCCAGCTCGTGACCGGGGGCGCCGCGCGCCTGGCGCACTTCGACGGTGTCGCGGCGGGCGTCGATCTCCCCCTCGGCCTGGAGCTGGACGCCTACGGAGGCCTGGCCGTGCTGCCACGCTGGGACGGCCGGCCCGGCTACTTCCTGCTCGGCTCGGCAGCCGACGCGGCGCTGCGCTTCCCGGACGCACTGCCCGAGCCGAGCCGGGAGAAGAACTGGCTCGCCGGAGGCCGCCTGCGCTACGCGCACTCGACCTACGGGCAGATCGGCGCCTCCTACCACGAGCAGCGCACCGACGGCGGGCTCGAACGCCGCAGTCTCGGCCTCGATCTGCGCGCCACGCCGTTGCGGGACCTGGTCGCGCTCAGTGGGCAGGCGTTGCTCGACGGCGACGCCTGGACGCTGGCGGACGCACGCCTCGCGCTCGGCGTGGAGCCCTTGTCCGCCGTCTCGCTCGGGGCCGAGTACCTGCACACGACGCCGGCCTTGCTCCTGTCGCGCCAATCGGTGCTGAGCGTCTTCTCGCTCGATCCGTTCGACGAGCTAGGCGCGTCGGCGGAGTACCGGCCGTGGCCCGATCTGCGGCTCGCCTTCGCCGGCTACGCCGAGCGGCTCGCCGACGGGCGGCCCGGGGCGCGCCTCGTGTTGGGCGCGCGTCTCGCCCCGCGCGCTCTGCCGCGGCTCGTGGTCGGCGCGGGCTACAGCCGCGTGCGCGAGGCCGCCAACGGCTACCACGCGCCGCGGCTCTCGCTCGCCTATCGCCTGCTCGGGCCGGTCGTGCTGACGGCCGACTCGTACCTCTACGCCTACGACGCCGCCATCCAAGGCGCGGGGTACTCGCTGGTCGGTGCCGGCAACGTGGAGTGGACCTTCATCGAGGGCTGCGCCGCGCTGCTCGGCGGCTCGATCAGCCGCACCCCCTACGCCGCGGCCGAGGCGCAGGTGCTGGCGCGCCTGCGCGTCGATCTCGACTGGAGGCGCCCGTGAGCGCGCGCGCCGTAGTATACGTTCACGCCTTCTCCCACCCGGCTCGTCAGGCGGCCGCGAGCGCGAGCGCGCCCGGAGGCCCGGGCCGCAGCGTACTCCTGTACGCGAGGACCCGGGCCGAGGACGAAAGTCCGTCCCTTCGGGACGGGGTTGGGGTCCCGACGCGCCCTTCGGTCGCGTCACCCCTGCCCCGCGATCGCGGCCGACTCGGCGAGCCGTCGTCGCTGGCACGGAAATGCCGTGAACGGGTACGCGCCGTCCTCGCCGCCGTCGCGCTGTTTCTGGCGGGCCTGGCGCCGCTCGGCGGGTGCGAGCCGGCGCGCCTCGCCGCCTTTCCCCACCGGCTTCATCTCACGCAGAAGGGCTGCGGCGGCCCTGGCCAGCCCAAGTGCCCCGGCTGCCTCGATTGCCACGAGCCGCTGCGCCGCCCCGAGCCAGGACCGGCAGTGGCCACGAGCGCGTGCGCGCCGTGCCACCAGAGCGGCGCCCCGAGCGCGCCGGGCCACGCTCCGGCCTCGGCGCGCGCCGGGCTGAGCATCGCGTTCGGGCATGCGCAACACCTGCGCCTGCCCGAGATCGCGGGGGGCTGCGTCAAGTGCCACCCCGGCGTCATCGACGACGGCCAGAGCCGTCCCCTGCGCCCGGGCAAGCCCGTCTGTGTGACCTGTCACGCGGACGAGCTCAATCGCGGCGCGTGCGACACCTGCCACGGCCGGACGGACTTGCGCCGGCTCGTGCCCCAGAGCTTCGTGCGCCACGATCTGTCCTTCGTGCGCGACCACGGCCTGGCGGCCAACACGGGGGCGAAGATCTGCGCCAAGTGCCACACGCGCGACGACTGCCTGGCGTGTCACGGCCAGGGCCAGACCATTGCCGTCGAGGCGCGCCGTCCCGACGCCGTCGATCGGCAACTCCTCCACCGCGGCGACTTCGTCACGCGGCACGCCATCGAGGCGCAGGGCCAGCCCGCGACCTGTCTGCGCTGCCACTCGAGCGCGAGCTGCGACCGCTGCCACATCGAGCGCGGCGTGAGCGCGGCGCGTCGGGATGCGCGCCGCCCGCATCCGCCGGAGTGGATCGGGCCGAACACGGCCTCGCCGAGCTTCCACGGCCGCGCGGCCCGCCGCGACATCGCGGCCTGCGCCGCCTGTCACGACCAGGGGCCGGCCAGCGTCTGCATCCGCTGCCACAAGGTCGGCGGCTACGGGGGCAGCCCGCACCCGCCCGGGTGGCGCAGCTCGCGGCCGCGGAGCGAAGTCATGTGTAGCTACTGCCATGCCAACTGACCCCTGCTGCCTGCCGCATCCTCAGCGCCTGGCCCTGGCCGCCTTGCTTGCCCTGGCGCCGGCCTGGGGCTGCACCAACTGGCGTGGCGAGGCCGCGGACACAAACCCGTGCGCGAGCTGCCATGGCTCGGAGGCGCGGCCGGGCACGACGCTGCAACAGGCCGCGCCTCCTCGCGACCTCGCCGGCAACACGGAGGTCGTCTTCCCGGGCGTGGGCGCGCACGAGCAGCATCTCGTGGGCGCGCCCACCCATGCGCCCGTGCGGTGCGACGAGTGCCACGCCCTCCCGGCCACGGACGATGCCCCCGGCCATGCCGACAGCGCCCTGCCGGCCGAGGTGGCTCTCGGCCCGCTGGCGGGCCGGGGTGGGCGCAGCCCCCGCTACAATCCCGCCAGGCGCACCTGCACGGACACGTACTGCCACCTTGGCGCCGAGCCCGCGTGGACTCGTCCCCGCAGCTCGGCCCAGGCGTGCGGCTCGTGCCATGGCCTTCCTCCGCCGCCGCCTCACGCCGCCTCCGACCAGTGCTACCGCTGCCACGGCAACGTTGCGGCAGCGGACGGAACCTTCGCCCGGCCCGAGTGGCACGCCGACGGCGTGCTGGACGTGGCTTTCACCTGCCACTCCTGCCACGGAACCGAGAAGTCGCCCGCACCTCCGCCGGACACGACCGGGAGCTTGGCGCGAGCAAGCCTGGGCGTCGGCGCACACGAGGCGCACCTGCGGGAGAGCGCGCGCTCGCTCGGCGTGCCGTGCGAGACCTGTCACGCCGTGCCGTCCGAGGCGGCCGAGGCCGGACACCTCGACACGACGCCGGGGGCGGAGGTGATCTTCTCCGGCGTGGCCGTGGCGCAGGGACGCGACCCGAGCTGGGACCGCGAGGCGCGGCGCTGCAACCAGGTTTGGTGCCACGGCCCGGAGCCCGCGGCAGCGCCGTCGCCCGAGTGGACCTCGACCGACGGGCCGCTCTCGTGCGGCGGCTGCCACGGCTACCCGCCGCCTCCGCCGCATCCCCCGATCGCGGCGTGCGGCACCTGCCACCCGGCCGTGGCGGACGGCAAGGGCAAAATCCGCTCTCGGGCGCTGCACATCGACGGGATCGTGCAGATCGATCTGCCGAAGCCGGGCGACTGAATCTACTGCGCGTGGTAGCCCTTGGCCATGGCCGCGAGCTCGCCCAGGGGCTTGTCGTCGGCAAAGATGCCGTGGCAGTGATTGCAGGCCCACGGCAGCGTGAGGTACGGCCTGGCCTGCTTGCCATCCTCCGAGAACTGCGGCGCGGCAGCGTCCGGGTTGATGGCGAACATGTGCGAGCGGATGTCCCCGGTGTGCTTCGCCGGCACGGCCGCCGCCGACTTGACCAGCCGCGGCATGTGGCAGGCGACGCAGTCGAGGTTGGCCATGAGCTTGCTCTTCTGGTTCGCGTCGTAGCCCACGTGGCACGAGATGCAGGCCACGCGGATCCCCTTGTCGGGGTTGAGCCCGGGGTGCGCGAACTTGGAGCTCTGGTGCGGATCGTGGCAGTCGATGCAGCGCATGACGTGCTTCTTGCTTTGGAAGAGCTCGTCCCACTGCTCGTGGTGATCGACGAAGCCCCCCTTGGCCTCGATCTGCTCGACGGCGTCGCGGCGGTGGCACTTACCGCAAGCCTCCGGGGAGCGGTCGACCTTGGCGTCGACGAGATAGGGCTGGGCGCCGTGCAGGCTTCCGGGCCCGTGGCAAGCCTCGCAGCGTACGCCGGCCTCGGCGAAGCTGCCGGCCATGCCCTCCAAGCCGTCCTGGTGCGCGCAGGTGTCGTCGCCGACGGCGCAGGGAACCCAGCCGGTCGTATGGCAACCGCCGCAGTCGTACGGCACCTTCTCGCCGGGCTTGTAGGCCGCCCAGCTTCCCTGCGTGCCGATGGTCTCGTTGGGGAAATTCCACTGCGTCTTGTCGTCGGCGCCGCCGGTGACGAGGTAGCCGTCCTGGCCCACATAGCGCACCTTCCAGCCGAAGCCGCCGACGACGTAGCCGATGTCGGACCACTTGAGCCCAAGGGGCGGGGCGGGTACGCCCCCGGTGGTGGCGTCAAAGGGCCGAGACGGGGCCTTGTCTCCCTCGACCTTGGTCAGCTTGTACGGATGGCCGCTGTTGCTGACGAGCTCGTATTCGCTCTCGTGGCAGAGCTTGCAGCTCTCGCTGCCCACGTACCCGAGCCCGGCAACGCCGCCGCCCGCCCCGCCGCCGCCCGCCCCGTGGCCCTGGCAGTCGAGCGGGCTGCACTTGCCGTCCTGATCGACGTCCTCCTCCACGAGATCGCACGCGCCGTTCTCGTTGAGATCCCAGCACCCGAGGCCGGCCGCGCCAGGCTGACCGGGCTCGCCCGGGTCGCCCTTGTCGCCAGGGGCGCCGTTGAGGCCGGCAGGGCCCGGCTCGCCCGTGCAGGCCAGCACCGTGAGAGCGCAGAACGCCGCACCGCCCCAGCCCAGAAAGCAGGGGCCACCAGATCCGCCATGCGCTGGATACGCCATCTTCTGGTACACGGGCCCCTTTGGCAAGAGGCGGACCAAGCGCCTCGGGCACGGTGCACGCCGGCCGGACGCGGCCCGATCGACCCGCATCCCAGCCGCAACTTGCCGATCCGTCGTCGTCCCGGCCCCTATCGCCCGCTCGGGCGGCGCGTGGGTCATGCCTGACTTGGCCGCGATTCCGGCGGTTCGTGCCGGAAGCTCGGCACGGCGGCGGGCGGGCGCAGGCCAGACAGGATCGCGGGGGCCATGGCTCGGCCGAATCCCCGCGCAGCTCCGCGGCCCACAGCTTGAGCCGGGGATCGGCCAGGTCGATCCGGACCGCGCGCGGGTCCGAAGCCCCTCACAAGCTGGTGTACGGCCAGCCCCGGAGTAGCTTCTCAAAAAGGAACTGGTGAACCTAGTTCCGCAAGCGGTCGCACGGTGGCGGGCGTGGAAAACGCCCGGTACGCAAGAGCGTAGCAGAGCCGGTAGCGGTCGCACAGCGAGTTGTTGGCGGTGCCGCGGCCCGATCGACCCGCAACACGGCCGCATCAATGGCATGCGCCGCGCCGCGAAGAGCAAGGGGCTGGTCGCCACGGTCGAGCCCCTGCTGGACGATGTCCAGGCGGCCGGCTGCCGCATCTCCGCCCGGGTTCGCGTGGGCGCACTCCGAGACGGCGGGGGAGGCGTAGTCGAACCGGGCGCCGCCCTGCGCGCCGCTGCCCTGCTCGGCGCCGAGCTTGCCGGCGCAGACCGCGAGCAGAGGGATACGGATCGCCAGGCTTGGGTGCACGACGCGCCAACGGCGAGCTCGGTGCCGGGCGCGCGCGCCTCGGAGCGCGAGCAGCGACGGGCTAGTGCGGGGATGGGGCTTGACATCGGCCGCGCAGGGTCTATTATTCAATTGAATAGGTGAGAAGCCCATGCGCGGTCGTGAGTTCAAGGATGCCCTGTTCGCGCAGTTCGCGCAGATCGCCGCTGCCTTCGCGAGCCCCAAGCGCATCGAGATCATCGATCTTCTGGCGCAGGGTGAGCGGTACGTGGAGGCCATCGCGGAGCAGACGGGGCTGACGGTCGCCAACACCTCGCGGCACCTGCAGGTCCTCAAGGGGGCCCACCTCGTCGCCACCCGCAAGCAGGGGCTGCAGGTCTTCTACCGCCTCGCCGATGCCATGGTGCTACGCGGCTATCGCGCGCTGCAGGAGCTGTCCGAGGCTCGGCTCGCCGAGGTGAGCCGCCTCGTGCACGACTACTTCGGCGCCGCCGACGGCCTCGAGCCGGTCGAGAAGGACGAGTTGCTCAGGCGGGCGCGCGGACGCGACGTCGTGGTCCTCGACGTGCGGCCGTACGAGGAGTACGCGGCCGGCCACATCGCGGGCGCCCTGTCCATCCCCGTCACCGAGCTCCAGCGACGGCTGGCCGAGTTGCCCGCCGGCCGTCGCGTCGTCGCCTACTGCCGGGGGCCCTACTGCGTGCTGGCCGCCGAGGCCGTGCGCCTGCTGCGCCAACGCGGGATCGACGCGAAGCGCCTCAAGGACGGCTTCCCGGAGTGGCGTGACGCCGGGCTACCGGTCATAGCGCGGGCTTCGCCCGCAACCCAGGCCGCGAACGCCAGCGTTCACGCCTTCGCGTTCCCCCACGAACCCCGGGCGGAGGCGCCAGGGCTGCGGTT
>JACQWT010000233.1:25917-35196 GCA_016209145.1 Deltaproteobacteria bacterium | reverse complement strand
GCCTCGCATCTTGAAGAGGCGCACCTCGCGCGCCGCGTCGATGTTGCGCGGGTTGAGCGCGGTCGCCTTATGGAAATCCTCGATGGCCTTCTCGTGCTCGCCGCGGCGCTTGAGGAGCTGCGCCCGGTAGAAAAGCGCGCGCTCGTACTTCGGCTCCTTCTCGATCACCTTGTCGAGCGCCCGGAGCTGCTTCTGATAGTGCCTCATCTCCTGCCCCGGCTGGGGCAGGCCGAGCTTCTCCGCTTCGATCCAGGCGAGGAAAGTGTGGTACTCGGGCTGATCGGGATCGGCCTCGACCGCCCGGCGCACGAGCACCTCGGCCTTCTCGACGTCACCGCGCTTGAAGAGGATCTCGGCCTTCTGGAACTCGAGCGCGGAGTCCACCGCCCGGGCGACGCGCTCCTGGTCGCGCGCCGTGCCGCCGCCGGCGTCGACGACCCGGATGTACTCCTCACGCTTGGCGTCGTCGCTCAGCGTGCGGACGGCCTCGTGGATCCGGGCGAAGATCTTCTCGACCTTGGGCTTGAGGTCGCCGAGCTCGGCCGGAAGCCGATCCGGGTGCCAGCTCTTGGCGAGCCGGAAGTAGGCGCTCTCCACTTGCTCCGCGCTGACCTCGCGGTCCACACCGAGCAGGTCGAAGAAAGTCACGTCCTCGAGCCCGGCGTGTTTCTTCTCGATCTCCTCGCGGCCCGGGCCGCCCTGGCGCGCGACCGGCTCCGCCGCGAGCGGCTCGGCCGCGGCCGCGGCGGGGCGCGTTGCCGCCGCAGCCGGTTCCGGTCCGGCCACCGGCGCGCCGGTCGGGGCCTGGTCCGGCGGCGCTGCGGCTGCGGGTCTCGCGGCACCGGCCGCCGGCCTGCCGGGCAGAGTGCGGCCGGCGCCGACCGGCGGGCGGCCGGCGCCGAGCTCGAGGCAGCGGGCGATGGTCAGGGCGTAGACGACCTGCTTGACGACTGGCTCGGGGGCGACGGCCGAGCCGATAAGATCGCCGAGCGGCGGCTGCACGTCGCGCAGCCAGCCCACTACCTCGGTCTCGGCCTCGTCCAGGCCCAGCAGCTCGACCCGGGCTTGGGGGCTCAGCGAGAGGCGCGCCGTCCCCAGGCGGGCGAGCGTCTGCTCCAGCCGTGCATCGCAACCGCCGGCGCGAACGCCGGACATGACCAGCGCCAGCGGGGCGCAGGGCGTCAGCTCCGGTCCGCCCCAGTTCGCGAGCAGGTTCTCGCCCTCGAAGAAAGCGTAGCTCGTCTCCGGGGGCAGCCCGAACATGAAACCCACCTTCGCGGCGACCTGGCGGCACAGGGCCGCCATCAGGGTTGTGCGCGTGATGAGGCCCTGGGACACGAGGTACTGCCCGTGCAGGAGGCGCCGCTGCGAGACGACGTGCAAGCTCGCGGCGAGCGCGCCGGCGTCGAGCGCCCCCATGGCGATGAGAGTCTCGTCGAGCGGCGCGACGCCGGGCTGCGTGCGGGCCTTGCACGGCAACCCGTCGTGGAAGTAGACGGCGTGCTCCGTCCCGCCAGGGTCGGACAGCGTCGTCGTGCCGGCGAGCCGCCGATCCAGCGCGTAGACGAGCAGGTGCAAGAGTGGCGTCTTGTGCAGCGTGCCCTCGGCGCTCGGCGCTGGCGGGGGTGACATGGCGGTTCGCGGCTGGCTAATGGCTAACGGACAATCGCTAACGGCTTTCGGAGGTGGGCGCAACGGGGTGCGCCCGGCACGACGTGCACGCCCGCGTTGGACGGCACGGCCGCGTTCCAGGCGGTCGTGAGCCGCGGGTCGCCCGTGAACACGTCCACGTGTCGGCCGCGCACGCGCAGGCCGCGATCCTCGGCCACGAAACAGCCGTCGTGCGCAACGCCGCCGAGATCGCGCAGGCCGTGGTACTCCGGGATGTAGAGCGCGGTCCCCAGAGGCACCACGGCGGGATCGACCGCCACGGTGCGCAGCGGGGCGATGGGCAGACCGGTCGCGCCCCGACCGTAGGGGAACCGTCCGGGATCCAGCGCCTCGAAGCAGATCTGCTCGCCCGTGCGCGGGCAAACGGCAGCGCACGCGCAGTGCCGCTTGGCGAAGCTCACCGTCTGGCCGGAGGCCAGACGGCCGCTGCCCTGCACGCACAGCCGATCGTGGAACGTCTGGCCGACCACGCGGATCGGACGGCACGACGGATCGAAGAGGGTGCGCCGCGCTTGGTCCGGCGATGCTTCCGGCTCCTGCGGGAAGTCGTAGTAGGTGTTGCGGAACAGCTCCGCGCCCGGCGTCGCGGCCGGCACCCGCGCGCGCCTCTCGCCGCTCATGCGGATCGCCACCGGTTCGTCCCCCTCGTCGGGCGAGTCTGGGCTCGCGGGAGCCGTCCCGGACGGCGCCGGCGCGGGCGCCGCGCTCGCGGAGGCGGGCACGGCAGCGGCCGCGGGCGGTGGCCGCCGCCCGCTCGGCTCCGGGGGATAGAGGTCGGCCCAGCTCTGCGGGTGAGCCGGTGCCGGCGGATCACCGGCGGCCCGCACCCACTCGCTCGCCGGCGCACAGCTCCCCGCGAGCAGCGCCAGCACCAGCGCGGCCACGACGCTGCGCGCCGGAATGTGAACCGAGAAGGTCGCGCCCCGGCCCGGCTCGCTCTCGAAGTCCACGCCGAAGCCGTGGCCGTCGGCCACCTGCTTGACTACGGCCAGGCCGATGCCCACGCCGTGCGAGCGCGTGGTGAAGAAGGCGTCGAAGACGCGCTCGCGGTTCTCCGGCGCGATGCCCGGCCCGTGGTCGACCACGTCCACCCGAGCCTCGCCCGAGGCCCCGCGCGAGAGGCGCACCAGCACCTCGCCACCCGCGCTCGACACCTCCACGGCGTTACGCAAGAGGTTCCAGATGACCTGGTGCATCTGGTCCCGATCGGCCAAGACCGGCATCTTCTCGGGGCCCTCGTAGCGCAGGGCGCGCCCGGCCGCGCGCCCCGAGCGGCGCGCCAGCTCCAGCACCTCCTCTACGGCCGCGGCGAGGTCCATCTCGCGGGCCTCCGGCTCGCGCGGCCGTGTCAGGTGGATCATGTCGCCCACCAGGTCGTTCATCCGCATCGTCGCGCGCTCGACGATTTGGCACAGCCGCCGGTCCTCGTCCGTCAGCGCGGCGCCCGTACGCAGCAGCTCGATCGAGCCACGGATGGCGCCCAGGGGGTTGCGGATCTCGTGGGCGAGCCCCGCGGCGAGCCGGCCGAGCGCCGCCAGCCGCTCGGCCTGCTCCGCCCGCGCGGTGGCCGCCGCGAGCCGGCCGCCCGTGGCGCGCAGCCTCTCCGCGAGGTAGGCCGCCAGCATCGTGACGACAGCGATGGCCAGCACGTTGCTCAGCCCTGGGTACACCATGTCCGAGGGCGCGGTCACGTAGGCGCTGGCGGTCTGGTCCGGGGGGGGCAGCAGCAGGCGCCCGGCGAACGCCGCGCACAGCCCGAGGTAGCCGGCGAGGCCGGCCAGGCCCGCGCTGAGCGCCCCTGGTGGCCCGAGCAGGATGGCCCCGGAAAGGCAGGTCAGGCCGTAGAGCGAGGTGGCGCCGCTGGTCACGCCGCCGGAGATGTACACGAAGGCCGTCCATGCGAGCTGGTCGGTGACGAGCTGCGCGTGGCCGACCACCGTGAGGTTCCCGCCCCGGCGCAGTCGGATCGCGTATGCGGCCGCGAGGGCGTAGGCCAGGCCCACCGTGACCACGGCCACCCGGCTCGAGTAGCCGCCGACCGACCCCCCTTCGAAGTAGAAGAGCTCGGTGACCGCCAGGAACAGGGTCAGCACGACGAGCCGAAACGCCGCCAGGATGGAGAGCCTGACGCCGAGCGGCGTCTCGACACCGGCCCGAATGCCGAGCCTCATCGCTATTCGCTCTTGATATTGCCGGCCAGCTCGAAGATCGGCAGGTACATCGAGATGAGCACCGTGCCCACGAGCCCGCCGACGACGACCATCAGCAGCGGCTCGAGCATGGAGGTCAGCGCGGCCACTGCCACGTCGACCTCCTCCTCGTAGAAGTCGGCGATCTTGTTGAGCATCTGGTCGAGGGCGCCGGTCTGCTCGCCCACCGAGATCATCTGCACGACCATCCCCGGGAAGACCCACATCTCCGCGAGCGGCTCGGCCAGGTTGCGCCCCTCGGAGATCTTCTCGCGGGCGTACATCAGGCCTTCCTCCACGACCATGTTGCCCGCGGCCCGGGCGACGATCTCGGTCGCGTCGAGGATGGGCACGCCCGAGCTGAGCAGCGTGCCCAGCGTGCGCGAGAACCGGGCCACCGCGATCTTCTGCAGCACCGGCCCGAGCACCGGCGCCCGCAAGAGGGCGTTGTGGACGGCGCGCTTGCCCCGCGGGCGCTTGTAGATCTGCAGGAAGCTCACGACCAGGGCCACGCTGCCGACGATCATCACGGGCAGGTAGCTGAGGAAGCCGCGGGAGACGGCGATGACGATCTTGGTCAGCTTGGGCAGGGCGTCCTTGGCGCCGAACTCGGCGAACATGTTCTCGAACGCCGGGATGACGAAGGTCATCAGCACGACCATGACCACGATCATGATGCAGATGACGACCATGGGGTACGTCATCGCGCCCTTGACCTGCCTTTTGAGCTTGGCGTTCTTCTCGATGTAGATCGCCAGCCGGTTCAAGATGGTGTCGAGAATGCCGCCCACCTCGCCCGCGTGCACCAGGTTGACGAACAGGTTGTCGAAGATCTTCGGGTGGCGCCGCAGCGCATCGCTGAAGGTGGCGCCCTGCTCGACGTGCTCCTTGATGTCGAGCAGGGCGTTCTTGAAGTGCGGGTTCTGCTCCTGGCTGCCCAGGATATCGAGGCACTGGACGAGCGGCAGGCCGGCGTCGATCATGGTGGCGAACATGCGGGTGAACTTCACCAGATCGGTGGCCTCCACCCCGACGCCGATCTGGAACGAGAAGTGCTTCTTGATCGACTCGGGGGTAAGCTGCTGGGCGCGCAGGCGCTTCTCGGCGGTGGCGATGTCGGCGGCCACGAGCGTGCCCTTCTTGACCTCCCCGCCCGCCGTGCGCGCCACGTACTTGTACTGAGGCATACCCCAGGATAGATTACTCGCCGGCAGCGTCAAAGAACTACGGCGCCGCCACGCGGGCGGGGCCCACGGGCCGGCGGGCCGGGCATTGCCGTTGGCAGCTTCATCCGCCCGAGATCCTTGCCGTCGAGGCACGGGCCGAGAAACGCCGGTAGGCGTGGGCATGGCCTGGCGCCCGCTGCGGCGAATGTGAAATCCTGGAGGGGTTCGCCGTCGCGGGGCTCCGGAGCCTGCGCCGGCTCGAGCGTTTCTGGGATGACATTCCACGTTCTCTGTTCCTGGTTTCACATTCCACGTTTCCGTGCCCGTGCTCGCACACCTCGGGCCGCCGAGCTGCTAACGGCAATGGGCGGGCCGGGGGCGGCGGACCGGGGCGGCGCCCCAGCGCTCGGGTTGCGCTTACCCTCCCGGCCGGGTGTGCTACGGTAGCGGCGGGGCTTGCGGAGACGCTCCCTTCTGGCGGAATTGCGGACGGTGTTCTAGGCTGTTGATAGTAGCCAGGCCGGCGGTGAGGCCGGCGGACTGCGCCCATGTGGAAGCTGACGATCGAAGACGACGAGGGCCAGCGCACCACGCTCGATCTCGCCCTTGACGAGTACACCCTCGGGCGTGCCGAGCAGTGCAGCATCCGCCTGACCGAGCGCAACGTCTCGCGCTCCCACGCCTTGCTCAAGCGCGCCAACGGCGGCTGGACGATCGAGGACCTACAGAGCTACAACGGGCTTTTCGTCAACGGCGAGCGCGTCGCCGAGGCCGTGGGCTTCCGCATCGGCGACACGGTGCAACTCGCGGACTATCGCATCGAGCTTGCCGACGAGGCGACCGCGACCGCCACCCCGACCGAGACCGACGAGGTCACGCCGCCGAAGCAGCGGATGCCCGACCGGCTGGTGATGGTGATCGGGCCGGTGCCGGGCGTCGAGTACTCCTTGGTTGGCGATCTGGTCACCATCGGGCGCTCCGAGGAGTGCAACATCAGCATCAACCACGCCTCGGTCAGCCGCGTGCACGCCGAGATGCGCGCGTTCGGCGACGGCCGCTGGGAGATCGTGGACAAGGGCAGCGCCAACGGCATCCGTATCAACGGCATCGAGCTCCGCCAGGGCATCATCGAGCCTGGCGATGCGCTCGAGCTGGGCGACGTGCGGCTGCGCTTCGTGGCGGCCGGGAAGTTCTTCCGCCCGACGGCGGACCTGAGCCGGCAGCTCGCGGGCGTGCCCGCCTTCGACGCCACGATGACGCCGGTCGCGGCGCAGGCCCAGCGCCGCAACCTCTGGCGGGTCGTGGCGGTCTCGGCGGGCGTGCTGGTGCTTGCCGTGGGGGCGTTCGTCATCGTCGGCCTCTCCGGCTCGCACGGCCAGCAGGCCGGCTCCGGCACGGAGGCGGCGCAGGTCGACGAGGAGTCCCAGCGCCGCTTGAAGGATGCCGTGCAGGCTGCCGAGGAGGGCGATCTGGACTTTGCCCACAAGACCCTCCAGCGCATCCCCGAGGAGTCGCCGGCGCGCAAAGCCCCCGAGTTCCAGCAGATCGAGGACAAGTGGGCGGACGCCCAGTTCGCCAAAGTGGAGGCCGAGCCGGATCAGAAGAGGAAGATCGCCATCCTGGAGGCGGTGGTCGAGGCCGAGACCGTGGACACGGAGCGGCGCGAGAAGGCCGCCGACATGATCGAGGGCCTGGGCGGGACCGTGGCCGTGCGGCCCAAGGGACCAAAGCAGCCCGAGGGCAAGCCACGCCCCAAGGCTACCGGCGCGGCGGCGGAGAGACCGACCGAGCCCGCCCCGCCGCCCGAGGCCAAGCCCGAGGCCAAGCCGGCGGCGCCGCCGCAGCCGACCAAGACGACGCCCGACGAGTTCGACGAGATCTCCCAGCGCCGGAATCTCGAGAACAAGGTCTGGAGCGGCCGGGGGAGTGAGGCCGAGATCAAGATGCTGCGGGCCATCTGCTCGCACCAGGGGGATCGCGCCTGCCGGGATCGTGCTTCCGCGATGCTCAAGCAGAAGCAGCAGGAGTCGCAGCCGTAGCGCACGTGCGCCTGGCGCCGAGCGCGCAGGCGGCGAGAAGGCACAGCATCGGCGTCACGAACACGTGGTACCGATCCTCGCCGAAGAAGACGGCGTGCACGGCGCAGACGGTGGCGACGCTGTAGGCGAGGAAGGCGAGCACGCCGGCTTGCCGCGCGCCGCGCGCCGGCAGCAGCGCCAGGAGCGGGATGGCGACGGCGAGCGGCCAGAAGGGCTGGGCCGGATCGGTCCAGGCGTGCGCCCACAGCGCGCCCAGGAGCGCGAGACCGACCAGGGGCCAGGCGCGCGCCCCGCGGCGCGGCCACGCCATCAGCCCGAGGGGCGCGAGCGAGAGCAGGATCCGGTGCGCCAGCGTGAGCGCGCGGCGTGCCTGCTCCCGCTGGGCCGGCGGCCAGGCCGCGGGATCCGCCTCGGCGAGATAGCCCACGGGGAACGACTCGTGGTCGAAGGTCTCGCCGAGCTTGCGCGGCACGAGCCCGAGCCAGCGTCGCGGCTCGGCGGCGATCCAGCCCAGGCCGGCGCCGAGCCAGCAGCGGTCCTGCTGGACTTGACCCGTGACCACGCGACAGCCGTCACTCGCGCGCAGCGTCTCGAAGCGGCCGGTGGCGCGGGGAAACGAGCCGATGGCCAGGTTCCAGCCCGCGTTGGTCGAGACGAAGGCGCAGCCGTCCATGACGAGGCAGTTGCGCGCCGTCCACGGAGCGACGACGGCCAAGGCGACGGCGGTGCATAGCGCGGCGGCGCCGCACGCCTGTCGCCGCCCGCCGCGTCCGAGCCGCACGAGCCCGATGGCTGGCGCGCAGAGGATGGTCTGCGGCCGCACCAGCGTGCCCAGGCCGAGAAGCAGCCCGGCGCTCAGGCCGGCGCGCCAGGTGCTGCGGGCGCGCGCCGCAGCCCAGGCCGCGGCGACCGGGCCGAGCGCTCCGAGCGGCTCGGTCATCACGAGAGCGGCGTAGGCGACCAGTCCGGGCTGCAGGGCCGTGAGCAGGCCGGCCAGCCGCGCGCGGCCCTCCGTGGTGGCGTGGCGGGCGAGCCCATAGACGGCCACGGCGAGCAGGCCCCCCACCAGGGCGCCCAGCATTGGAGCCACGTGCTGGCCGTGCCCGAACAGGTGGTAGGCCAGCCCGAGCAGACCGGAGTAGCCCACCGGGTAGTGGGCCCACGGGTGCCAGATCCCGTGCCCGCCGCCCGCGCCGGAGTAGCCCAGCCCCGCGGCGATGCGCTGCGCGCCGTAGTCGTAGTAGTGCCCGTCCCAGACCGGCTCGCGCGCCCAGGCGATGGCTACGCATAGCCGCGGCAGCAGCGCGAGGACGAACAGGGCCACGGCGAAGCGGGTGCCGTCGCGAGGCCATGCCCCCAGCGCGGCCGCGAGCGCCCGTGCCCTCGCGAGCCCTGCCCGGCAAGCCCGCGCGTACGACGCCCACACGGCTAGTCGTCGCCCTCGGCCTGCAAGGCCCGCAGCCGCTTCATGTAGGTCCTCACGACCTGGGTCGGGTCGAGCTTGATGGCCTTGGCGACGAGCTGCAGGAAGCCGCGCACGTAGACGTCGGCAGGCAGCGTGGCGAACTGCTCGGCCTCCAGCGCGCGCAAGTAGGCCGGCGCGACCTTGGTCGCCTGCGCGAGCTCACCGATCTCCAGCCCCTGTGCCTCGCGCGCCTTGCGCAGCAGCGCCCCCGAGAACGCGGTTTCCGGCGTGATCTCCCGCCCGAGCTCGGCTTGCAGCATCGCCAGCTCGGCTTCGCTGGCGGACGAACGCGCCTCGGTTGCTCCCGGTCGGAGGCGATCGTCCTCCGGGAAGATGGAAAGATCGTAGGCCTGCTTGCGCACCGGATCGAGCAGGGTGTCGTAGGCCTCCTCGATGCGGGCCTGCTCGCGACGCATGCCCGCAGCGTCGACCAGCGAGACGATGGGCAGGCTGTCCTCGCGGAAGATCTCGCGCTGCCGCTTGTAGGCGCGGCGGATCTCGTCGTCGCTCGCAGCGCGGGAGATGCCGAGCACGTCGTAGAGCGTCAGCGGGGCCCCGGGGCGGGGTGGCGGGCCGGACGGCTCCGTCGCCCGAGGCCGAGACTGCTGCTGGCCGAGGGCGGCAAGCGTGCGGCGGGCCACGCGCTCGATATCGCGCGCGCTCTTGCAGGTCGGCGCGTCGATGAGCAGGGGGCGGCGCCGGCGCGCCGTCACCCAGACGGCGTCGTCATGCTCGACGTGGCCCAGGTA
>JACQWT010000233.1:0-25871 GCA_016209145.1 Deltaproteobacteria bacterium | reverse complement strand
GCTGAGCGAGCACATGGCCGGCCCGAGCTCCAGGTCGCGGCGCAGGCGCGTCTTGCCGACGACGAGCCCGGGGCCAAGCTGGCGCAGCGTCAGCGCCGCGGCGGCTGCCACCGCCTCGTCGAAGCGGCCGATCTGTGCCACTAGCGCCAGCGGTGTCGGCAGCGGCGGCAACGCTGCCAGGGCACGCTCGACCACCCGCAGCTTGAAGCGCTCGCACATCAGCGCCCGGCGCAGGCGGCGGGCGAACAGGGCGCGGCAGAAGCGATAGGCGGCTTCGATGGCCGCGGGCTCGGGCGCGGCGGCGCAGATGCCCACGTCCGCCTCGCAGAAGGCATCGAGCGACGGCCCCGAGATGGAGGCGCCCAGGTTCAGCACGGCGTAGTCGACATCGAGCCGCTCCAGCGGCGCCAGCCACTGCGCCAGGCGCGTCACGTGCTTGGGGGCCATGGTCCAGGCGTCGTACCCGGTCGGCATGAGCCTCAGGCCGGGCACCGTCGTCTCGACCGGCGCTGTCGCGGCAATCGTCTCGGGCAGGGCGAGCGGCCCGGCATCGAGCCCCAACATCGTGTGCAGGTTCGAGCCCTGGGGATCGGCGTCGCAGATGACCACGCTGCGGCCGAGTTGCGCCAAGTAGACGGCTAGGTTCACGCTGAGCAGCGTTTTGCCCACGCCGCGGCTGCCGCCTCCCACGGCAATGGTACGCCGCGAGCGGCCCGCGCCGGGGCCGCCCTGGCTCGACGGCTCCGGGTCGGGGTGCTGCCGTGGTTCGGGGGAGCCCATGGCTACGCACAATCGGCTTGCGCCGGCGGGCGGGCGCTGAACAGGTCGGCGCACCGGAGCAGCACCGGCGGCAGCGCGCGGCCGCGGCGCCGGTGCGCCAGCACCGCGAGCGACAGCTCGTCGATGACCGCCTGCGGGGAGCTGGTGAACAGCTCGACACCGTCCAGCGCGCAGCCGGCCGCCGGCGCGTCGCGCTCGCGCACGATGGGGTCCTGGCGCACCCAGTCGAAGCCTTCGTCCTTGACAAAGCGGCAGACGAGCAGCCGCACGAAGTCGAGGTAGAGCGGGATCACGAGCACGGCCAGGCGCAGCCCGCCGGCGCCCGTGCCCAAGAGGGCGCGCCGTACGCTGGCGAGGGGCGCGAGATCGATGCCGGCCGCCTGTCGGATGCGCCCGCGCCGCTCGACATCCGGCTCGACGGCAAGCAGAGGAGCGTAGATGGCCGCCTTGGGCACGTCGATCTGCGCCGCGTCCTCCGCGAGCGCCGCGAGCCAGGCGTCGCGCGCCGGGGCGGGCAGCTCGGCGTAGAGCGATGCGGCGGCGGCGACGGCATCGGCGTCGGTGGCCAGAGCCGCGAGCCAGGTGTGCCAGGCGTGCACGAACCGTGGATCGGGCGCGTGGCTGCCGCTCGCGGACGACATGGCGCAATGAGGTAGACGACCCGTCGTGCGAAGTCCATGCCCGCAACCGCCCATCTCTACCGCGGCGCAGGCGGCGTAGTCTGGCTCGGAGGCGGCCGCGCGCGCAGGCACCGCTCCACGCCGGCCACCAGCGCCGCCGCCGGGCCGCTCGGCAGCTTCGGCGACCCCATGACGTTGACGAAGAGGCGATCGGTGGCGACGCCGCCCTGCGGATCCCAGCTCAGCCACACGAACATGGCGCGCCCCTTGATGTTCTCCAGCGGGACCCCGCCACCGCGGCCGCCGCGCCAGGAGCGGGAGTCGTGGCTGTTGTTGCGGTTGTCGCCCATCACCCAGACCTCGCCCGGCGCCACCGCGTAGGGACCAACCACCTGGAGCCCGGCCGGGTCGCGCGCGCCTTGCAGCACGCCGCACAGCCCGCCGCGGCAGGCGCGCGGCGGGCCCCCGCACTCCTCGTCGGCGCGGCATGGCTGCTCGCCGTCGCCCGGTGCGGCCGTGGGGGCTCGGTTCGGCCGCTCGTTGTGGCGCGTGAGGTAGACCTTGTCGCCAAGGAACTCCAGGTACAGCTCGCCGGCGGACATCTCGTCCAAGCCGAGGGCATCGCCGTAGTGCCCGACGTAGCAATGCGGCACGAGCCAACCGTTGATGACCGGCCGGCCGTCGAGGGCTTCGAGCTTGTCGCGGGGCAGAGCTACGACGCGCTTGATGAAGTCCTGGTCCTTGGTCTCGGGGAACTTGAACACGACGGCGTCTCCTCGCTCGGGCGGTAGGCGCGAGAAGAGGCGCGCGTCGGACCACGGCAGGAGCGGCCCGTAGGCGTACTTCGCCACGAAGATGTAGTCACCGACGGTGAGCGTCGGCACCATCGAGCCGCTGGGGATCTTGAAAGCCTCGATCACGAAGACGCTCAGGAGCAGGGCTACGGCCACCGCCACCCCGATGGACTCGGCGTACTCGCGCAACTCGCTCTTGCGCCAGCGCGCCAGATGCTCACCGACCAGCGCCTCCGCCTTGCGCGCCGCCTCGTCGAAGCGCTCCTCGTCGAAACTCGCCTGGCCGAGGGCGTCCTCCAGCGCCTCCAGCGCCGCGCACAGTTCCTCCCGCTCCGTCCGGCTCAGGGCGCGCTCGACCTGACGCCGGCGCCGGCGCAGGATGCGGCCGGCCTCGTCGACCAACTGCACCGCCTCGTCGAAGCGCCCGCGCAAGCGCGGCGCAATGTCGGAGCGTCCCAGCACGCCGGCGGCCGCGGCCAGGGGCAGGTGGTAGCGCAGCCGCCACAGCACCATGGCGAAGAGCGTGAAGAAGAGGATGGTGGCCGGCACCTGCTGCTCGCCCACGAAGTTGCGCAGCCAGTCGCTGGTCACGTGCCTGCTGGTCGGCGTCAGCGCCCAGACGGTGGCAAGCGACAGCGCCAGCGGGGCCGCGAAGAGCCACACCAGGTGGAACAGGTAGCGCAGCACCGCAGACGGCCGCGGCGGGAGAGCCGAGCTCGGGTCGGGCTCCGCCGGCGTGCCCTCCTCGGCTTCGTCGGGCGTGGCTTCTTCAGGATCGGAAGGCAAGGTGACGCCGCGTTCAGGGAGTATCGGGGTGGCAGGCAACGACGGCTCGCCGAGTCGGCCGTGAGCGCGGCTTGCGTCCTCGCGCCGGGTCCTCACGTACAGGAGTACGCTGCGGCCCGGCGCTGCGGGCGCGCTCGCGCTGACGGCCGCCTGACGAGCCGCCTGGCAGGGGGCGTGAATGCATACGCTGACGCCTTGTATCCGGGCGCGAGCGCCAGGGCAAGCACCAGGGGTTGGCAGCCACAAAAGGGCACGGGCCGGATCGTTCCGGCCCATGAAATGTTCCGACCGCCGTAGCCGATGGTGGAAGATCCGAACCCCTAGCACTTGGCTAGGTGGGGCCCAGAGTGCCGTTTTAGGCTTCCCGGTATCCGCCGTAGCGGTCCGGGCTTGCTCACCGCGGCATAGTCTTGGGCCCCAGATTCGGCCTACTGGGGATTCTACATCTCCACCTGTCGCACTCGGCAGACGGAACGTACGGATCATACGCGAGACGCGCCTGCAACCCAAGGGCGAAACTGATACGCCCAGGTCGGATCGGCCAACCAGGGCTTCCCTCCCCGGTGCGATTCCGCTAGGTTGCCGGGCCATGATGCCTCGCGCGCACCTCTCCCGGTCAGCCTGCGCCGCGCCGCGCGTGCTGCGCGTTGCCGTGCTGCTCTCGGCGCTGCTCTTGCCCGCCGCGTCCGGCGCTCAGCCCCCTGCGCCGGCGCAGAAGGCCACCGTGAAGGGGCAGATCAAGGGTGGGGAGGCGCTTCTCAATCCCGTCTGGAGGGAAGCGAGCAGCACCGAGAGCCACCGCTACACGTTCCGTGCGCCATCGGCCACGGTGAGCGAAGATGCCAAGCGGCTGACCGGCTTCCTGCCGCGCGAGCTCGCCATCGTTGCGCTCGGCCCGGAGAAGGTCGCGCCCACCAAGACGCCGGTGGTCGTTACCCTGAGCGGCGGGCGCACTACGCCCGCCACGGTCGTCGTGCCGGAGGGGCAGCCCGTCCAGATCGAGAACCACGACCCGTTCGTGCACCGGATCTACGACTCGGCCGACAAGGGTTTGGGCAAGGCCGATCTCGAGCCCACGCGCAGCCGGACCTGGACGCCGCCCGGTCCCGGCAGCTACGAGCTGCGGGACGACTACTTCCCCAGCGTACGATCGTGGATTGTGGTTGAGCCCAAGGCGGTCGCGGTGGTTGCGCCGAGCCTCAAGGGCGAGTTCGCGCTGGAGCTGGATGCGGGCAAGTACACCCTGCGCGGCTACTACGCGGGCCAAGCCGTCGGCGCGCCGCTGCCGGTGGACGTCACGGGCGCGCCGCTCACGCTCCAGGCTCCGCTCGTGGTGGGCGAGGGCAAGGGCAAGGAAGCGGGCAAAGGACGCTGAGCCGTGGTCCTGTCGCGCTTCTGGTACGTCCTGCTCTCGATCGCGCTCGCGGTCGCCTTCTTCCTGCTCTACCTGGCGACCGAGGTCTCCAACCGTTCGGCCAGCCGCACGCGCGCCGAGCTTCTCACCGCTGCCTCCAACGCCGTCGGCTGGTACTTGAAGGACGACGCGCGCACGCGCGCCACGGCGCTGATTCCGCTGGCGCTCGATGCCGATGTCCTGGCCGCGCTCGGCGCCGCCAGCCAGGCCGACAACCTCAAGGAGGTCAAGGGCGAGCTCAAGGACAAGGCGCGCAAGGCGTTGAAGAAGTACGCCCAGAGCCTGGAGCAGCGGGCCGAGAAGCAGAAGGAGACGGGCGGGGCTCTGGTTTTCGACGCCCTGTGGGCGATCGACACGAGCGGCCGCGTCGTGGCCAACATCGGCTTCGAGCAGGGAACGAGCTCGCCGCACTTTGAGATGGGCGGCTACTCGCTCGTGGCCGACGCCCTGCACGGCTGGATCCGCGATGATGCCTGGGTGTTCGACGACAAGATCTACCGGGTCGTGGCGCACCCCGTCGAGCGCGAGGTGGGGGCGGCGCCCATCGGCGCCATCGTCGGCGCCAAGGTGGTCGATGATCGCTTCGCCGAGGCCATCTCGGTCAGCACCGGAGCGGCCGTGGCTTTCTACGCCGGTGGCACGCGCATCGCCACCGGCGCCCCGGCCTCCTTCGACAAGACGGACCTGGAGATCACCGCGGCCGACGTCGCCCGGCTGGGGACCGACGAGAACTACAAGGTCAAGGGCCGCACGGCCGTCCTGCCGCTGCCCGACCGCGCCGGCGGCAGCGTCGCGGCCATATTCGCGCGCATGCCGGGCGAGGCGTGGGACCGGGGCGCCGGCTACGTCGTCGGCCATCGCCAGCCTACGGTACACTCGCCCTTCGAGTTCCAGCGTCTGGCCGACGAGAAGGACAAGGCCGCCGTGCCCAGCCTCTGGATCGCGCTTGTTGCCGCGGGCCTGGCGCTGCTCGGCCTGCTGCTGACGGTGTTCGAGCACACCCTGCCGCTTGCCCGGTTCCGCCGGGCCACGCGCGATCTGGGCGCCGGCCGAGTCGACGTGCTCAAGCCGGCCACGTTTGGCTGGAGCTTCAAGAAGATCGCCGCGGACATCAACGACGGCCTCGACAAGGTGGCCGCCGCCGCCGGCGTGGACCGCGGGCCGGCTGACCTCGAGCGGGTGTTGGGCCCGCTGCCGCAGCAGCCGACGATGAGCGCCTTCGCCGTGCCCGAAGGCGACGGGGCCGGCTTGGGGAGGCTGCCCGCGCTGCCCGACCAGTTCGAGCCGCTCGCGGAGCGCAAGCGCAAGCTCCCGAGCCTGCCGGGCGAAGCCGAGGTGCCGGCCAAGGCGCCGGCGGCCGAGGCGGCGGCACGCAAGACCCCTGCTCCGCCACAGAAGGCGGCAGCGGCCGTTGCGCCCGCGCCTGGCCCGGCTGCTCCGGCCGCGGATCCAAGGCTCGACCCGGCAACGGAGGGCGAGTTCGACGAGGAAGCGTACTGGCAACAGGTCTTCCAGGAGTTCGTGGCACTCAAGGGCCGTCTCGGCGAGGGGACCAAGAAGCTCGCCTACGACAAGTTCCGCCAGACGCTGCAGCGCAACAAGGACGAGCTCGCCAAGCAGCACGGCTGCACGCGCGTGAAGTTCCGGGTCTACGAGAAGAACGGCAAGGCCGCGCTCAAGGCGTCGCCGGTCAAGTAGGGGGCGGGCACGTGGCGCGACTACACAGCAGCTTGCCGCCGTCGATTGCGCGTGCCGCTCGCGTTCTGGGCGGCGGCGCGGCGCTGTGCGCCGGCCTTTGGGCCGGGCAGGCCGCGGCCACGAGCGCCCTGGATTCCCCCGACGTCGGCGTGGTCCAGCTCGGCCGGGGCGGGGCGTGGCTGGCGCGCGCCGACGATCCGCTGGCCGCGTACTTCAACCCGGCCGCGCTCGTGACCCAGCCGAGCGGAGTGCACCTGGGCGCCCACCTGCTCGTGCGCTCGCACTGCTTCGAGCGGCTTGACGGGGGCGGGCAGCCGGTCTCCCCGGGCCGGGGGCTGGCGGCGGCACCGGGCGAGGTCTGCGCCGACATCCCGCCGTTTCCCAACCCGCAGCTCGGCGCCAGCCTGCGGCTGCACCGGCGCTTTGCGCTGGGCCTCGCCGCCGTGGCGCCGCACTCCGTGGGCTCCATCTCGTGGCCGGCCACCTTGCGCTACGCGGACAAGTTCGGCGAGACGGAGCACCCCGCGCCGCAGCGCTACCTCGTGCTGGAGAGCGACGCGCTGGCCCTGTTCCCCACGCTCTCGGGCAGCTTCGCCGCCACGAGGCAGCTCTCTTTCGGAGCGGGCTTCGTCTGGGGCGTCCTGAGCCTCGAGTACGCCAACATGAACGAGGCCCAGTCGCTGGTCGGAAGGGCCTCGCAGCCCGACGACTTCGTCACCGATCTGCGTTCGGTCATCAGCGGCACGGACGGATTCGTCCCGGGCTTCGTCGTCAGCGCGCTTTGGTCGCCTGGCCGTCGCTTCGACCTGTCGGGCTGGTTCCGGTGGTCGGACGCGCTGCGCACGAACATCGATTTGCGCACCGAGGCCAACTACTACAAGGAGGGCGGCGCGGTCGACGAGAAGGCCATCGGTGATCCCGCCAACATCACCGACGAGAAGGACGCCGGCACGTTCGAGATGCCCATCCCGATGGAGGCCCGCCTGGGCCTGCGCTACCGGCATCCGCGCCGGGGCCAGCAGCGGTCGCAGAGCTTCGTTGCCAAGCACGGCGGCTGGGCGAAGGACTCGATGAGCACGGATCTGTTCGACCTCGAGCTCGACCTGACCTGGGCCCACAACAGCGCGCTCGACGCGGTCGAAATCCGCTTTCCCGCCTCGAGGGCGGCGAACGGTCCTTCCACCATTCGCGTCAACGGCACTCCCGGCTTCATCCCGGCCAACTGCGACGTGCCCCACCACTGGCGCGACGCCCTGGGCGCGCGCTTGGGCGGCGACTTCTACGCCATTCCCGATCTGCTGAGCGTGCGCGCGGGCGGCTTCTTCGAGTCCAAGAGCGCGGACGACGAGTACTTGACGCTCGACTTCCATGCGGCCGAGCGTATCGGCGTGGCCGCCGGCGCCACGTTGCGGCTGGGCGCCTTCGACGTGAGCCTCGCCTACCAGCACACGTTCTTCGGCGTGCTCGACAACGGTGGCCGGGGCAAGGTGCTTGCCATCTCCGGCGGTCGCGACGTGCAGACTGGCGCGGTGGAGGACTACCGCAGCGTGCAGGCCGTGAACGGCGGCAGCTCCAGCTCCAGCCTGGACGAGGTGGCCCTGGGCGGGAGCTACCACTTCTAGTCTGGGCGCGCGGCGCTCAAGGCGTGACTTCGACCAGCTCGAAGCGAGCTTCGCCTAGGCCGAGGGCCACGGCGTGGCGGATCTGCGCGCCGGCGTCGGTTTCCGGGTAGCAGCGGGACTCGAGCGAGCTTCCGGCGCGGTCGTGCACGAGCGTCAGCACGGCCTGGTCGATCGCCACGGGATCGCGCGAAGCGAGCAGGCCGATGTCGTCGAGCACCGGTGGCTGGTCCAGGCCCATACAGTCGCAGTCCTTGGTGATGGCCATGGCCGCCGTCACGTAGGCGATGCGACCGGGCTTGGCGCGGACGACCGCCGCCGCGTGCTCGACGATGCGCTCTTGCAGCTCGCGGCCGGCGATGGCCCAGCCGAAGCGCACCGCGCCGTCGCGGCAGGCGGCGATGCACTCGCCGCAGCCGATGCAGCGCTCCGGGTCGATGGCGGCCGTCCTCTCGACCGCAATGGCGTCCGCGGGGCACCAGGCGGCGCAAGTGCCGCAGCCCAAGCACTTCTTCGGGTCGATCTTCGGCTGCGCTCCGTGGTGCTGGCGCAGCTTCGCCTTCTTCGAGGCGCAGCCCATGCCGAGGTTCTTGAGCGCGCCGCCGTAGCCCGTGCCGAGGTGCCCGGTGGCGTGGCTCAGCACGAGCAGGCTGCGCGCGTGCTGGATGGCCGAGGCCACGTGCACGCTCGCGAAGTGCCTCCCGTCCACGCGCACCTCGATCTCGTCGGCGCCGTTCAGGCCGTCCGCGGCGACAAAGGGCGCACCCACGACGTCCAGGCCGAAGCCGTGCTCGTGGGCCACGCGCGCATGGCCCACGGCGTTGTCCCGCGGGCTGCGGTACAGGACGGCCGTGTCCGTGAGGAAGGGCGCGGCGCCGGTCGAGGCGACGAGCCGTACGAGCGCCCGCGCGATGGCGGGCGAGACGAACGTCGTCGTGCCGGGCTCGCCCACGTGGAGCTTCAGCGCGGTCAGATCGCGCGCGCCGAACGCCTCGCCCAGGCGGGCGTGGCGCCAGAGCGCTTCCACGGCTGCCTCGATGCGCTCCGGTGGATCGGAGCGGCGGGCGGCGGCGAGGAAGACCTGGCTCATGACGAGGTCGCGGCGGCTCGCACCACCATCCGTGCCACGAGCTGGTGGGCCGCCACCGACAGACGGCCGACGTCAACGTCGGGATGATCGTTCATCCACTGCTGCACGCGGAGAGCGGCGGCGTCAGCGGCACGGCGGAGGGTTGGCTCGTCTCGCGCGCCGTCGGCGAGCTTCCGCGTCGTCACGGTGACGAGGTCGGCGACCAGCGGGCGCAGCTCTGCCGGAAGTCGTTCGGGCTTCCAGTCCACCAGCAGCGCAACATCGTAGCCGACGAAGCAGGCCGCCCCTTCGGCCGCGGCGCGCCCGGCGAGGTGCACGCCGGCGCGGCAGGCCATGGCGTGCGCCCAACGGCCGGCCAGGAGGCGGACGTTCTCGACATCGAGCACTGGCTGTCGATCACTGCCTGCGACGCTCGCTTCGTCGCCGTGCCCGAACAGGGCCACGCCAGCCGGATCGCCATGCCGGATCGCCGTCTCGAAGGGTGCGCGCGTGGCTGCGACACCGAACAGGGGAAGCGTGTCCGGCACGACCTCCAGCGTGCGGTCGGCCATCCAGTGCGAGACCTCGAGCACCGGATCATCACAGCGCCAAGCGTCGAGCACGAGGATCATGCGCCCGCCGGCCGATTGGCCTTCGCCCGAACGCTCCGCAGAGCCGCTCCCGTCACGTCCCTCAGGAAATCCAGCGCCTTCCGGTCGCGGCTTTCGAGCAGCAAGAGCATGGCGCCGGCGGTGACGGGAGCCCCGTCCTCCGGGCGCCGGAAGACGACTTCCTCGGCCGGCAAGTACTGGAGCAGCAACTGCAGGGCGTGCTTGGCCGGGCCGGGCTCGTACAGGTGCTGCTCGTCCAGGACGTCGAGGCCGCGGCGCTGAACCAAGGTGCAGCCGCTGTCATCGAGCGAGAAGTCGAAGTACCCCATCGGATCGAGGTCAAACAAGTTGCTGTGCGTGGCGACGAAGAGCTGGTCGACGTGCTGCTCGGCCACCAGGCGCTGTAGAAGCTGGCGGAGCTGCAGCCCGGTGGTGGGCGCGTGCAGGTGCGCCTCCGGCTCCTCCAGGCCAATGCAGCGCGCGCCGGACAGGAGCGCCTGGGCGAGGATCGAGTAGATCTGCACGACGCCCAGGCCGGCGAGATCGAGCGGGACGTCGCGTGGCTCACCGTCCGCAGCCTGGAGCCTCTCCCGAAGCTGCGCGGCCCGGGTGCTCCCGATCTCGACCGGATCGAAGCGCGGTCGCCTCAGGGGCTCGCCTTCCAGGAACTTGCGCAGCTTCTCCAGCGAGTCGCGCACGCCAATTTCCTCGTCCTTGCTAGCCGCGAGCAGCCCCGGGGCGATCCAACCTCGCCGCAGGTGGTCCTGCATGCTGAACGCCCGCCCGCCGTGCAGGAGCGTGGCTGCGTTCGGCGGCTCGCGTCCGGGCATGCGGTCGGCCTCGATGAGGTGGTACGCCTGACGCGGCAGCACGTCGACCAGCAGGTGGGCGATCGCTCGGCGGAACTCCTGCTGGCCGAGCGCGCGACCACCGCGCAGGACGATGTGCACTTCGGTGCCTTCGGGCCAGGGATCGGTCCACAGGCGGAGCAGGTCTCCCTTGGCGCCATGTTGCGGACCCAGCCACCGCAAGCCCGAGATCTCCAGACGCGGGGCGTCCCGCAGGGCCCAGTCGAATGTGACCTCGACCGAGAGCTCGCTGAGCTTCAGCAGCCCGAGGGGCTCGATGCACTGCGGAGCGCCGGCCCGGAACGCGGCGCCGAGCACGAGCGTTCGGCTGGGCTCGCGCATGCACAGCTCGTCGGCCCGAAGGTAGCCCGACTCCAGAGCTCTGCCGGCGGCCTCCAGCGCGCCGTGTCCGTCGCCGCCGTGCGGCGCGGTGGCCGCGCACTGCGCGAGCTGCAGCAGCGTCCGCATGGCCGCCAGGACATTCGACTTGCCCGAGCCATTCGGCCCGTAGAAGACGTTGTACTGCTTGAGATCGCGGATCTCAACGCCGCGTAGGCTTCGGTACCCTCGGGCCCAGAACTCCGTGAACGAGAGAGACGCCACGTCCGGGATCCTACCCGCACCAGCCGCCGAGTCATAGCGGGTTCCGCGCCGGGGCCTAGGGCCGCAGCAGCCACTAGGGCCGCAGCAGCCAGTAGTGAAACGAGCGCCACGGGCCGCGCACGGCGCGTACGCGCAGCCGATCGCCCTCGGCGACATCGCGCAGCCAGACGTGCAGCTCGGTCCAGACGTCGTCGCGCCGCTGGGGCACGGCGAGCTCGTGCACCTCCACGCGCCTGCGACTGCGCTGCACCTCGACCACCAGTCCCAGGGGCGCGCCGCCGTCGGTGCGCAGCACGAGTCGCGCCGGCGCTCGCCCGAGGGGGCCGCGCACGGCGAACGACTCGGAGCGGCCCTCCGGGACGATGCGTCCGGCATCGAAGCGCTGCGGCCGGCCGGGTGCGCCCCAGGGCGCCAAGAGCGCGCTGGTGCCCACGACCCAGCCCCCGTGGGGCCCCGGGAAGTCGTAGTCGTGCGCTTGCTCGTCAACCAGATCGGCGACGTCGAGTCGGTCGACCTCGCCGGCGCGGCGCTCGTCCGGCGCCGCGAGGGCCGACCAGTCGGCGTCGTAGATCACCTTCTCGTCCGCGGTGCAGATGACGTTGTCCGCGATGCGTACGCTCTCGCGGGGCCGGCCGAAAGCGTCGGCGAGCCCGCGCCACCAGAGCGGGTAGAGCGCCATGGCGTCGGGACGCTCGCCTGGCGGGAGCCGCTCGATGAGCTCGACCACGGCCGGCACGCCGTGCACCGAGGCGCGGGCAAAGGGCAGGCCGCGGTAGCCGCCCAGCCCGAGGCCGTCGATCGGCCCGATGCCGGAAAGGTAGGGGATCGCGCCGGCGTCCCCCACGAGCACGCGGCGTGGGCGCGGCTCCTGCGCGCGCAGCCGCTGCGCCACCTCGCCGTGCTGATCGAGGATGTTCCGGCTCGCCCGGGCGAAGTGATCGATCTGACGGCGCCACTGGCCTGCTGGTGCCGCGACCGCGAGGAGGCCCAGGGCGAGCCCGACGGGCGCCGTGGCCCGGCGGGCGCACAGGGCCCGCAGGCCCAGGCCCGCGGCCATCAGCAGGAAGAGCAGCGACGGAGCCGCGTAGCGCAGGTTCTGGTACGGCGCGGTCGTGTTGCAGCAGGCGAGCAGCAGCGCGCCGGCGGCGCCGAGCAGCAGCGGGGCGGCGAGGGTGTGGTGGCGCCTCGACGCCAGGCCCGCGAGCGCCAGGGCGGCGAGCGCGTAGGCCCAGGGCCTGCCGCCCAGCGCCCGCTCGATCCCCTGGTGCACGAGCACGGCGAGGTTCGTGAGAAACGCGAGCGCGCGCTCGGTCTCGTCCAGGTACGGCACCGACCAGAGCGCCTTGCGCACCGCGCCGGCCGGCGCAGGCTCGCCCGTGAGCCAGCGGTTGGCGGCGGCCTGCGCGCCGAGCACCGCGGCCGGCGGCCCGAGCGCCCGGCCGAGCGAGCGCCAGGCGCAGAGCGAGCCGGCCCAGTAGGCGACGGCGACGCCGAGCGGGATCGCCAGCGCGAGCATCTCGGGGCGCGCGAGCACGAGCAGGCACAGCCACAGCCCGGCGCGCCGCTGGCGGCCGGCCCGCTCGGCCGGAGCGGCGCAGGCGGCGCGCCGGCAGGCGAGCATGGCGCGGCCGGCTACGGCGGCGAGGAGCGCCGTCTCCATGCCCGAGAGCAAGCTCCAGTCGAGCAGCGGCACGCACAGCAGGAGCGGAGGCAGGAGCCAGCTCGCTCGCCCGGCCGCGGCCGTGGGCTCCCCCTGCCGCCCGCCAGGAATGCCTCGGCCGAGCGCGCGCAGCGTGCGGCACAGATCGAAGAGGCAGGCGGCCGCGAGCAGGGCGGCGAAGGCGCCGAGCGCGCCACGGCGCCAGCCCGCAGCCCAGGCCGGCGCGAGCAGCAGAGGGTAGAGCACGCTTGTGGCTCCGGAGGAGTAGCCATTGCCGGGGAAGTGCTCGAAGGGATGGCCGAGCGCGGCCGATCGGGCGAAGCCGAAGTAGATGTACACGTCGTCGAGCGGCACGGGCCAGCGGCCGACGCTCCCGCCGGTGCGCGCGAGGGCGGGGGCGTAGAAGAGCGTCGCGACCGCCACGACCAAGCCGGCCGCCCAAAGCTGCCAGAGCAGCGGCTCGCGGCGTCGCAGGCTGGCCCGAAGCCCGCCGAGCGAGGATCGGGCCGGCCACATCCGCTACTCCTCGGGCTCGGGCGGCCCGCCCGCGTGCGCCAGATCCGCCGAGCTTGCCTTCTGCACATCGAGCTGGCGCGCTCGCCGGGTCATGGTGGTAGTAGGATCGCGCAAGCGGCGCGTCTTGTCCATGGCGCGCACGCAGGGCCTCGGACGAAGTCCTCGGCCGCCGTCAGCAAGAGATCTCGCCATGCCAACGCTGCTCGTTTCCGCCAGGCCCGCGCTGTTCTACTAGGTCAGAGAATCGATGCGCTTCGGCAAAGAAAGCCGGCCGGTCAGGGCGAACGGGGTTGGGGCCCCGTTCGCGGGGTCTGGGGCGAAGCCCCAGCGTGGAACTCTCCCGCGGACGGCACCCCTGCGTCCACAGCGTGCAACGGCCGCGGGGCGTTGCTGCTTGCGTCCGCCCGCTCCGTTCCCGTGGGCGTGTCGCCCCGATTCCGCGGCTGCGCGGAATCGACAATCAAACGCGCTTGCGTTGCGGGCGAAGCCCGGCGACCAGCGTCACCGCCGCGCCGCGCTGCCCGGCGAACGTCACCCGGCGGGCCCGGATCTCCGCGCCGGCCGCGGTCTTCTCCACCCACGACACCACGGCCGCGTCGTCCGGCAGCCAGCCCACGCCGGCGCCGCCGAGCGGGCTGCCCAGCGCGGTCGGCGCCCGCCGGGCCGAGTTGCTGGCCTGCCTGCCCGAGGGGCAGCGCGAGCGGCCCGGCGGAACCTGGATCGTTCAGGCGCGGCTGACCGGGACCGGCCAGATGCGCGAGGTGACCGTCGGCACCGCCGATCCCGTTCCTCCGGCCGTGGTTGCTTGCCTCATCGAGGTGCTGGAGCGCGTGCAGATCCCGGGCCACCAGGGGCCGCCGCGGACGGTGTCCTTCCCGCTGTGGGTCGATGCGCCATGACGTGTGCGTTCCCGCGTGGGCGTTCACGCCCCCTCCCAGTCGGCTCGTCAGGCGGCCGCGAGTGCGAGCGCGCCCGCAGCGAGCGGCCGCAGCGTACTCCTGTGCGTGAGGACCGCGAGCGAGGACGCAAGCCGCGATCGCGGACGACTCGGCGAGCCGTCGTTGCTGGTACGGAAATGCCGTGACGCGGACGTTCGCGCTGCGCGCAAGTCGGGCGGTCTAGGAGTGTGTCGGAGAAAGCGTGCTCGAAATGGTCCAAGTTATCGAAATCGCTCACTTTACTCTGACGCTGGAACCGAACAATTCCGCGCACTTAGTTTTTTCTCCGACAGGCTCCTAGGGAGTAGAACAAGAGCATGGCCAGCGACGCGAAACACTGGGAGGCGGTCGAGGAGGTGGCCGAGTTGCTGCGTGACGGCCAGTACGAGGAGGCCCTGCGGGCGCTGCGCCATGCGATCCGCGAGGATCCCGAGAATCCCTACGCCTACAACCAGCTTGGCAGCGCCCTGCTCGATCTCGGCCAGCTCGATCCCGCGGCTGACGCCTTCGCCGCCGCCCTGCAGCTTGCGCCGCGGTTCCTGGCCGCGCGCGTGGGGCTTTCGCATGCGCTACGCCTGCATGGCGAGCTCGATGGTGCTGTCGCGCAGGCCGAGCAAGCACTGCGGCAGTTTCCGGGCGACGCGGACGCGCTGCGCGTGGCCGGCCTGGCCCATGCCGCCAGCGGCCAGCTCGACGAGGCGCGCCAGAGGCTCGGCGCGTACCTGGGAACCGATCCCGAGCTCGGGTCACAGCCCGAGCTGCGCGCCGTGCTGGCGATGCTCGGCCTGGACGGCGAGGGGGAGCCGACGGGCTCCTAGATCCGGCGGAACACCCCGACGACCACGCCCAGAAGCATGGGCGGCTTGAAATCGCAGGCGCGCACCAGGATCGGCGCCATCCCGCGGTTCTCCGGCTGGAAGCGCACGTAGTCGCGCTCCGGGAAGAAGCGCTTGACCGTCGCCTCGTCCCCGATGAGCGCGACCACGATCTCGCCGCGCTCCGCAGTCGACTGCCGGCGCACGAAGACGTAGTCGCCGCTCACGATGCCGGCGTCGACCATCGAGTCGCCGGCGACGCGCAGCCCGAAGATCTCCCCCGAGCGGGGCAGCAGGCTGCGATCGACGTTGACCGTTTCCAGCAGGTGCTCCTCGGCATAGAGCGGCATCCCCGCGGCCACACGCCCGAGCACGGGCACGCGCGCGACGCCGCCCGGGCCCCCCTCCAGCTTCTTGGCCTGGGTCGTCGGCCCGGCTTCCTTCGGCCGCATGGCGCGCGACTTCATGTCGTCGCGCGTGAGATAGCCCTTGCGCTCCAGCGCCCGCAGGTGGTCGTTCACCCCGTTGGTGGAGCGGATCCCCATGTGAGCGCCGATCTCGCGCAGCGTAGGCGGATAGCCTCGGTCGAGGATCGAATCCCGGATGAAGCCCAGCACTTCCTCTTGACGTGCAGTGAGTCCCCGCATGACGGGACTCAGGATACTGAACAAGTGGGCGGTTGTCAACCAGTGGAATCACGCGGGCCGAGCCCTACCCGGGCCGCCTTGCCCGACCGGGTCGGGAGCGTCCGTTCAGGTGAGCAAGTGGCGGGGCCACGGATGCTCGCCCGAGTGAAGGCCGCTGTATCCGTTCACGGCATTTGCGCGCCGGCAACGACGGCTCGCCGAGTCGGCCGCGATCGCGGCTTACGTCCGCGGGCCGGCTCCTCGCGTACAGGAGTACGCTCCGGGCCGGCCCTGTGGGCGCGCTCGCGCTCGCGGCCGCCTGACGAGCCGGGTGGGAGGAGGCGTGAACGCCTACAGGCCGCTGCTACTGGAACTTCGCGGTGCCCGACAGCATCGTGAGCTTGTCGGTGGTCTCGCGCAGCCGGGCGCTCAGCATCCGGACCAGCCCCCAGAGGACCTCGTGGGCCAGATCCCGATTCAGGAAGAGCAGATCCTCGAAGCTGCGGCGCTCCAGCGTGAGAAGCCGGCAGCGTTGCTGGGCGATGGCGTCGGCCGAGCGCGGCGAGTCGTCCAGCAAGGCCATCTCGCCGAACACGCCGCCTTCCCCCAGCATGGCCAGCGCTTCTTCGCCCAGGCCGGGAATGGTCCGGCTGATGCGGACGCGACCGCTGCGCACGAGATACATGGTGTCGCCGGGGTCGCCGTAGCGGAAGATGACCGTCCCCCGCTCGTGGCTCTCCTCGCCGAGCGCATCCGCCACCTGCTCGAGCAGGGGGCGCGCGACGCCGGAGAACAGCGCGGCGCCGGCCAGAAGCTCGATGACGTCCGGGGTCTTCACCTTTCACCATAGAGAGTAGCGCCAAGTTGCGCGCAGGCCGAGCAAATGGCGTGGCGGGTCGTCTCCGGCACCTGCTCAGTTGTTCCCGGGGGGCGCGCAAGTTGCGGGGGGCCTAGTGAACGGCCGACCAGGTAGCGAGCCTGTGCCGTCTACCGGCGGAAGCGCACCTTGATCGGCGGGGTGGTCGAGAGCGCCGGGTTTCCGTCCCGGTCGAGCGCCGGCTGGAAGCGCTGGGCCAGGGCGCACTCCCGGGCGGCTCGGCCGAAGCCGTAGCCGGGATCGCTGAGCACGCGTGCGCTGCGGGGCTCGCCGCCGGGGCCCACGGTCACGACGATGACCGCCACCGCTCGGTCCACCTGCGCCGCATCGGCTTCCGGTGGAAACGGGCAGTCCCAGGCGTGTCCTCCCGCCAGCCCGGCCGGGCGAGAGCGGTTGGAGCGCGGCTTGGGCGGCGGCTCGGGCGCTCCGGCGCCCTTGCCCCCTTCTGTTCCGCCTGCCTGCGCGTGCCCGTCGAAGGTCGGGGCTTGGGCTGTGCCGGCGGCCGACACGTACCCGTAGCCCGGGCCGGTCCCCTTGCCCGTGACGAAGCCCTGGTCCGTGAGATCCACAGGTTCGTCCCCGTCTTCCTTGCGCGTCAGGACCTCGGTGGCCTGCGCCGGCGCGGGTGGAGGCTCCTGCCTCTCGTACGCCTCCTCTTCCTGCTTCGGCGGCGCCACCGGCTTGGGTGGCGGCAGGGGCTCCGGCTCCGGCTCGGGCAGCGTAGGCTTCTGTGCCTGGCGCTGTCGCACGAGATCCACGTCGTAGGTGGACCAGAGGAACTCGTGAAGCTCTGCCCGCATGCGCTTGGCGACCGCAGCCATGTCGGTGAGAGCCGTGACCGCGCGCCCGGCGCCGGCGCCGTGGCTCGTGAGCGCCACGCAGAAGCCGAGCGCGAGCCCGACGCGCGAGGCGCGGCGGCCTAGACCCAGCACCGCGCGCAGCGGATCGTCGGCGGGCGTTGGTGCGGCCCGAGCGTGCGCCGATCTTCCAGAGCTGCTCGGCGGCACCATGGCGCTACCGCCCTACCTCTTGCCGTCCTCCTTGGCGGGCCCGGAGGGGGGTGGCTCCTCGATGATCTCGGCAGGAATGGGCGCCACCGCAAAGGCAATCTTCGAGACCCCGGCCTGCTTCAGCAGATCGAGCACGCGGATGATCTTCCCGTGCTGGACGGTCTTGTCGGCGCGGATCACGGCGCGAAGGTCCTTGTTTCGGGCCACCGACTCGCGCGCCAGAGCGAGGATGGCCGTGTCCCCGGGGACCTTCTTGCCGTCGATCAGGATGTCGTTGTTGGCGTGCACCTCGATCCCGAAGACGAGCTGCACCTGCTGGCCGGAGGCGGCCTTCGGCAGATCGAGGGGCAGCGACTGGGACACGATGATCTTGGCCGTCACCATGAAGATGATGAGCAAGACCAGGGTGATGTCCACCAGCGGCGTGACGTTGATCGCCGAGATGATCCCGTCTTCATCATTCTGTGCCGCGCCGGCCATCAGTCACCTCCCGGTTGCGGGGCTCGTGCGGCGCCGCCCTGCTGACCCGAGGTGGGGCCGGCCGGCTCGACGCCGGCGCCGCCAACGGGCTCGCCGTCACCAGCCGCGCCCCCGCCAGGTGTCGCCTCACCCTGGCTGCTGCGCAGGAATGCGAGCAGCACGTGGGTCAGGGCCTCGGTGTTGGCGAGGATCGATCTCGTCGCGCGCTGGAAGTAGTTGTTGGCGGCCACGGCCGGGATGGCGATGGCGATGCCGATCGCCGTGGCCACGAGCGCCTCGGCGATGCTCGTCATGACCGCCTGGGGCGCCATCGGCTGCGCCGCGGCCTCGGCCATCGGCGCCTGCGCGGCCTGCCCGAGTGCCTCGAACGCGCCCACGATGCCGATGACCGTGCCGAACAGCCCGATGAACGGGGCGTTGTTGCCCAGTGTTGCCAGGTAGGCGAGGCGGCGCTCGAGCTTCATCCGTTGCAGCGCAGCCGCGCCGGCCATTGCCTCCCGGGCGGCGTCCGGCCCCCGGTCCGCCATGGCCAGGCCCGCCAGGACGACCGCGGCCTCGGCCGAGGGAGACGCCTCCATGCGCTTGCGCGCCGCGTCGATCGACTTCTCCAGCGCCGCGCGCAGGTCGGCGGCGAGTACGGCCAGGTCGTCACGCAGCGACCAGAAGAACCAGCTTCGCTCCAGGATGATGGCCACGGACACGACGCTCAGCGCGATCATCAGCCACATCACCCAGCCGGCGCCGAAGCCGACCATGATGCGCTTGAGCCACTCGACTATGTTCATTGCCGCGTTTGCCTTTCGTATCCGTTCAGGGGCTCGCCGTCGGTCGGCGGCCCAGAGGCCGGCCGGCCGGAGCCGCTCGGGCTGGGTAGCACAAAAGCGACGGTGCCGGGGGCGCCGAAGTCTGGTCTCGCCCCGGCCGCAGGGCACATATACCACGCGCGGGCTGCGCCTGCGGCCTTCGGGCGAAACCGATACGCCCGCGCGAACGGAGCGGGCAGACGCGACCGGCAACGCCCTGCGGCCGTCGCGCACGGTGAACAAGACGGCGTGCCGTCCGCGGCGAGAATTTCACGCTGGGGCTTCGCCCCAGACCCCCCCAGCCCCGTTCGCCCCGACCGGCGAATTCTTGCCGGAACCGCATACCGCGACCGCGCGCGGTATAGTACACGATGCGCGTGCCCGGCGCCCGGGCGGCCGCACGGCGGCCGGTAGCTCGCGCTCGGCGTGGCGATGCGGCTCGATCGGATGAAACGGGCACTGCTTGCGGGAACGCTCGCGGCGCTCGTCCTTGCCGCCCCGGGCGCTCTGGGGGCCGGGCCGCGTCCCGCGGCAGGCGGGCCGCCGCCCGCGGTGGTCCCCCCCGGTCAGGTGCGCAAGGACGATGTGGCCGGGCGGCGGCCTGCCCGGCCGAACGCGAAGGGGCGGATCTCTCCCAACCCCGCAGGGGGTCGCCCCGCGCGCTGTCCGGCCGACATGGTCTCCGTCGCCGGCCGCTTCTGCATCGACCGCTACGAGGCGTACACGGTAGAGATCCTGCCTGGCGGCAAGCAGGGCCCACATTCGCCTTTCGAGCCCGTCGAGGGCAAACGGGTCAAGGCGATGAACGGCCGGGGCCGTGTGCCGCAAGCCTACATCAGCCGCAACGAGGCAGAGCAGGCATGCCGCAACGCGGGCAAGCGGCTGTGCTCGGGCGAGGAGTGGGTGGGCGCGTGCAAAGGCCGACGGCCCACGCTCTACCCCTACGGCGACGATTGGGAGCCGGGCCGCTGCAACGACCAGGGACAGAGCTCGTTCAATCGGCTCCACGGCGTGGACGGTGGCGAGCCGCCGCAGTCGGCCTACACCTGGGAGAACCTCAACGACCCTCGTCTGAACCAGATGGACGGCACCTGCGCTCCCTCCGGACGCCACGCGCGGTGCCGCAACGGCTTCAAGATCTACGACATGGTGGGCAACCTGCACGAGTGGACCGCCGCTCCGGCGGGCACCTTCCGCGGCGGCTACTACCTCGACGTGCAGAAGAACGGCTCGGGCTGCGAGTACAAGACTACCCACCACCACGCCAAGTACCACGACTACTCGACGGGGTTCCGCTGCTGCAAGTAGCAGCGGCTTGTTGTCTCAGCTTGTCGTCTCAGCCGGCGGCAGGGCTTCGGCGCTCGGCTCGGCCTTGTCGTGGCCCGTCCGGCGCTCGCGTGCCTGCAGCAGCCCGATGCGCGCGGCAGAGCGTCGCTTGACGCGTCTCTTCTTCAGCGGCGTCGCCAGCCACTCGTGACGCAGCCGCACGTTCCAGATCGGGTAGTTGGACATCTGCCTCGCGGGCCTCCAGGGCCAAGGGAACCGACTACTACGCCGAGATCGAGCGATCCGTCAAGGCCCGTGAGCCCTCCGGGTGCCTGTCCGATCTGGGGGTTGCGTCCCGAAACGTCGGCGTGGGCGTCGAGCACCATGAGGCTGGCGCGGACGAGGGGCTCGGCCGCGGCGAGGGCGGAGCCCGGGTGCACCGTCTGGCACGCCGCGTGCGGGTCCGGGCTCGATGGAGCGGCCCGGACCCGCACGCGGCGCGCCAGGGCCAACGGCCCTCGCCAGGCGCGGCGATCCCTGGAGGTCGGCACCCGAGTGCACGATAAGCGCGCGTTCGCATGGCGACCTCCGTGCCCCTCAACCCCAAAACGGGTAGGCACCCGAGCCCTCCAGCGGAGGTTGCCGGACGAGCTTCGCGAGGCGCGAAGTCCGAGGGCCGACCCGTGGAGGCGGACCGCCGGGCCCGCGCGACCCGCCGTGTGCTGCCCTCATCCTTGACCTGCGGGGGCCACAAGGGCGTAGCCTGGAACGTGGCGCCTCCCGCCGCGCCCCCCTCGCCCGTGCCTCTGCGCGTTCTCGCCTCCCGTGCCTTCTTCGGGGCCACCCGCAGCGCCGTCGTGGCCCTGGTGCTCTGCCTTTGCGCCTGCGGCCCCGGCGACGAGTCGGGCGGCGCGGCTCCACCGGGCGGCGCCGGCGGCGGGGCCGGCGCGGGCGGCTCCGGACCGGTGCGGCCCTGCGCAGAAGGCCATGTCGAGCTCGACGACGGCTCGTGCCGGGCGCCCGGCGTGCCGGCAACGGCGTGCGCCCCGGGCTTCGAGCCGGACGGCGCCGACGGGTGCCGGGCGCTGCTCCCGGCGGACGACTGCCCGACCGCGAAGTTGGCGCTGCCTGGCGAGACCGAGTGCCGGGACATCGCGCCTTGCGGCGACGGGGACTACCCGAGCGTCGAGGGCGAAGGCGGCGTGCTCTACGTCAAGGCCGACTACCAGGACGGGGCGAGCGACGGCTCGATCGATCGGCCTTTCACCGACATCATGGCCGCCATCCTCGCGGCCGGCCCGGGCCAGAGCGTGGCCATCGCCGCCGGCACCTACGCGAAGACGCTGATCGTCTCCAAGCCTCTCACGCTCTACGGCCGCTGCCCGGCGCTCGTCCAGATCGCGGGCGACAACCCCGCGGGAGCGGTGACGCTCTTCCCGGGCGCCGCGGGCACGCGGCTGCGAGGGCTCGGCATCAGCGGCGTGGGCCGCGGCGTCAACCTGGTCGAGACAACCACCGACGTGGAGCTGCAGGACGTCTGGATCCACGACACCGGCAAGCCGGCCCTGTACCTTTCCGCGAACAGCGCCGCGCGCGCCAGCAACGTGCTCATCGAGCGCGCCGGCGGCGCGGCGGTCTTCGTCTGGGGCGCCAAGGCCGAGCTGGAGCGCGTGGCCCTGCGCGACGGCGCGCCCGACAAGGAGTATGGCCCGTTCGGCCGCGCCGTGTTCGCCCGCGGCCACGACGGCGAGCTGTCGGACGCCTCGGTGGTGCTGCGCGCCAGCCTGCTGGAGCGCAACCTCGGCGAGAGCGTGCTCGTGGACGGAGCGGCCGCCGACATCGACGCCACACTCATCCGCCAGATCGCGGTCGAGCCGACGCTGCCGGACAGCGGGCGGGCGCTGACCGCCTCGGCCGGCACCGACGGGACGCCGGCCGTCGTCGGCCTGCGCCGCTCGGTCATCCAGGACAACGTGAACGGCATCGCGTTGTTCGGCGCCGAGGCTACGATCGAGGACACGACCATCCGCGACACCGGCGTAGGCTCGCAGTCGGCGCTGCAGGGGCGCGGCATCAACATCGAGCCCGAGAAGGAACTGCCCTCCAGCCTGACCTTGCGCCGCAGCTCGATCGAGCGCAGCCGCGGCGCCGCCCTCTTCGTGGCCGGCTCGCAGGCCGTGCTGGAGTCGGTGCGCCTGCGCCAAGTGGCGCCCGAGAACGTGGTGGGGCTGGGCCGCGGCATCTCGCTGCAGCCGACGGGTCAAGCAGGCTGCACCATCGCGGTACGCGACAGCATCATCGAGGACACCTACGAGGCGGGCTTCCTCGCCTACGGCACCGCGGCCGAGCTCGACAATGTGGCCATCATGGACACGAAGAAGCGGCTCGACGGCGCCTTCGGCGACGGCATCGCCGCCATCGCCGTGCCGGCGATCGCTTCCAGCATGAGCGTATCGCGCTCCCGGGTCGAGCAGAGCGCGCGCGCCGGGATCGCCCTCTTCGGCGTCAACCTGTCGCTCTCCGAGACGACCTTGAGCTGCAATCCGATCCAGCTCAACGTGGAGCTCATGGACGTCGCCCAGGCCATCGACAACGGCGGCGGCAACCGCTGCGAGTGCCACGGCGTGCCGGAGCAGTGCCGTGCCCTCAGCTCGAACCTCGAGCCCCCGGCGCCACTGTAGGCCCGCGCCTCAACGTCGCGCGCCGCGCGCCTTCATCTCCTCCAGCTCCGCCGCCGCCTTCTTGCCGACCGGCGTGCCCGGCCCGAGCTCCACTGCCCGGCGCAGGCTGCGCGCGCCCTCGTCGGCCTGCCCGGACGCCACGAGCGAGCGGCCGAGGTAGTAGGGGGCGGGCTGGAAGCTCGGATCCGCCGCGGCCGCGGCCCGGAAATCCTGCTGCGCCTCGCGCTCCTTCTTGAGCTCGTGCTGGCACAGGCCGCGGTACACGTAGTGGCCGGGGTTCTTGGCGTCCAGCGCGATGGCGGCGCCAAAGGCGCGCACGCAGTCCTCGTAGGCATGGCTCTGCGCGAAGCGCTGGGCGAGCACGACCACGTTTTCCTTGTCCTTCTGAAAGGCCGGGAAGGCCTGGCGCATGTGCGGGACCGCCTGCTCGCGCCGGCCGGCCTCGAAGAGCATGTCGGCGTAGTTGAAGTGCACGCGCGGCACGTCCGAGAGCCCGAGGGCGGCCTCGTACTCGGCCGCCGCCTTGTCGTACTGCTTGGCAAGCTGGTAGGCCAGGGCGAGCTTCTCGCGCACGTCGAGCGCCTTGGGATCGAGGCGCACGGCCGGCTCGAGCACGGCGATGGCCGGCTCGGGCCGCGGTGGATCCTCGAGGTAGAGCATGGCGAGGTTGAAGCGCGCGTTGACGAGCCCCGCGTCGAGCTCGATGGCGCGGCGGTAGCCCTGCTCGGCCTGCTCGCGCTTGCCCGTCATGTCGAGCGCGAGCGCGCGGTAGTAGACCGCCTGGGCGTTGTCCGGTTCGGCCTTGAGCACCTGGTCGAGCAGCGGCAGGGCCTCGGCGTACGCCTCCTTCTCGATGGCCGCGACGGCGCGCTTGAGCTCCGGCGGGGCCGCCTCGTCGACCCCACCGGCTGCCGCAGGCTCGTCGCCCAGCAGGACCGCGTCGGGCTCGGCCGGCTTGGGCGGCGGACCACAACCCGGAAGGGCGCACAGACCGAGCGCGGCGGCGGCGAGCGCGGCGCCGGCCGGCAACCGGTGGCGCGTGGCGCAGATCAGACTCAAGCCAAAGGTGCAGCGATGGTTCGGCATGGTGTGGCTCCCCGAGCCTTGTGGCGCGTGCGACGTGCTCGGCTGATGGGTCTGAGACGCACGGCAGCGGAAATCGAGCTCAACGCGCATACGGTTCGCCCCGCAGGATGGTCATCGCCCGGTAGAGCTGCTCGGCCAGGACGAGACGCGCCAGCCGGTGCGGGAAGGTCAAGGCGGACAGGCTCCAGCGCGCCGGCGCGCGCGCGAGCACCTCGCCGGGCAGCCCGTCCGGCCCCCCGAGCAGGAAGGCCACGACGCCCTTGCCGCGGCATCCGAGCGCCTCCAGCTTTCGGGCGAAGCGCGCGCTGTCGAGCGGCTCGCCGGCAGCGTCGAGCGCAACCACGCTTGCACCGCCGCACGCCTTCGCGAGCCGGGAGGCGAGCCCCTTCGGGCCGGTCGCCTCGAGCTCGATCTCCTCGCAGGGCAAGTAGCGTCGCACGCGCTCGAGGTAGCCGTCGGCCAGCTCGCGCAGGGCCCGCGGCTTGAGACGGCCCACGGCGACGATGCGGATCCTCACGGCGCGGGAGCCGGGCGCCCGGAGCGGCGCCCCGGCTCGGGCAGGCCCACCCGGCGGGCGTCGATCCACAGGCCCTCCAGGTCGTAGAAGCGGCGTGTGGCCTGCTGGAAGACGTGCACCACCACGTCGTTGAAGTCGAGCAGGACCCAGCTCCCCTCGCTCAGCCCCTCGACCGAGAGAGACGCCAGGTTGCGCCCCACCCGCAGATCCTGCTCGACGCCCGCGGCGATGGCCTGGACGTGCCGATTGGAGCGCCCGGTCATCAGCACGAGGAAGTCCGTGTAGTCGACCTTGCCGCACACATCGATGATCTCGACGCCCGCGGCCTTCTTGTCCAGCCCGGCGGCCGCGATGTCGAGCGCGAGGCGGCGCGCCGCCTCGGAACCGGTCGGCAGCGTCTCGTCCTTCTGTCCCACTCGATGACTCGCGCCCATTCCCTCGCTCGCGCGCGCCGCGCCCGGAGCGCCACCCGTTGGCAAGGTGTGGCGGCACGCTAGTACACTCCGGGTTGGATGCGTAGTGCCATGAGCGCTGGCGCGCCCGGCCGGCCGCAGTGTACCATGAACGTCGCCGCGCGCCGCACGGGCCCCGGCGCGCGACTGCAGGAGGGTGCCGTGGACAGTCACGTACAACCCCAACTCCAGCGACGAGGTGAGGATGGGGCAGACCAAGTCCGTGTACGTGGTCTGGGAAATCGGGCCGCGATCGCCCGCCTCGAACGCCTCTTGGCGGCCCTGCCTCTGGCCGGCCTGCTCCTTGCCGCTGCAGCCTGCTCCGTCAAGCCCGCGCCGAGCGAGGGCCCGGCAGGCCCGGCCATGCCGAGCCTGCCCGTGGCGCCGCCGGGCGCGACGGGCGCCGACTTTGCGCCGCCTGCGCCGCTGCCCGCCCCGCCGCCGACGGACCCGTCCGGCGACAACTCGGACCCCTTCGAGCCGCCGCCGGGCACGACGCCCCCGGGAACGTCGGCCGCGCCGACGGCCGGCCCGTCCACCCTGCCCTCGGGCGCCCCGCCGGCGCCGACCCCGACTGCTCCCACGGAGGTGCCGCTGTGAGCCCCTGGCGGCTCGGCGCCCTGGCTTGCCTCAGTCTCCTCGCCGGCTGCGGCCCCGCGCCGCGCCGGGCGCTCGTCCCGGGGCCACCGCCCGAGTACGAGCCGCCGCGGCAGTACGATCCCCAGGGCAGGAATATCGACGAGCTCGGCTCCGAGCAGTCCGCGGGGCCGGCCGAGCCGGCCGCGCGGGCAGGGCCGAAGCCGGACGCCGCACCGCCGGGGCCGGTCGGGGGTGCGACGGCGCGGCCTGGCCAGCCAGAGCACGCCGAGCCGGTCGAGCCTGGCCCGAGGGCGCCAGCCCCGCAGGTGACGGCCAGCCCGCCGCTGACGCCCCCGGCCGGCCCGGCACCGATCCCACCGCCCACCGCCCCGGGCGAGCCGGCGCGGATCCCTCCGCCGGCGCAACCGCTGCAATAGTGACCGGCACTCCGCTGGCCCGCGCCCCGGCGCCGTGCTAGCGGCGGCCCATGGTCGCGGCCCGCCGCAGCCTCGTGCTCATCCTCGACTTCGGCTCGCAGACCACCCAGCTCATCGCCCGCCGGGTTCGCGAGCTGGGCGTCTTCTGCGAGATCCACCCCTACACGCTCGCGCCCGAGCGCCTCGCGGCGCTCGCCCCTCGGGCCATCATCCTTTCCGGCGGGCCGCGCAGCGTCTACGAGCCGGGCGCGCCGCGCATCGGCCCGGAGCTGTTCGAGCTGGGCGT
>JACQWT010000033.1 GCA_016209145.1 Deltaproteobacteria bacterium | reverse complement strand
AGGGGGCGAACGCCCTGGCCGCGCCCGGCAGCGCTGCTCTGCGCCGCGGCTCTCGCCCCGGCCTGCTCGGAGAGCGGCGCGCCGGACGCGCCGGCGCCCGCGGCAGACGGCGGCGGCGGCCAGGCCGGGAGCGGCGGTGGCGGGGGCAGCGACGCCGGCGGTCTCGTCTGGCCGAACGAGCAGAGCCCCGCCAACTCCGACCCGTGGATCGCCGAGCACCATCAGGAGATCCGGCAGATGCGCCCGCGCGTGCTGGCCCTCAACTTCGTCAACGCGCGCAGCATGGAGCAGATGAAGGCGCAGCTCGACGAGATGGTCGCCGTCATCGCCGAGAGCACGCGCTACCGCGGCGAAAGCCAGCCCGAGGCGCCGCCCTTTCTCGCCTACGAGCTCGCCTACCTCGTGGATCTGCGCGACGCCGAGCCGCCCGAGGGCTGGCCCTACCGCAACAGCACGCTCTACCCGCGCGAGGATCCGGTGAAAGGCTACTGGGGCTTCGACTACGAACAGCTCTTCACGGCGAAGTTCGCCAACCGGTACGCCATCGCGGATCCTGATGGCTCCGGCCACAACCTCACGCTCTGCCAGCTTCTCGACCGCGGCCTCGTGCAATCCTCGAGCTCAAGCCCTACTACGACGAGGAGCGCCGGCGTCGCGACGTGCCCATGCACCGCTGCGCGGGCAACGGCTGCTTCGACGTGGAGGACGACATCCCCTGCGAGCGCACCGTGCGGATCGCCTGGTTCAACAACACCCGCGGCCCAGGCTGCTTCCTGGAGAGCCTCTCGCACGGCTTCGAGTCGATCGCCGCCTGGAACCCGAAGCAGATCCCCTATCTTGCCCGCTACTTCGTCCCCTTCGCCAACTACGGCCTGGACGAGCGCCACGGCCTGCCCTTCGAGAGCTGGTACGCGTGCGACTACGGAGCCGGCTGCCTCGACTACCCGAGCGAAACCTCCGTCACCTACCACGTGGGCGGCGAGAGCGGCACCATCGATCCCTACGATCCTGTGTGCGGCAACGTGCACTTTACCCCCAACGGTCGGGGCCACTACGATCTCGAGAGCCCGCACACGGTGCTCACCACCTGCCGGAGCTTCCGCCGTGCCGAAGGCGAGCAGGCCGAGCCCTTCGACAGCTCGGCCTGGGCGGCCTACAAGTCGCTCGCCCCCGACTGCATGGGCCCCTGGCTCGTGTGGTGGCGGCAGCAGTTTCCGGGCCTCGGCGCCGCGGCGCGGGACGACGACGGCGCGCCGATGCTGAGCTGGTGGCCGTTCGTGTATTACTGATGCCTACTCGAGCTCCGCGTTCGCGGCGTCTACGGCGGCCCAGTACTCGGCGCTCTTGCCGTGCAGCGCGGGCGGCTGGGCGTTGGTGGCGCTGAAGTCGTTGAACATGAAGTACCAGTAGCCGTCGTTGCCCTGCGCGAGCGAGACGAGCACTTGACGGAAGTGCTCGGGCAGCCAGTGGCTGACGATGGTGCCGCCCAGGTGCACGAGGCTCACGTTCGCCGCGTACAGGGCCTCGGTCGGGCGCCGCGCCCAGGCGTCGTAGCTGAGCACGATGACCGGTTTGTCCAGCGTGCCCAGGCCGCGCAGCAGGCCCTGGTAGAACCAGGTGTTGGGGAAGCCCGGCGCGTAGACCATGAGCTCCAGATCGGGCGCGTGCGCGCGCGCGGCCTTGCGGCAGCGCGCGCCCTTGTCGTGGGCCTCCTGCTCCAGCGCCGCGAAGAAGTCGCCGAGCACTCCCGCGTCCACGAGAAGATCGAGCCGCCCCGCCGCCTTCGCGTCCTGGAGCTGGTGCGCGAGCTCGGGGTCCGCCAGGGCTTTCAAGTAGTAGCTCAGCGTATCGTCGTCGAAGGCCCAGCCGTCGTGGTGCCAGATGGGCCCGCTGTAGAGCTCCAGATCGAGGTGCAGGCCGCCGAGGCCGGGGGTCGTCTGCGCGAGCTCGCCCACGGCCTCGTAGATGGGGATGATCTTCTCGGTCCAGTGCGCTTCGCTCAGCGCTGCGGGCACGCCGGCCGCCCCGCCGTGCGCGCCCACCATGCTCGGGTACTTGCCGTCTTTGTTGTCGTAGTTGATCCAGTCGCCCACGAACCAGCGGGCGCCGGCGGCGTCGGCCGCCGCGGCGATGGTGGCGTACTTGGTCCGCTCGGCGTCGAGCTCCGCACCGCTGAGAGTCGTCAGCAGCGAGGGCGCGGTGTTGGTCATGAGGACATCGATGCCGTGTGCGGCGATCTCGGCAAAGGCCGCGGGCCAAAGCGAAGGATCGGGCGGCGGGCTGCCGTAGGCGAGGCGCCCTCCGCCCGGCGAGAACCAGGGCACCGCAGGCCGCGGCTTCTCGGGCGGGGCAGGGACGGGCTCGACGATCTTCCCGGCCGGCGGCGCCTCGGGCACGGGCAGCGTCACGACCTTGGAGGCGATCTCGACGACCTCGCCCTCGGGCGCGAGCGGCTCCTCGTTCTGCGCCGCGACGCTGAACATGGTATCTCCTTCGTGGGCCTGGGTGACCTCGAAGTCAGCCTTGCCGCGCACCAGGGCGTGCAACTTGGCCGCGAGCGCGCGGACCCAGTCGCGGCCCACCTGCTCGCGCTCCGGGTCCATGGCGGGCTTGTCCGAGAGGTTGCCCGTTGCGGCCGAGAGGAGCAGCGCGCCGCGCGGGACGACCGCGGCATAGCCCTCACCCGCCCGGCCGAGCGCACCCACGGCGCGGCTCTCCTTCAGGGTCTTGATGCTGCCGGCCCCCTGCAGCTTCTGCCAGAGCTTGCCCTTGTCGTAGGAGCGCAGCAGCACCTGTACCTCGGGGCTGGCGACGCGCAGCGTGGGGCCGGCGCCCCCCGCAATGCGCTCGCCCTCGGGAGTGAGCAGGTACGGGTAGCCCAGCATGAACTCCAGCGGCGTGGGATAGCCCCACTCCGTCGGCTCGTGCGGCGGCGGCGGTTCGCTCGTCCACGCCTGGCCGATGAGGGTGTTGCGCTCGATGCGCATCGGGACCGCGAGCCGCTCCAGGATGCGGTTGTGGATGAAGAAGTCGTTCTCGCCCGAGTAGCTGTCCTGCCAGCCGTGCTGGGGCACGAGCACGAGCGCCCCGCCCTGCTGGGCGAAGCGTACCGCCGGCTCGATCTCGTCGAAGCGCGAGCGGCTTGCGGGGTTGCCGGGGTAGCGGCCGGCCGCCAGGACCACCATCTCGTAGGGGTGCTCGTCCCCCGACGGATCCACGTCGGCCGCGGTCAGGTGCGGGTAGAAGCGGCGGTACTCGACCGCCAGGCCGGCCTCGCCCAGGGCGTCGATCACGTCGATCCAGCTCGAGAAGTGCTTGAGCTCGCCGTCGAGAATGAGGGCGCGCGCCGCGCGGCTAGGGCCGGCGTCCGGCTGGCCGCCGCCGCCCCCGCCGGCACCTGCGCCGCCGGCCTGCGCGCCGGCGTCGGCCGGGCCGGCCGGCGCGCGCTCGTCCTGGCAGGAGCAGCCGGCCACTACGGCAAGCAGCGCGGCCACGAGAGAAAGCAGCGCCGTGCGCCATTTGTGTTCCATGAAAGCAATCCTAGCGCAGGCGCGGCTTGCCCGCTTCATCGCCCTTGCGCGGTCCGGCATGGCGGGCGTAGGACCGCGGCAGAGGATCGCGTGCCGAGCATCCTGATCGTGGACGACGACCGCGCCTTCTGCGGCCAGCTCTTCGCGGCGCTGGAGCGGATGGGCTGCACGGTGCGCGTGGCGGCCGACGCCGAGGCGGGCCTTTGCACGGCCTTGGCGGCGCCTCCCGATCTCGCGGTCGTCTGCGCCGAGTTGTCCGGCCTCGACGGCTACGAGCTGTGCCGCCGCCTCAAGGCCGAGGCGGCAACGCAGGCCACGGCGCTGGTGCTGCTCTACCGCGCCGAGAGCACCGAGCGCGCCCACCGGCACCAGGCGCTGCCCAAGCCGGCCGACGACTACGTGCTCCGGCCGTCCTGCGCCGCGGATCTGCTGCGCCGTCTGGGCTGCCTTCTCGGACTTGCCCCGCTCGCCGCCGCGGCCCCGCAGGCGCCGGTCCCGGCGCGGGAGGAGCGCGGTGCGGGGCCGGACCCCGCCGCCCCGGACAGCGCCGGCTCCACCTTGGAGCAGTACCTCGTCAGCAGCGCGGCCACCACCGTGGACGCACGCGTGCCGGCCGAGGTCATCGATCTCGACGCCACCTGCCCCGTTGGCTCCGATCTGCGGGCGGCGGAGCAGGCGGCGGCCGAGCTCGGCCAGCGCGACCGCGAAGCGGTGGCCGACGCATCGAGCTCGTCCTCGGCGCCGATCCCCCTGACGGTGCTGGACCAGGGCAGCGGCGGCCTACGCGCCCGGCTCGAGGCGAAGGAGCGCGAGGCGCGCGACCTGGGCGAGGCTCTGGCGCGCGCCGAGGAGAGCCTGCGCGCCGAGCAGGGGCGGGCCGATCGCCTGGAGGTGCGCACGGAGACGCTCGAGGGGCGCTGCGGCGTGCTGGGCGCCGAGCTCGCCACGGTGCGCGCCGAGCTCGATCAGGCGCGCGAGGCGCTGCGCCGCAAGGACGAGGCCCTGGTCAGCCTGCGGCAGGAGGTGCTGCGGCGCCGGGCCGTGGTGGACGAGGACTGACGGTCCCATCCTCGGGCGGCAGCTCGAGCGCGCGCCACAAGTACCAGCTCGCCACGCTGCGCTGCGGGCGCCAGCGCTCGGCGCGGGCCGCGATCGCGGCCGGCGCGGCGGGCCCCGGCAGGCCAAAGGCCCGGGCGAAGCCCTGGCGGATGCCGAAGTCGGTGCTTGGCAGCACGTCGGGACGGCCGAGCTGGAAGATGAGGAGCATCTGCACGGTCCAGCGTCCCACACCGCGCACCGCCGTGAGGACCTCGACGATGGCCTCGTCGCCCAGGTGGCCGAGGCGCCGGAGCGAGGGGATCTGCCCGGCCAGAGTGCGCTCGGCAAGATCGCGCAGCGCCGCCGCCTTGGCGCCCGACAGGCCGGCATGCCGCAGCTCCTCCGGCAGGGCCCGAGCCACGGCGCCGGGCGAGAGCGCGCCGCGCCGGCCGAAGGCGGCGACGAGGCGGGCGTAGATGCTCGCGGCGGCCTTCCCATTGAGCTGCTGGTACACGATCGCCTCTGCCAGCGCCTCGAAGGTGCTGCGCGCCGGGCGCAGCCGCAGGCCGAAGGCTCCGACTCGGCCGATCAGCCGGCCCAGCTCCGGATCCGCCCGCCGCAGCGCACGCACGCTCTTCGCGGCATCGAACGGGAGGGGGACGTCTCCGGCGAACAGTCGCGGTCCTTCCCGCCGCCGCCCCGCGGCTCGGCTCCGCCGCCGCGCCGGGCGGCGCGCCGCCGCCAGGTGCACGCCTTCGAGGGCGAGCAGCTTGGCCTTGGTCGCCCGTCCGCCCGCGGCGGAGAAGCCGCCCGCGCTCCCGCCCGCGCCGAGCACGCGATGGCAGGGCACAACCAGCGCAAAGGGGTTGCGCGCCATCGCCTGGCCCACGGCGCGGGCCGCGCGCGGCGAGCCCGCGCGCGCGGCAAGCTCGGCGTAGCTCAGCGTGTCGCCCGGCCGCGTGCGCCGCAGGGCATGATAGATCTTGCGAGAGAAGGGGGTCAGCTCGCTCATGTCGAGCGCGACGGCGGCGAAGCTCTGGGGCGAGCCGGCAAGGTGGTGCTGCACCAGCCTTGCCGCGCGCCGCACCGCGGCCGGCGGGGCCGTTTCCGTCAGCTCGCCGTGCCCCTGCGCGAGACGCCGGCGCAGCCGGCCTCCGTCACGCTCGGGCAAGGCCACGGCCCGCAAGCCGCCCTTGCCCCAGAGCACGGCGCAGGTGCCCAGGGCCGTCTCGAACAGGTGCAGGCCCAGCGGTGGCCCCGGCCGGCCGCTACCGGACATCAGCCCGTCCCCGGCACGGTGGCGTCGGGCAGCCACTTGAAGCCGTCGATGAGGGCCAGCGAGTCGAAGACCGTGTCGCCCACGTCCCAGATCACGATGCGCAGCTCGACGATGTCGCCGGGAATGATGTTGCCCGAGGTCGTGAGCCAGAACGTGCCGCCGCCGATGGTGCAGTTGTCCCAGCCGTCGCCGGCCTCGAAGCCGGTGCCCTGGAGCTGGCCGGCGCCGAGCGAGCAGGAGGCCGCGCTCACGTCGTCGTCCCAGCATTCCGGGCTGTCGACCTTGGAATCGCAGACCGAGAACAGGGTCGTGCCCGCGGCGATGTTGATCCCGATCGGCCACTTCTGCTTGCCGTCGTTGTAGGTCATCAGGTTCTTGTCGACCGGGTTGGCGATGGGCTGCGGCTGCCCGCCCGGCGTGTCGACCAGCGCCACGAACTGGTCGTTGAAGTCCGTGCACACGTACTCGGGGTACTCGGCGGAGAGGAAGTAGCTGTTGAACGAGAACGCCTTGGCGTTGGTGGGCACCCGCAGGCGCAGCCGGAGCATCACCGAGTCGTTGGCCATCTGGGCATCTCCGCCCCCGCCCGCGCAGCCGGGGGCCTCGGGCAGAGCGTTGGCCGACTTGAGCGGCGGGTTGGCGGTCTTGAACCAGTCGGAGATGCACTTGGTGCCTCCGCAGCTCTGGATGTCCACCTCGCTCATCGGCTCGTGGCTGGTCGAGACGTTGCTGCCGTCGGGCGCGCCGCCGTTGGGGCCCGGGCTCTTCTGGGTGGCGTCGGCGGCGATGCCGCTCGAGATCACCACCACCTGCTTGCCCTCCAGCGCGGCGGGCGAGACCTTGCCGAAGCCAGGGCGGATGGAGTGGGAGCGGTGATCGCCCAAAGCACTACCGTCGGCCCGCAACAGCTCTGCCTCTATCAGGCCCCAGGTCTTGGCCTTGAGCTCCGGCTTCTCGGTGGTCTTGCGGCAGATCCCCAGGGCCTTGGCGTAGTCGATCGGATCGGCCGAGTCCGACTTCAGGCTCTCGTCGTTGCTGTCGCACTCGATGCACTTGCCCTCGACGCAGTCCTCGCTCGGCTTGCACTTGTTGTCGCAGCCGCCGCAGTGCTTCTCGCTCTTCTTCGGATCGGCGCAGTCCTCGCTGCACTTGATGAGGCCCGGGCCGCAGATCGAGGCACACTCGCCGCCGAGGCAGTTCTGGTCCTCGGCGCACTCGGTGCCGCAGAGGCCGCAGTGCTTGGGGTTGGTCTGCGTGTCCACGCACTGACCGTCGCAGTCGGTGCCGCCGGCCTGCTCGCAGCCCAGGGCGCACTTGCCGGCGAAGCACCCTTGCCCCTCGGGGCAGGCCTGGCCGCAGCCGCCACAGTGCTTGGGGTCGCTCTGGATGCTGACACAGGCGTCGGCGCACTTGGTCGTGCCACCGACGCACTCCAGGCTGCACTTGCCCTGGGCGCAGACCTGTCCCGGGGCGCAGGCCTGGCCGCAGCCGCCGCAGTGCTGGGGATCGCTGTCGGTGCTCACGCACTTGTCATCGCATAGCGTGGCGCCGGGGCACTCGGCGCCGTCGCCGCCATTCGACTTGGGGCTCTCGCCTGCCGAGCAGGCCGCCCCGAGGGCGGCGCCGCCAAGAAAAAGCGAAGCGGCCAGGAGGGAGAAGGTGGCACTAGGTCGTGTTGGGTTCATGGGGAGCTCCTGGGAGTAGGTCGTGGGCCGCCCCGCCGAGCGGGATGCACGCCCGAGCGCAAGGCGGTGGGCGCGGCGGCGGCCCCTCAGCCGCCGGCATTGTCGGCCCAACCGGGGCGCGGGAGCAAGGGCCGAGGCTTCTAGCCCCCGCCCACGAGCGCATGGAGCACGTATTTGCTGCCGATTCCGAGATGGCAGGCCACGGCCGCCAGCAGCCCCAGGCGTGCGTACACCGCGCCGAGGAAGAGGTGGACGGCGAGGCTGGCGATCACGGCCGCCGCGAAGTAGGCGCTCGGCACGGGATGCAGCCCGAAGAAGGGCAGGCCGATCAGGCCGAGGACGGTGAAGAAGGCTGCCTGCAGCACGTTCGCCGCCCAGGGCCGCCGCACGACGCCGCAGAGGATGGTCATCATGCCGAAGCGAGCCACGACCTCGTCGAAGAGGGCGCCCTTCACCGCGCGCAGGCCGGCCCATGGGAGCGAGCCCGGGTAGAAGCCCGGCACGCGCTCGGCGAGTTCGCGGCCGAAGAGCAGGTACGAGGCGATTCCGATGGCGGGCGCGGCGAGGGCGAAGAGCCACCAGCCCCGGCGCAGGCTCGCGCGATCGCCCAGGCCGGCGAGGCCGTAGCGCTCGGCGAAGAGGGCGCCCATGAGCGAGCACATGAGCACCACGGTGCCCAGGGCGAGCAGATCCGCGCGCACGACCCGGCCGGTGCCGAGCGGGCCGAAGCTCTCCTGCACGGCCGCGGCGAAGGCCACCTGCGTCAGGTAGTAGACGTGCGGCGCGACCGAGAGCAGCGCGAGGGCGGCGAGGACGGCGGCAGTGCTGAGCCTTGTCCAGATGCCATCGCGGGGGGCGTTTGGACCGATGGGCGAGCCCCACATCGATATTTCCCGTAGGCTGCCGGATGCGGATCGGTCAAGTCGATAACTGAACTACTAAGTCCGAAAATCGTCGCGCCGCGCGAGGATTCCCTTCTGCCCGCTCCCGCTCCCGCTCCCGCTCCCGACTGCCGGCCCCGGGAGCGGGAGCGGGAGCGGGAGCGGGTCGGAGTGGGTTGCGGGCGAAGCCCGCGCTGAGATCGGCCCGTCCCGCGGGAGTGATGCCGCCTTGCCGACTGGCAGAAATGGTGGTAGGGAAATAGCCATGAGAACTACCATTGACGCCGCCGGCCGGGTCGTCATCCCCAAGCGTGTGCGCGAGCAGGCGGGGCTGCGTCCGCAGGTGCCGCTCGATGCTCAGTGCGTGGACGGGCGAGTCATCCTCGAGCCGGCACCGATCCCGGTCCAGCTCGTGCGGCGCGGCCGGTTTCTGGTCGCCGAACCGTCGGGGCAGGCTCCGGGCCCGCTGGGTCGCGCCATGGTTGAGGCCACCCGGGAGCGGTTGCGCGAGGAGCGCGGTGGCGGCCCGCGCTGACGCGGTGGCGCTCGACACGAGCTGCGTTGTGGCGCTCGTGTGCGCGTGGCATCCCGACCACGCCGCCACCCTGGCCCCGATCGAGCGCCGCCTCGACGCCGGCGCCACCCTCGTGCTGCCCGGCCCTGCGCTGGTCGAGTCCTACGCGGTGCTCACGCGCCTGCCGGCGCCACACCGGTTGGCGCCGGCCGACGCCTGGCGCGTCCTGGAGGCGAGTTTGCGCCGGCCGGCACGCCTGGTTTCGCTCTCGGCTGCCGAGCACTGGGAGCTGCTCGCGCTCCTGGCGGCGGCGGGAATCGCGGGCGGGGCAACGTACGACGGCCTCATCGCGACCGCGGCGCGCAAGGCGGGCGCCGGCGTGCTCGTCACTTGGAACCTGCGTCACTTCGCTCGGTGGGCGGACAAGGATCTCGCGGTCGTCACGCCCGCCGAGCTTTGCTAGCTTCCGCGCGCCCGCTGTGAGCCAGCCAACAGAGCACGCCGCTACGGCGCCGATGGTGCGCCCGCGCTGCCGTGCGCGGGCGAGGGGCTGGTTGCGCGCGCTCGTGTGGCGGCGGGTGCTGGGATGGCTCGTCGTCTGCCTGCCGGCCATCTTGGTGCTCGCCACGGACGCGAGCCTGCGCGGGGGCCGACTGCTGGAGCTGCGGGGCAAGTACATCCTGAGCTACGGTGCCGCCCTGCTCGAAAGCGGCGCGCTCTGGGGCGTGCTGCTCGTCGCGGCCTCCGCCCGCCGCGGGCTCGTTCGCTGGCTGGCGGCGGCGGCGCTCGTGCTGCTCGCGACGCTCGCCATGGGCGGGCAGATCTACTTCTACCGCCAGTTTTCCATCTACTTGAACCTCGACGCCACGCTCTTCGGCACGTCCATGTCGGACAGCCTCTTCGGCCAGCTCGGCGCCGACAGCGCCAACTTCGTCTGGTCGGTGGCGCCGATCGCGGTGGCGGCCGTCGCCCTCGTCTGGCTCGGCCGCTGGCTCTTGCGGCCGGGCCGCACGCTCGGCAAGGTGGCGCGCTGGGCCATCGTGCCCGTGCTCGCGGCGACGCTGCTCATCCCGTGCTCGTACCGATCGCTGCAAGCCTCCACCCCGGACGTGATCTACCTGCACGCCATCGGCGGCCTGGCGCGGCAGCTCGCATCCCAGCGCCGGCCCGAGCACGTCAAGCCCGGGCTGCGTCACCCGCCGCCGCTGCCGCCCCTGCGCGCTCGGCCGGCGCGGGCGCGCAACGTGCTACTGGTCATCACGGAGGCCGTCCCCGCCCATATGGGCTGCGCGAGCTACCGCGAGCACTGTCCGGTGATGCCTTGGACCAACGCCGCCGCGCCGGTCCGGATGGGCCTGGAGCAGATGCGCTCCGCTTCTTCAGCCACGGCCATCGAGCTGGCCGTGCTCTGGAGCGGGCTGCAGCCGACGGCCGGCCGGCAGGCCCTGCACACGGCGCCGCTCCTGTTCGACTACGCGCACGCCGGCGGCCTGGAGAGCGCGTACTGGTCGAGCCACCACATGATGTTCGCCAACTCGCGCCTGTACGTGCAGGATCTGCCCACGCGCTTCCAGTGCGGCGCCAGCCAGCTCGATCCCCGGGCCGACGTCGATCTCGGGGCCGACGACCTCCTGCTCACGGCGCGCATCAAGCGCGAGATCGGCCAGCTTCGGGAGCCGTTCTTCGCGGTGGCGCACTACGGCAACACCCACGTGCCCTACCTCATCGATCCGGCCGACGCCCCCTTCGTGCCGTACCGGGAGAGCAAGGCCCCCGGCGACAACGAAGCCTATCGCAACTACTTCGCGAACGCCGTCTATCGGCAGGACAAGACCGTCGCGGATCTGTTGCGCTTCGTGCGCGCCTTGCCCTTCGGGCCGCGCACCGTGGTCCTCTACAGCTCCGACCACGGCGAGCAGTTCCGCGAGCACGGCCAGCTCGGCCACACCGGCTCGGTCTTCGATGTCGAGATCCACGTCCCGGCCTGGATCGACGCGCCCGAGGGCACGCTCACCGAGGCCGAGCACGCCGCGCTCGGCGGCTACCGCGGCGAGCCGACGTTCCACACTGACGTCACGCCCACGGGGCTCGACTTGCTGGGGCTGTGGGACTGCCCCGAGATTGGGGCCTGGCGCGCGGCCATGGCGGGCGGCAGCCTGCTGCGGCCGGGGCGGCCCGAGCGAGTCATGGCCCTGTCCAACTGCGCGGGCGTTTGGGGTTGTGCCTTCGAGAACTGGGGCGTGATGTTGGGCTGGCGCAAGCTCGCGGCGCGCGAGGGGGACACGAGCTGGAGCTGCTACGACGCGCGCGTCGATCCCGCGGAGCGCACCTCGCTCGATCTCGGCCGCTGTGCCGACCTCGTGACCGAGGCCGAGCGGATCTTCGGGGGCCTTCCGGGCAGGCATTGACTACCGGGGCTCGCAATCGCGTGGCGACCTGGGCGCCCCGGCGGCGCCGCAGGCAGATCCGCTGGCGCCGCCGCCTCGCCGGCCTGGGCGTGCTGCTGGCGCCCTCGGTCTGGCTGCTCGGCACCGACCTGTGCCGTCGCGCCGGCCGGATCGCCGGCTTCGACCGGACCCACCAGCTCGGCTACGTGGCCACGGCCGCGGCGAGCGCGCTGTTCTGGACCCTCGTGCTCTACGCCGCGGCGCGGCGGCGTGGCGTCTTGCGCCAGGCGGCGGCAGGCGTGTTCGCGGTGCTCTTCACCCTCGTGGCCGGCGTACAGGCCGGCTTCTACCACTTCTACGGCGTCTACCTCTCCCTCGACGGCCAGGTGCACGCCAGGAGCTTGACCCAGTCGCTCTGGGGTTACCTGCCGCTCTGGGAGCCGGTGGTGGCGCTGCACCTCGGCCTGGCGGTGGCGCTCGCGCTCGGGCTGCTCGTGCTCGCCCGGCTCTACGTGCGGCAGTGCCGGCTCGGGCGCCTGCTCGCTCCCTTGCTCGCCGCGGCGGCCCTGGTCGGCATGAGCCAGATCCCGTCGAGCTACCGGACGTGGCAGTCGAGCACCCCGGATGTGATCTACTTCCACGGCTTCAAGGCCCTGGTCGAGGAGCGCCTGCGCCAGGCCGACAACTCCCCCTACCTGCGCGTGCAACGCCGCTTGGCGCAGGACGTCCCACGTCTCTCGCCGCGGCCGGCCCGGCCGCGCAACGTGCTCTTCATCGTGCAGGAGAGCCTGCGCCACGACATCGCTTGCAACGTGCCGGGCGAGGAGGAGGGCTGCGCCTCGCCCTTCTCCGGCCGCGCCACCCCGCATCGCTTCCCGCTCGACCAGATGCGCGCCAACGCCTCGACCACGGCCATCAGCCTCACGAACCTCTTCGCCGGCGTGCTGCCGACCGAGAGCTACGAGCTACTGCTCCGCGTTCCGCTGCTCTTCGACTATGCCCACGCCGCCGGCTACGACACGGCTCTCTGGACGAGCCAGCACGTCATGTTCGGCAGCATGCGCCTGTACGTCCAGGATCTGCCCGTCTCGCACCGGGCCTTCGCCACGACGCTCGATCCCTATGCCGACTTCGACGCCGGCGCCGAGGACGCGCTCTTGACCGACCATGTGATCCGCGTCTGGTCCGAGCTGCGCGAGCCTTTCCTGGCCGTGGTGGAGTACTCGAACGGCCACTTCCCGTATGTCTACGATGCCAAGTACGCCCCCTTTCAGCCGAGCGAGTTCACCAAGGCTCCGGACAAGAACGAGCACTTCCTGAACTACTTTCGCAACGTCCAGTACCTCTCGGATCTCGCCACGGGGCGCCTGATCGAGCACGTCCGATCGAGCCCGACCGGCCGGCGCACGGTCATCGTCTATACCTCGGACCACGGCGAGTCGTTTCGCGAGCACTGGCAGCTCGGGCACACCAGCTCGCTCTACGATGAGGAGATCCACGTGCCCGCGTGGATCGATGCGCCCGAGGGGACGCTCGCGCCCGAGGAAGAGGCCTCGCTGCGCGGCGCCAAGGACCAGTTCGTCTGGCACCTCGATCTGCCGCCCACCGTGCTGGATCTCCTGGGCGTGTGGGATCTGCCGGAGCTGCGGCCCTTCCGGGCGCGCATGATCGGCCATCCCGTCACGCGGCCGGAGCGCACCGTGGCGCCGGTGCCGCTGACCAACTGCTCGTGGATCTGGGAGTGCGCCTTCCGCAACTGGGGCATGATGCAGGGCCGGATGAAGATCGAGGCGCGCGAGTGGGACGTCGAGTTCCACTGCTTCGACCTGCTCGCCGACCCGCAGGAGCAGAATAACCTGGGCGAGGACGCGTGCGCGCCGCTGCCTTCTCTCGCACGCGAGCTGTTCGGGCCGATGCCCCGCTACAAGCCGCCCGACCCCAAGGATCTCTTGTGGGGCCCGGCGCCGGCGGCGAGCGGGGGAGGGTGACACCCACGCCAGGAGCCCCATCGCCGTTGGCAGCTCCATCGCATGCGTTCACGCATTGCGGCGCTGGCAACGACGGCTCGCCGAGTCGGCCGCGATCGCGGCTTGCGTCCTCGGCCCGGGTCCTCACGTACGGGAGTACGCTGCGGCCCGGGCCTCCGGAGCGCTGCTCCGCTAGCCAGTCCCGCCGCGCGCTCGCGGCCGCCTGACGAGCCGCGTGTTGGAATGCGTGAACGGTTACATCGCCGTTGGCAGCTCCATCCGCCCGAGATCCTTGCGGTCGAGGCATGGGCCAAGAGACGCCGGTAGGCGTGGCCATGGCCTGGCGCCCGCTGCGGCTGCACCAGCGGGCCGGTGGCCGGCAGTCACCCGAGCGAGAGCGCGAGCCGCAAGCCGGCGTCCACGGCTCGGCGCGCCCGCGTCGAGAGCGTGCCGACAAGCTGCGCCAGCCATGCCCTGTCAACGGTCATGACTTGACAGACGAGGGCGACCGAGGGCCGCCCCAGGCCGGTGTCGCGCGGCGCGAGCGTGACGTTCCCGACGGCCTGTCCCCGGCGCAGGTTGCTCGTCATGGGCACCACCATCACGGTGTGCAGCGCGCTGACGGTCAAGAGATCGTCCTGCACGACGATGACGGGCCGCCGCAGCGCCGGCGCCGAGCCCCGCGGCTCGCCGAGATCCGCCCACCAGATCTCGCCACGTCGCGTCACCACTCGACCTCGAGCAGGGCGCGCCGCGCAGCCTCCCGGCGGAACATCTCGAGCTCGTCGTCGACCTCTCCGAAAGCCCGGTCGTAGGACGCCGTCACGTCGCAACCGCGCTGCTCCGCCAGGAACTCGACGGCCGCGCGCGAGAGGAGCTCGCTGCGCGAGATGCTGAGACGCTTGGCCGCACGCTCGACCTGGCGGAAGACGTCGTCCGGGAGAGAGATGCCGATCTTCATAGGCCAAGTATGACTCCGGTCAGACCCGGCAGTCAACGCCGCCTCTACTGCCACGTCTCCTTGGATGGGCTCAACCTGGCTCGGCCGCTCCCCGCGGGCGTGGCGCTCTGCTAGGCTCGGCCCGCGGTCGAGAGCATGCGCTGGCTCGCCCTTTCTCTGGCAGTGACGCTCGGCGCCGCCACCGCGGCGTGCGGGGCACGGGAACGCCACGGGCCGCCGCACCTGGGCCGGGCAAGCGAGCCCATCCTGGACGGAGTCGACGACCCGGGCGACTCGGCCGTGGTGGGCATCCTGAGCCAGCACGAGGACTACTTCACGCTGTGCACGGGCTCGCGCTCCTCGCTCCAAGTCTCGTGCTCACGGCGCGGCACTGCGTGGCCGAGAACCCCGACGAAGTCATCTGCGGCGTCACCACCTTCGGGGCGACCGACCCGCCCGAGATCCACCGGGTGACGCCCGACTGGGACGGACCGGAGAAGATGGACTTCGCCGGCGGCCACTGGTTCGGCGCCCAGGCCGTGTCCGTCACTCCGGGCAGCGCCCTGTGCGGCTACGACCTCCTCGAGGCCACGACGCGCGCCAAGGTCCTCAACTTGGCCACCAACGTGGCGGCCCTCGCGGCGTTTTTGGCCGCCGGCAGGCTCGACGTCAGGCTCGGCCTGGCCATGGGCGCGGCGAGCCTGGCCGGGCACTCGGTCGGGGCGCACCTGGGGGTCAAGAAGGGCGCCGCCGTGATCCGGCCGGTGGTGCTCCTGGTGTGCGCCGGGCTCTTCGTGAAGCTAGCCTTCGACGCCTGGAGCGGCCGCTAGGCGGCCCGCGAGCCAGAACGCGGCGAGCGCGGCCGGGACAGCCAGGAGGATGACCGCGAGCTCGGACTGGGTCCAGCGGATGAGGATGAAGACGGGGATCCCCAGCCCGCAGACCCGCGGCGCCGGCCGCTTCCACCCGATGAGGATGAGCGCGGCGACGACGAGGAATGCCGCGTCGAGCCTCGCCTGAGGCGCGCGGAAGAAGCCGAAGGCGAAGAGCCACGCGGCCCAGAGCAGGCACGCCAGGGCCGCGGTCTTGCTCCTGGCCGGCCGCCACAGGGGATCGTCGAAGCTCGACTGTCCCCAGAAGGCGGCTGCGGCCAGGACGGCGCCTCCGCCGAGCTTCAGCGAGCAGCGTCCGATGCAGTGCAGGATGGAACAGTGCCTCACCATGCCCATGAGCATGA
>JACQWT010000032.1 GCA_016209145.1 Deltaproteobacteria bacterium | reverse complement strand
GCCCTCGGCTGGGGTCTGGGGCGGGCGCTCAGCGCGGATCTGGCTCTGGCCACCCAGCAGATCTCCGACCTCGGCACGGAACGCGTGCTGCGCGGCGGCGCGCGCGTGGCTCGTCCGGCGCGCTTCGCCGCGGTGGCCGAGCTCGGCCAGGCGATTGAGGCTCTGGCCGAACGCTTCCGCATCTTCGCCGCCGCACAGGAGCGCGCGATCGAAGCGCGCGAGGCGGCCCAGCGGATGAAGGGGCTCCTGTTCGCCAGCGTAAGCCACGACCTGAAAAGCCCGCTCTCGGCCATCCTCGGCCTGGCCGAGCTGGTGCAGAGCGAGCCCCTCGATCCCGCCCAGGTCGAGAGCCTGGAGATGGTCCTCTCGCGCGGCCGGGAGCTGCTGGCGTTGATCGAGACGATCCTCGACGCGGCGCGCGTCGAGGCCGGCCAGCTCGCGCTCATCCCGCAGCGCGTGCCCGTGGCCGAGCTCGTGCGCGCGGCGCTGGCCAAGGCAGGCGATCTGCACGGCCGGCGCGACGTGGAGGTGCTCGTCGATCTTGCCGAGGATCTCCCGGACCTCGAGGTCGATCCCACCTACGGCGCGCGCGCCCTGGGCGTGCTCGTGGCGCACGCGGCAGCCACGGCCGCGGCGGCCGGCGAGAGGCTCGTCCGCTTGCGGGCCACCGTCGCGGGGCCCGGCGCCGCGGGCGCGCCGACGCAGCCGGCCGGCCCCCCCCTGTTGCGGCTCGACGTGGAGCATGCCCCGAGCTCCCTGCGCCCGAGCCTGCTCGAGGACCAGCTCGCCGGCCGCAGCGCGACGCGCGGCCGAGGCCTTGTGCTGGCCCTCGGCCTCGCCCGCTCCATCGTCGAGCTGCACGGCGGCCGGGTGGACGTGGGCCGCGGGCCGCACGGAGCGGCGATCGCCAGCTTCGCGCTGCCCGTTGCGCGGGATTGAGGCCCCGCGGGCCCGCAGGCCCGCGGGCGCTATGGGCCCGGGCCTTCCTCGCAGCAGCCCGCCGCGCAGACCGCGCGTCGCGGCGCCGCGGCGCAGGCGCCGGCCGCCGGGTTGCCGCAGGGGAGCTGCTGGTAGTCGGGCAAGCTCGCCGCAGCGCGGGTGAGCGCCGCGTTGAAGCAGCCACCGTTGCCGGAGACGACGACGCAGTCCGCGTCCGCCTGGCAAGCCCGGTGCTCGTGCGGCACGTTGCCCCAGACGGTCTCGGCCTGGTCGCAGCTCGCCGGGCCGAGGTTCGTGCCGCTCCACTCCCAGCGCAGGGGCCTGACCGGCTCGTGCGGCAGCCGCCCGCAGGCCCGGCCGCCTGGCGGCGGCGGAGGGGACGCGAAGGGCGTGGGGGCCGGCGCGAATGGCTCCGGCGGCGGTGCCGGCCCTGGCCCCGGCCCCGGCCCGTACCACGGCGCCACTGGCGCCGGGCGATGCGACTGGCAGCCTGCGACCAGGAGGGCCGGCAGCAGGGCTGCGCCCAGGCGAGCTACGAGGCGAGCAGAGATCATGGAGGTTGCGCTCCTGAGCGGATCCTACCTGCACCCGCGAGCCTGCGCATCGATGACGTGCCAGAGCAAGGACGAGCGAGATGGGCGGCTCCTGCACTTGCGCTTCGCCTCGCCTGCCGGAGGGCCGGCCACGAGGTGGACTTCGTCGCGCGCTGGCCGGCCGGCAAGGACGAGCTCGTGCAGGTGTGCGAGTCGCTGGCCGAGCCCGAGGTGAAGCGTCGCGAGCTAGGCGCCCTGGAGGAGAGCCTGCGCGAGGGTCGCGCCCGCGGTGCCACGGTCGTGACCTTGCACGAGCAAGGCTCGGTGCGCCTCGCGCGCCGCGCCGTTCCCGTTCTGCCCGCGTGGCGGTGGCTGCTGGAGGGGGTGGCGTAGGGCGGGCCCGGGGGCGGCAGGCAGGCTAGGGGCCGAGCTTGGCGACGAAGATGTCCCAGTCGCCAGCGCTGGTGAGCGGCCCGCCGCCGAAGTCGGCCGATCCCTTGAAGGCCCCGGTCAGCAGCACGGCGCCGGAGGCATCGACGGCGATGGCGTAGCCGTGCTGGTCGCTCGGGTCGCCGATGCGCTTGCTCCACAGGTGGTTGCCATCCTTGTCAAACTTGGCCACGAAGATGTCGTAGCTACCCGCGCTGGTGAGCGTGCCACCGCCGAAGTCGGCCGACCCAGTGAAGTACCCGGTCAACAGCACAGTGCCGTTGGCGCTGGAGGCGATGGCGCGCCCCACCCCTGTGCCGAAGCGCTTGCTCCAGAGATGCGTGCCGTCGCTGTCGAACCTGGCAACGAAGATCCCCGCATCGGCGCTCGTCAGCGGCCCGCCCCCGAAGTCGACGGTGCCCTGGAAGGACCCGCTCAACAGGACGCCGCCGTCGGCGGCGGCCGTGATGCCGTAGCCGTAGTCGTAGCTCGCATCGCCGAAGCGCTTGCTCCAGAGGTGCTTGCCGTCCTTGTCGAGCTTGGTCACGAACATGTCCCACAGGCCGGCACTGGTGAGCGACCCGCCGCCGAAGTCCACCGCGCCCATGAAGTACCCGGCGAGCAGCACGGCGCCATCGGCGGCACTGACAACTCCGAAGCCGGCCTGTCCCGCCGCGTCACCGAATGGCTTGCTCCACAGATGGAGACCGGCCTTGCACACGCCCGCGCCATCACACATGCCCTGTGCGCATGGCGCCCCCTTGGCCGCGAGCGCGTCCGTAGGGCAAGACTTGGCTTGGCCGTCGCACTTCTCCTCAAGGTCGCAGTCGCCCGCCGCGACGCGGCACGCGACGTTGACAGCCTTGACCGCATCCTGAGGGCACGCCTTGTTCTGCCCGTCGCACTTCTCCTCAAGGTCGCAGTCGCCCGCCACCGCGCGGCACACCACGTCGTTCTTGGCCACCCCGTCGGCCGGGCAGTCGGCCGACTGCCCGTCGCCCTTCTCGGACACGTCGCAGTCGCTCGCCTTGGCGCGGCACTCGGTATCCTTGGCGAGCGTCGCGCACGCCGGCCCGCCGCCGGCGCCACCGTGGCCCGCGGCCCCGCCATGGCCGTCGGCCCCGCCACGGCCGTCTGCCCCACCCGTGGCCCCGCCGCTGCCTGGGCCCGCGTCCGCGATCAGGCTTCGGTCGAACGTCACCAAGAGCTCGCAGCCGGCGACGCCGCCGGCCAGGAGTGCTGCCGCCAAGAGCGGCGAGCCGCGAGCCGCGCGCGCCAGGTGCATCAGAACCGCCATGTCCCGGCGAGCCCGCCGCCGGCAGGGCCGAGCACCGGCACGAGCGCCGGCCTGGCGCCGGCTTGCGCCGGCTCGGCGCTGCCGGCGGCGTTGGCGTCGCCGGAGCCGGTGACGAGCAGCACGACCACCGCTGCCGCGCCCGAGGCCAGACCCACGCCGAAGAACACGTCCGCGAGCAGCGTGGCCTGCTCGCCCGCGTCCGCCGTCTCGGCCGCCGGCTGCTCCTCGTAGTCCGACTTCAGGTCGAGCGCGTGGATGCCGAGGCCGGTGCCCACCGCCACGCTCGCGCCCGCCAGCCCGAACAGCAAGTACGCCGGCAGCCTCGATGGCTCGGCCGCCGGCTCGCCTGCACCTTCGTCCGGCTTCGCCGGTGGGGCCGGCGCCGCGGGCCCGGGCTGCCCGGCCGGAGGCGTGGCCGGCTTCGCGGCCACCGGCCTCTCGGCGGGCGGCGTGGCCGCGCCCTCGCCCGCAATCTTCTCCAGCGCCGGCACCGGCACCGTGACCACGTCCCGTTCCGGCTGGACCGTCACCGTCGTGGCCCAGCTCCGGTAGCCCGGCGCGCTCACCTCGATGCGATGCTCCCCGCCGTCCACGGCCACAGGCTGGCCGAGCGCGGCGGCGTCGCGCTCGTCGCCGTCCAGCACGACGCGCACGCCGGCCGGAAGGCTGCCCGCGCGATCGATGCTGAGCGTCGAGAGCCGCGGCTCGAGCGCCGCCACCTTGTCCCCCGCCATTCTCTCGCGCTCGGCGTCGCCTGCCTCGCGAGCCACGCCCTGGGCTTGCACGTACTCCCGGCTCGCCGTGGCGAGCTTCCCCTGCCGCTCGTGGCACTCCGCCAGCTTCGCCCAGCCGCCCACCGAGCCGGGGTACAGCCGCACGCTCGCCTCGAGCGCCGGGCAGGCGGCGTCGAACTTGCCCTGCTCGAGCAGAGCCTTGCCCTGGTCGAAGAGCTGGCGAGCCGTGGCCTGATCGTCTGCCCGCGCCGGGGGCGCTACGGCCAGGGCGGTGAGCAGGCCGGCGGCGGCCACGAGCACGGGCGGACGGCGGAGGCGGTGGTCGGTGCGCTCAGAAGTCGTCAAGTGTCTTCCCCTTGGTCTTGGGCTCGGTCTTGGCCGGGACGGCAGGCGCCTTCGCCGGTTTGCCTGCCACGGCGGCCGGGCGCGTGGCCGTTGCGGCGGGCCGCGCGGTCGGGCCGGCGTCCCGCGCCCGCGCGCTGCCGGTTTCTGCCGCGGGCTCGTCCGGCTCCACATCGGCCTGCTCGACGCCGACGGGCGCGTCGCCAGCCCCGCTGCTCGGCACGGCCGCAGAAGCGGCAGAGACGGCGGGCGCCGCGGGCTGCTGGCCTGGCGCCGGCTCCGCCGCCGTCCTTGGCCGCAGGCTCACGGCCAGCACGCCCGCGGTCACGAGCACCACGACCGCGGCGGCGCCGCCGATGACCGCCCACGGTCGTCGCGACGCCGGCACCGGTGGACCCGTCCCCTCCTGCCAAGGCCTGGACGTGTCCTGCGGCACGAGTGCGCCAGGGCCAAAGCCCGGGCCAGACGCGCGCGCCTCGGGCACGGGCGAGAGCCCGAGTAGGCCCGGCCCGGACCCGAGCGCGCCGCCGTGCGCCGGCCCGAGCGGCTCGGTCAGCGGATAGGTTGGCACCGCGGCCGAGGTCGGATCCTGGGCGGGCCGTGGCCGGAGCGTGGTCGTCTCGTCATCGGCCGAGCCGGCACCATGCTGGCTTGGCCGCTCTGCCGCCGCGTCGGGCAGCGGCAAGAGCGCCCGCACGGCCTCGCCCGCGCTCTGCCAGCACTCGGCCGCGTCGTGCCGCGTGCAGCGCAGGAACCAGTCGCCGAAGCCCGCGGGCAAGCGCCGGGCGCTGCCCGGGGGCTCGCAGGGCACCTGGCGCGGTTCGAGCGCCACCCTGACCACCAGATCGCCCATGGTCTCGGCCTGCCAGTACTCGCTCGGCTCGATCCCGCCCACGATCTGGCACGCGATGATGCCCAGCGCCCAGACGTCCGTGGCGGCCGACGCGCCGGCGGCGATGCGGATCCCCCGGCCTTCGGCGAGCTGGCGCACGCTCGCGCCGAGCTGCTCCGGCGCGCAGTACCACGGCGTGCCCGTCTGCGTCAGCGTGCGCCGCTCGCTGCCCTCCAGGATCTTGGCGATGCCGAAGTCGAGCACCTTGAGCCTCAGCTTGCCTTCGTGGTCGCTCGACAGGAACAGGTTGGCCGGCTTCAGATCCCGGTGCACCACGCCCGCCCGGTGCGCCCAGTCGAGCGCGCCGCCGAGCTGCTCGAAGAGCATCCGCATGACGGCGGGCGAGGGCGTCCCGGCGGTGTGCAGGAACTCGCTCAGGGTCTGGCCCGCCAAGAGCTCCATGGCGAGGAACGGCACGCCGCGGGCGGCGTCCACGCCCGTGTCGAAGATGTCCACGATGTTGGGGTGCGAGCCGATGCGGCCGGCCACCCGCGCCTCGCGCAGGAACAGCTCGTTCAGCTTGGGCCGCCGCGCGAGCTCGGGCAAAAGGAACTTGAGCGCGCACGCCTTCTCGGTCCCGGTGTGGCGCGCCCGGAACACGGCACCCATGCCCCCCTCGCCGAGCAGCCCCTCGATGAGGTAGCGATCGGCCACCAGATCCCCTGGCCGTGGCAGAGAGCCGGCGTTGCCCACGGCAGGAAATGGTATGCGCCGAGTTGGCCGCTGGCAAGGCCGGCCCGGTGCCGGGCCAGGGCCGGCGCCTCATCCTACATCGGCACCACGCGGCACAGGGGGTGCGCCGCCCGACGGTGTTTCACAACGCGGACCCTGACAACGAGGGTCGGCGTAACGCAACGGCTCGGGGCCCGGCGGTGTTTCACAACGCGGACCCTGACAACGAGGGTCGGCGCAACGCAACGGCTCGGGGCCCGGCGGTGTTTCACAACGCGGACCCTCACAACGAGGGTCGGCGCAACGCAACGGCTCGCCGCCCAGGGTGGGGTCCGATGTCTCGGCTCACTACCGGCGGGAGCTGGCCCCGGCTTGCAGGCGGTAGGCTCGGCGCATACCATCGTCTGCGGCGGGCAAGGCTGGCGCTTTGCCACAGCCAGGGGACGGGCCGAGACATGGAGGTTCTGATGCACGCAGCGCGCGGGACTCGCGGCGCGGCGCTCTTGGCCGCAGCGCTCCTCGCTGCTGTCGTCGCCGGCTGCGAGCTCTTGGTGACGTTCGACCGAAGCCTGATCCCGGAGGCGGGCCCGGGCAGCGGCGGGGCCACGGTCGGGAGCGGCGGCCACGGCGGGGCCGGCGCGCACGGCGGGACTGGCGGCCACGGTGCTGCCGAAGGCGGCGGCGGCGCCGGGCAGCAGTGCGCCACGCCGGGGAGCTGCCCCCAGGGCACGACCTGCAAGCCCGCCACCTGCGAGGCTGGCAAGTGCGGCTTCACCATGGGGGGCGAGGGCACGTCGTGCACCGAGGATGGCGGCAAGGTGTGCGACGGCCAGGGAAGCTGCGTCGAGTGCACCAAGCAGGAGCGCTGCACGGGCTCGGAGCAGTGCGACCAGGGCAAGTGCGTGCCCGCGGCCTGCAAGAACGGCAAGCTCGACCAGGGCGAGACCGACGTGGACTGCGGCGGATCCGAGTGCGCGCCCTGCGCCAATGGCAAGAAGTGCGAGCAGTACGGCGACTGCGCGAGCGGCCACTGCGCCGGCGGCCTGTGCGCCCCGTGCGCCGGCCATGACGACTGCCAGGATGCAGACTACTGCGAGGCTGGCGGCAAGTGCGTGGCCAAGCTCGCCACTGGCGCAAGCTGCACGGACTTCGGCGCAGAGCAGTGCGCGAGCGGCTACTGCGCCGACGGCCTGTGCTGCAACGACGCCTGCGCCGGCGGCTGCGGCGTGTGCGCGAAGGCCAAGGGAGCGTTCAAGGACGGGGAGTGCACGGCCGTGGCCAAGGACACCGCGTGCCGCGCTGTCGCGGGCGACTGCGACGTGGCCGAGAAGTGCGACGGGCAGAGCAAGGCCTGCCCGAGCGATGGGCTCATCGCCGACGGCAAGCCGAGCACCGGCAACAAGTGCGATCCCTACCTGTGCGACGGCAAGGTCGCGACCTGCGCCGGGAGCTGCGCGGGCCACCCGGATTGCATCGGGGGCTACTGGTGCGTGGGCCAGAAGTGCGCGCTGCCCAAGTGCGACGACAAGATCAAGGACGGCCAGGAGGCCGACGTGGACTGCGGCGGCCCGAGCTGCCCGGGCTGCGGGCTTGGCAAGAATTGCGGCCAGGGCTCGGACTGCGCGAGCGGGGCTTGCACGGCCGGCACGTGCACCGAGTGCACGCTGGGCGCCAAGGACTGCGTGGGCGACGTGCCGCGGACCTGCGACCCGGGCGGCGCGTGGCAGAGTGGGCCCGCGTGCCAGGGCCCAACGCCCTTCTGCTGCGCGGGGAGCTGCACGGGCGGGGTCGTCGAGGTCACAGCGGTCACCTGTCGCACCTGCGCGGTCAAGGGCGACGGCACGCTCTGGTGCTGGGGCTACAACGTCTACGGCCAGCTCGGCGACGGGACGACGCAGAGCAAGAGCTCGCCCGTGCAGGTCTCGGCGCTCGGCACGAGCGCGCTCGCGGTCGCGGGCGGCGTCTACCACACCTGCGCGGTCAAGGCCGACGGCACGCTCTGGTGCTGGGGCGACAACGGCTACGGCCAGCTCGGCGACGGGACGACGCAGAGCAAGACCTTGCCCGTGCAGGTCCTGGCGCTCGGCACGAGCGCGCTC